>JAJXWO010000072.1 GCA_021781535.1 Deltaproteobacteria bacterium | reverse complement strand
GGACCATTCACCTCAGCGGTCCCTTCAGTGACCACTCCGGAAGGATCTGTGAGCTTCAAGTCAACCCACTGTCTTTTCAGCCGTGGTGTTTTAAAAGCAACCAGCTTGAAGGAATAAGGAAAATTGGCAGGGAGATCAGTTGAGCCGGATGATGTATTGAACGAGCCTATTAGGGTGCCTTTTTCAAAAATTGATAATTTCAGATTTTCAGAGTTATATTCCACAGGCCCAACCGTTACGTGATAGCCATTGAAATCGAAGCCTTGCCCGGTTTTCAGTTCAAACAGTTTTTCTTTGCGCTGTCCTCTCAGAACGCCGATCTTCACGGGCATCGGGAAAAATTCCCAATGTATTTTCTTCAAGGCCATCTCAACGCCAAGGGGGACATCCGTTTTCGTATCCCAACGATAGACGTGGTCCACCGTCGTTCCTTCGTACATATTGACCGTTGCCACGGAGCCAAACGAGGCCAGAATACACCCGGCCAGCGTCACAATCACGCCGCAATGTAACACAAGAACAGATTTGGGAATTATCGCGAATCTCCGTTGCGTGCAGAGAATCAGATTTATCCCGAAAAGACCAAGTAATGATCGAAACAGTGGACTTGAATAAAATGTGCGGTTTTCTGAAAAAGTTCCGGGAATGGCAACAAGTGAAATTACCAGAAAAAGTACAATGGCCAATTCAGTCGACGCAAAGAATTTTACAACCTTCTTCATCTTCTCGGCAAATTTCAACGGTACCTTCCTGCTAAATCAGTTTCTTGCTCTTCAGAAAATCCTTCGCAACCTTCTTTGTTGTATCATTTGACGATGCGGATTTAAGTAATTTGGAATAGGTATCATTCGAAAGGACGCCCGCCAGTTTATTGAGTAACTTGGGCAATGCCGGGTAATTCGACAAGGTGTCAGCAGTCAATACCGGGGCATACTTAGGTGTTATGCCAAAACTGTTAAGCCACGTGAGATTAAATCTTCTGCGGTACTCATTTTTGATTACATCTGTTCCCGGAGAACCAGCGCTTTTCGTTCTCCCCAATATTTGCATAGCACTATCAGTGTTTTCCATGATGATGTTGAGCTTACCCTCTTTGACCGCTTCGTATAGCTCCCTGGAATCCTTATAGACATCAATCGTTACACTCGATCCGGTTCTTTCGGTGATCATCAAGGATGCCAATTCAGCCATGAGCTTTTCATTTGCGCTTGAAATGCCCACATGGATTGTCTTGCCGACGCACGCCACGGACATATGAGCCGTCATGAGAAAAACGCCTGCTACAATTAAGCACATAATTCTTTTCATTCAATCACCTCGTTTATACTGGGTATTTTTAATAAATTGCTTACTATTCCACGTGACAATTATTCTACTGTTAATTTAATGTCTTTAGCAATATCTATTTTCCCGCGTTCTATTACAAGATGGTTTACAATCCCTTCCTGATATTGCAGCGGAAACTGTCGCGAAGCACCAACGAAATATGTGACGCCGGGCGGTAGATAGATCTCAAATCCTCCATCAGCCCCCGTCCACGCCGAAACAAAATCTGGCAGTTCACTAAATTCCTTCGACCTGTTGGCAAATACAACGGCTTGAGCAACGGGTGCTCCGTGAGTATCAACCACATGCCCCTTCAGATGCAGCGCATCTGTTGCAGTGGCCCGTTTCTTCTGTCCAAGCTCACGGATATCAGCAACGACAAAATCAGCGTTTGCTCCATCTGCTGTCATATCAATCTCAACCGGCTCTCCGGAGTGCTTGTCTCCCGGCAAAAGTGGACCATATTTCCCATCTGATTTAAAGCGCGCGACTACCCAGTATGTTCCAGGCGGTAAAGCAATTTGTACTTGGCCAACACGATCTGACATCGAAGAAATGAAATCCGCAGGACGCCGCACGTTCGGACTGTCATAAACAAACAGCTTGGCACCCGCCATGGGTCGGCCTTCAATATCAGAAACCTTGGACTTCAGCAGATGCGTCTCTGCGGCAGATAACGGAGAACCGCATGTCAACAGTCCTACAACCATCACCATTATGAGCTTCACATACATGCGCATCATTTCAAAGGCCTCGCAACAATCGCAACCGGCGCCGCAAGCACAGGCTTGAACAGGACTTTACCAATACCCGGTTCATCTTCCGCGTCAAAGATGGCGTTGGACGGATCCGCCTCTCCCCACCAGTTTCCGCGGGCGTTAACATCCTCATTGTTGAAATCTCCTACCCGGATGCCGTAACTGCTATTATCAAGGATATTGTTGCCGGTGATTACAAGGCCACCGCCCTTTTCCCTGACAAAAATGCCAACCTCGTTTTTCCTGATTGTATTGCCCTTGATGACGGCATTACCGATATATGACCTGATACCGATAATGTTATGTTCAAAGGTTGAGTTCCGTATCTCTGCAGGACCGCTTCTAAATCTCATCCCGCCGGTATTATTGCCAAAATAACTATCGGACACGACCAGATTGGTAAAATGACTGTGCAGCCCCCAGGTAGCGTACTCAAAGATGCAATTGGATATGATGCTGCCGGTTGCATATTCCAGCTGTATTTCGTTCCAGTCTCCAGCACCCTTTTTACGATCCGAGGTGAACCTGATTTTCCCGTCGCTCTGCCCTTTTGCAATCAGTCGGCCTTTGACCAACATGCCGGCGCCATCAGAGAACTCTACCGTTGTTTCCGGTGTTATCGTCAATTCAACACCGGTAAGCACCGTGACCTCGCGTGGTATGGCTATAATACCTCGCCAGATGGCGTTGGCGGGTACTGCAGATAGCGGCCATACAAAACGGAACGGGTGAGCAGCGGCCTTATCATGGAGCACACTCCCCCGAGATGGATCTGCGCGCTTGTCAAAAACAACTTTGGCAGGGTCATCCCCACCCCACCAGTTGCCAATTGCCGCCACATCCCGGGAACCTTCCAGGTCGATTGCGTATAGCCGGTTTTTTATAAAGTTGTTCCCCGTTATTTCACCATCAAACGATTGTACGCCAATGCCCCGTTCACCATTGTCGGAGATCAGGTTGTCCTTGATGCTGGCCCTGGATTCCTGAATGTTCAGTCCGTTAAACCCGTTCGCAGCAATAAAGTTGCCAACAACCTCCACATTATCGGCATTCTTCAGGGACATGCCAACCTCGAGGTTATTGGTGATGCTGTTATTTCTGTAGTCACCATAAAACATATCCGCAACCATCAGACCGAAGCGATTACCATCAATAAGGTTTTCCTGCAGAGAAGAAACCCCTTCACGTATCCGCAGCCCTTCCTTGCCGTTCGCCGTAATCCGGTTCCCACGGGCAGTCAGATTAACCCTGAAAAAGTTGGCTCCCACGTTATTAGCGGAAATGACATTACCGGTCATGGTTACATCAGAGTCCCGGGCCTGGACGCCGCTTTTGTTGCCATAGATACGGTTGCCCTTCAGAAGCACCAGAGACTCCTGAAACTGAATGGCGCGATAATTGTTAGTCAGTTGCGAATGGTACAGTCCGACATGGGAAAAATGAAAATGTAGAGCTCGATAGGCATGTTCGATACGGCAATACTCGATAAGGTTCTGTGCACCGGCGCTGTTCATGATATTGATCGAGTCCCAGTCACCGGCCTCTTTAACCTTTTCCGCCGACCTGAAAATTATCGGATCCTCCGGGGTTCCTTTCGCAATCAGACGCCCCTGGATCAGGAGACCGTTTTCACCGATACCATCACCATTGGTATCCTTTTTCACAAATTCCACAATGGTGCCCGGCAGAATGATCAGGCGACTTCCCTCGGGCACACGAATCAAGCCCGCAACCTCGATCCGTCCCCGCCAGATTGTATCGCCCCTGAAAACCTCGTCCTGATAACGCCTGCTGACAGGGATCTCAACCTTTGCGGCAAAGGCAACCGGTGGAGCGGCAACCTTTACCGAAGCAGCATAGCGGTCCTTTTTCCTGTTAC
Source organism: Deltaproteobacteria bacterium (assembly GCA_021781535.1). GTDB lineage: Bacteria > Desulfobacterota > Desulfuromonadia > Geobacterales > Pseudopelobacteraceae > JACRCG01. The sequence goes on along the minus strand of JAJXWO010000072.1, from coordinate 3,213 downwards.
CAGTGACGACGGTATCCTGCGACAGCAGCCGTGCTCCCTGAAGAGTAAAAACACCATACTCATTACCGACAATACGGGAGCCTTCTATCCGTACATCGGCCCCGTTACCCTGAGCGACCATGCCATAGCGGTTTTCTTTGAGGAGAGCATCACGGATACCCAGGCTGCCATTTACAACGTACAGAGCAGTATCGGCATTTTTTATCCGGAACGAGCGCATATCTGCGGTTCCCTGATCGATTATAATACCCGCCCAACTTCCTGCTGTGGCGTCCACGCCGGAAAACTCGACCGGTGACCTTTCGGTACCCTCGACCTTGAGCGTTCCTCTAATGGTTATCTCGGTCAGGGGTGAAACATATTCGGGGTCGGTTTTCGTACTTTCAGCAGAAACCACCCTGACATTTGTACCCGCCTTGACCGTCAGAGTAATGCCCTTCGGCACCAGGACATCCTCGCCAACCTTGATATTACCTTGCCAAACCGTGTCTTTGGTGAGCATAACGGCGTGGGAGATTCCAGGCAACAGCAGGAAATAAAGCAGGGACAGGAGTGCAGCAGCGTGGGATGCTCGGGAGAGAAAATTCATGATTTTTGTACTATACATCATTTTCTTTTTAAGAGTAAAGCGGTATGAAAATGCTTCAGGCAATAGAGGTGATACACCTTTTGAAACTGCTTTTCTGTCAGCCAAATAAGGCCACTGTGTCCAGCACAGTTTATCAATCGGGGGCTTGCCACTGGTCAAAGTTGTGAGACCGACAACTTCACTCCTCGTAGAATAAATGTGGACGAGGCTTGAAAAATATAAAAATATGCCTATAATTAATCATCCTGTTTTTTCGTTAGATGGCAGAGTCATTGCTTTAGCGTGGTGTAAGCAAACATCAAAGGGGGGCGTATGAAAAAGTTTATTGCTTTATTGTTTGCAGCGGCACTGTCATGGTGTGTAGCTGCCATTGCTGTGGCCGAGACTAATGAACGTGACGTCAAAGAGAATAATATTGCAAAAACGGCTAAACAGCTTAGTTCTGATGAAAAGATGATGCCGCCACCGGAGGTGCAGTTAAAGCGTCTCACCAAAGGGCTGAAACTGACTGTCGAGCAGCAAAAACGAATCAGTCCGATGCTTGAGGATGAGTATGCCAAGCTGAAAGAACTCAGACAGGCCGACAATCTCAATCTCAGCCCGAAACAGATTGGGGCAAAGGTTGAAGCATTGCGTAGCGAGACAGCGAGAAAAATGCAGACCGTTCTTACTCCCGAACAGAAAAAGAATTATGACATTGTCCGCAATGAGATCAGGGCGAATAAAAAGAAACGGATCAAAGAGAACCGCAAGGGTCGCATTGGAATCCGGGCAGACCCTCCGGCCCAGCAGCCCCAATAGTTGTCTAACGTTTGAAATTTTGAAGGCGGCTAATCGACCGCCTTCAGATTTCTGGGAGTGACAGATCAGGGCAATGATCGATGGTAAGGGATTCCGTCAGTCGCGGGGGCTTAACTAGATACAATGGCAACACAAACCTTACCTATCGAGAAAGACCGTGAGGATGCAGATCAGCGCAGCATATTATATTTGATGATACATCGCAAAGCTGAAACACCGTCCATCCAGCCTATCTTTTTACCCTCAATGTAGGTTCTGCCTGAGTAGGAAATGCCCACCTCATATATTCTCAGTTTCAGCTTGGCGATCTTAGCGGTAATCTCGGGTTCACAACCGAAACGGTCCTCCTCGATGGTGATCTTTTCCAGGACATCCCTCCTGAAAACCTTGTAGCAGGTCTCCATGTCGCTGAGGTTGAGATTCGTAAACAGATTTGACAACAATGTCAGCAGCTTATTTCCCACCATGTGCCAGAAAAACAACACTCGGCGATAGTCTCCCGTAATAAATCGAGAACCATAGACGACATCGGCCTTTCCATCCAAGATCGGCTTGATGAGCTTGGGGTATTGAGCCGGATCATATTCCAGGTCAGCATCCTGGATGATAACGATATCACCTGTTGCATACTTAAACCCGCTTCTCAAGGCAGCTCCTTTGCCCATATTGCGGTCGTGCAGTACTACCCGGACAGAATCGTTCGCCAGACCCTGAAGGATCACGCGACTTCCATCAGTGGAACAGTCATCGACAAAGATAATCTCTTTCTCAATGTCTACGGCCATGACGCATTCAATCAGTTCACGAATGGTGGCCTGTTCATTATACACAGGGATAACGACGGAGAGTTTCAAGATTCCGTCACAGATTTTCTGCTGTGGTGGTCAAAACCAGCTTGCCGTGTTTAACCCCTTTGACACCGATCAACTCATGTGCAATCTGCTTGATGTCCTTGACGGCTCCACGGATAATCAGCACCTCCAGGCAATTGTGGGCATCCAGATGTACATGCAGGGCTGAGATGATCTGATCGTGGTGAGAGTGCTGGTGTTCCGTCAGCTTGTCTGAGAGGTCTCGCACATGGTGATTATAGACCAGCGTAACAGTTCCGACCGCTTCCTGCTCCTCGGAACCCAGCTGTTCCTCTACCAGAGACGCACGAATCAGATCTCGAATCGCCTCTGAACGGTTCATGTAGCTCTTCTGTTCGATCAGCTGGTCAAAACTTGCCAGCAATTTTTCGTCAAGCGAGATGCCAAACCTGACCGTGTTTCCCATGACTGACTCCTTGCACAAAAAATCATTTGCACGCTGGAAACTATTTTCCGAGCTTTTCCGTCAGAGAAATGATTTCCTTTACTGCATATCCTAATTAATCCGTATACTACCTGATTCAGGGCTATAAATAAAATATTTTCCGTGTATCTGCGGTTATTATTCACGAGTCAACACCGCACACCGGTAGCACGATTTTCAAAAAATTGCGCTTGACACTATTTTTTAATTACTATATCAAAATCGTGTTACTAATATCACAAACAGGTTCGCAGCCATCGGAGGATTTCAGCATGCATATGGCAGATGCACTACTGTCACCCACAGTCGGGGGAACCATGTGGGCCATTTCAGCCGGAACCATCGCCTACTGTTCGAAAAAAGTCCGGGCAGAACTTGATGACAAGAAAGTGCCACTCATGGGTGTACTGGGAGCGTTCTTGTTTGCCGCCCAAATGATCAACTTCAGTATTCCGGTTACCGGTTCCAGCGGGCATCTGGGCGGAGGCATGATGCTGACAATCCTGTTGGGTCCATATGCCGCCTTT
>JAJXWO010000071.1 GCA_021781535.1 Deltaproteobacteria bacterium | reverse complement strand
TACCTGGGTCAGTCGCGGTACCAGTTCGATATGCCAGTGATAATCGTATTCCAGTGAATTCCAGTGCCCCGGTTTGCCTGGGCGCCGATGCATGGGTGGCGCGGTGTGCAGAATGAAGTTATAGGGTGCATCCTTGAGTACGGTCTTGACCCGCAGCAGCATGTCCTTCATAGCCACAGCCAGTTCGGCCAGCTGTGCATCGTCCATCAGGGCGAAGTCGTGACTGTGGCGTTTGGGGTACAGGCGCAGTTCAAAGGGTGAACTGGAGGCATAGGGTGTCATGGTTACAAAATTGGAGAATTCCCGGACAATTCTGGTCCCTTCGCGCAGCTCGAACTCGATGATGTCACAGAAAATGCAACGTTCCTTGGTGTCGAAATAATTACGAGCCACCTTGAGTTGGGTGAAGGCCACCGGGGGCAGCAGCGGCACGGCGATTAGCTGGCTGTGTGAGTGATGCAGGGTTGCGCCTGCCCGGGTGCCATGGTTTTTGAACAGTACCATGTAGCGGAAGCGCATATCCTTGCGCAGGTCGAGATAGCGGACGCGGTAGGCGGTTAAAACGTTGGTTATCTCGCCAGGACTCAGGTCGGCCAGGGTTCGATCATGATCGGGGGTTTCGATGATGACCTCATGGGCCCCGATGCCGTTCATGACATCGTACATGCCATAGCCGTGATTATTGAGTTCGCCTTCCACCCGCAGGGCGGGATATTTGTTGGGGATCACCCGCACCTGCCAGTTGGCCGCGTTGGGCAGGCCGCTGGGCCGGATGGCGAAGACCTCGGGAGGGGTTTTGTCTTCGTTGCCATAGCAGAAAGGGCAGGCCGTCATGCGGCTGGAGTCGTCCTCTAGCTGGAAATCCCGCGGCCGGCGGCCGCGTTCGGTGGCAATGATTACCCAGAGCAGTTTTATCGGATCCCAACGAAGTTCGGACATTATTCCTCCCCGTCGAGAGCGGCTCTCAACGTTTTGGCAAGATCGGTTGGTGTCAGTGGTTTCATGAGAAGTTGCTTGCTGCCTTCAAGATGTTCCCGGTCGTGAATAATGTCATGCGGGTAGCCGCTAGTAAAGATTATATTTATGTTACTTCTCATACGTCTGATCTCATGGGCTGCCTCGCTGCCGTTTTTATTTGGCATGATGAGATCCATCAGCACCAGATCCACATTGTGCGGTCTTTCACGAAACACATCGATTGCCTTCTGTCCATCCTCTGCAAACTGCACCGTATAGCCCAGTTCTGTCAGAAACAAACCCAGATACTGTCTGATGGCGGCATCGTCATCAACGACCAGAATGGTTTCGTGACCACCCCGTAATGGTTCATGACTAACGCTCATTCCTGTCGATAAAACATCGCCGGATATGAGAGGAAGCAGAATTCTGAAGGTGGTGCCTTGACCCGGTTCGCTGTAGACACTGATGTGCCCTTTATGCTGATTTACAATACCGTAGATTATTGAAAGCCCCAGTCCGGTTCCCCGTCCGATATCCTTTGTGGTAAAAAAAGGTTCGAATATTCTCAGCCGGATAGCTTCATCCATACCGCTGCCGTTATCGGCTATGGAGATGACGGCATGTCGTCCCGATGTCCCATAGCCGTGCAAACGGATGAATTCATCGTCAATAGTGATGATGTCTGTCCCGATAGAGAGAATGCCGCCATCGGGCATGGCATCCCGCGCATTTGTCGCCAGATTCATCAGCACCTGCTCGATATGTCCGTGATCCGCCAGTATCGGGATTTTGTCATCCTTGAGAGAAAGTATCAGCTTGATGTCTTCGCCGATGATCCTGCGGAGAAAAAGATCCACATTCCTGATGCAGTCATTGAGATCAAACGATTGCAGCTTCATATCCTGTTTCCTGCTAAATGTTAATAGACTGCTGGTCAGATTTCCGGCCCGTTCCGCAGCGTTAAGGATCTGGTCGATCTTGTCTCGTTGCGGGCCATCGGTAGGCATCTTCCTTTGGATCATGTCGCCATAGCCAATGATGACGGTCAGGATGTTATTAATGTCGTGGGCTATGCCAGTGGAAAACCGGCCGATGGCCTCCATTTTCTGTGTTTGGCGAAGTTGTTCCTCAAGGCGTTTCTGCTCACTAATAGATTGAGTAAGTTCCTGGTTTACCTGTTCCAGATCGGCCATTTTCTTTTCCAGCTTGCGGAACAGCGCCTCGCTATATTCCCTTACAAGCGCTCCTTCAGTCCTGGGCGCGTCCTCGGAAGCGTTCCGTTCGCCCCTGCCGGAAGAAGCCAGCACCTCGTGAATGATTTTCATCAATGCCTCCGGCTCCTGGGGCTTGATGATAAAACGGTCGGCACCCAGGCTGAGCGCCAGCGCCTCATCTTTCTGTTCGGTAAAGGTGGCGGTGTAAAATATGAATGGTATCTGTTTGAGCCGTTCATCGGCCTGCCACTCTCGGCAGAGGGCATAGCCGTCCATAATCGGCATGAGAATGTCGGACAAGATCAGATCCGGCGGCGTGTTCCGTGCCGTTTCAAGGGCTTCGGCGCCATTGCTGGCGGAGTGCACTTCAAATCCGTTGCCCTTCAGCAGCACTTCCAGGAAATACAGGTTGTCGGCAATATCATCAACAATCAGTACGCTTCGCATAATTTGATACTCCCTGCTGGTCAGTTACTCGTTGCCAGGTGTTGTTCAACCTGCTGCATGAAGGTATCGGGGTTGATCGGTTTTTCGATGTAGCCGTTGCATCCCACTGCCAGCGCCTTGTCCCGATCTCCCGCCATGGCATATGAGGTGACCGCTACGATGGGAATCCTTGCCAGATCAGGGTTGGTTCGCAGTTGTCGCGCCACGGCGTAACCATCCATGAGCGGCAGTTGTATGTCGAGCAGGATCAGATCGGGCCGCACTTTGGCAGCGCTGTCGATCCCCTCTTGACCATCACGTGCGGCACAGACCTCATAGCCATGTTTTTCCAGGATAAATGTTATCAGATACAAATTCTGCTCGTTATCCTCAATATACAGGATCTTTTTTTTCATGCCGGATTCCTTTCATACGAAAGAAGTAAAAACAAAAGAACTGCCTTTTTCCGAACGGCTTCAGTCCTTTCTTGTATCATGCATCGGTACAGGCTCGTACACTAAACCAGAATGAACTTCCCTTGTCATACTCACTGTTGACACCTACCTCGCCCCCCATAAGCTCTGCCAAACGTTTACAGATGGAAAGACCCAGGCCGGTGCCTTCATACTTGCGGCTCAGGCCGGTGTTAATCTGGTGGAATGGCTTGAACAAGTGTTCAATATTTTCGCTCTTTATACCGATACCGGTGTCGGTTACAGTGGTTACGAAGTACTCCGCTTCACGCACGCAACGAACCGAGATGCAACCATGCTCCGTGAACTTGACCGCATTGCTGAGCAGGTTGAGCAGCACCTGTTCCACTCTGCGCTCATCGGCGCTTGCCGTTCCCACGTCTTCGGCCATGTCGAGGGTAAGGTAAAGCCCCTTCTTTTCCGCCAGGGGGCGCACTAGCTGAATAACCTTGAGAATCGAGGCTTTCAGATCCAGCGGTTCACAGGTCACGGTAAGTTGTCCCGCCTCGATCTTGGAGATATCCAGAACGTCACTGATCAGGGAAAGCAGGTGGTTGGCGCTGTTTTTTACCATGGTAAGCTGTTTGGTCTGCTCTTCATTGACCGGGCCGCCCAGTCCTTGCAGCAGGATTCCGGTAAAGCCGATGATGGAATTCAACGGTGTGCGCAATTCGTGAGACATGGTGGCCAGGAAGGCTGATTTGATCCGATCGGCTGCCTCGGCATGTTCCTTGGCAATGGCAAGTTCAGCAGTCCGCGCGCTGACCAGTCTTTCAAGATTGTCCTGATATTCCCGCAAACGTTCTTCAGCCTGTTTGCGCTCGGTAATGTCCTCCACGAAACCTTCCAGATTAGAGCTAACCCCGTTGCTGTCACGTAACATTCTCACGTAAAGGTTTGTAATGAATTCCGATCCGTCTCTGCGATGATAGGCAACCTCGTCGCGGACAAAGTTCTCTGAGTCGCGTGCCTTGCGTATGATGGTGTTCCTCTGGTCGGGAATAACAAAAAGTTGCCTGGCAATGTCAGACACCTCCCGGATCATTTCCTGCGGAGATGAATAATGGAACATGGCGGCAAGCGTTTTGTTGAGACTGCTGAACCTGCCGTCGGCTGTTGACCGGAAGATACCGACCGGCGCCTGTTCAAATATGGTTCTGAAGTTTTCCTCCGAGGCACGCAGGGCATCCTCTGCCCGCCTACGGGTGCTGATAAGTGTCGAGATCAGCAGTGTGGATGCCGATGCCACCCCAAGATAGGACTGCAGAAAGAGCAGGGCGTTATTAAGCGATGTGCCGATAAAGGGGCCGAAGCCCTTGACCGTCCAAAACAGAAAGCTGACCATAACCAAAGTCAACGTAGCCGCGGTCTCAAATTGACCGAAACGGAAGGCCGTCCAGAACAGCACGGGAAAAACCAGGTATTCCAGGGGGAAATTCAACCGAAAAACGATGACTTCAACGAACAGAAACAGGGCCAGAATTGTTGCCGCTTCGGCAACTCTCTTTTTGTCCCGGGTCAGATTGCCGCGTTTTTCCCAGGTCAGCAGAAGTGGCGCAAAGATAAGGACGCCTACCGCATCGCCCAGCCACCAGGTCAGCCACACCTGTCCGCTTCGCGACCACTCCGCCCTGTAGACACAGAAACTGGCGGTTCCGATGGTTGCACTTATTACCGGACTTGCGAACGCCCCCAGCAGGATGAAACGCAGGGTATCCTGAGTCCGGTCAAAGGGAAGATCTCCTGACACAAAACGTTTAACGAGATAAGCCCCAAGCAGAGCTTCCATGGTATTTCCGGAAGCAGTACAGCAAGACGCCACCAAAGCAGATATCGATGAAAATGGGCTCGCTGCCAGTACCAGTATGTTGGCGAGAAAGGCGCCAAAAAAAATGCCGGGCCATATATGAAGCCCGAAGATAAGACAGGCTGCCAGGGCAATCCCCGCAGGTGGCCACACGGCCGTGGCATTTGTGTGGTCCAGCGCAAGCAGAAAACCGAGTTTCGCCGTCACCAGGTACGCAAGGGCTACCGCGCAGTTTTGAAACACGTACGTCTGATTCCGGGGTGGAGTTTTCATGCCTGATTCCTGGCAACCGGAAGTGTAAAGCAGAATGTGCTCCCTTTTCCCGGACAGCTTTCGGCGCGGATGCCCCCCCCCATCAATTCCGCCAGCTTTTTACAGATGGAGAGTCCCAAACCGGTGCCTTCGTACTTTCGGCTCAGGCCGGTGTTGATCTGATGAAACGGCTTGAACAATCGCTCCAGTTCTTCATCCTCGATACCGATACCGGTGTCCGTTACACAGATAACGAATTTCCCCGCTTCGCGTGTACAGCGGACAGAAATTCCGCCTTCATCGGTGAATTTGACCGCATTGCTCAACAGGTTGAGCAGAATCTGTTCCACGCGGCGGGGGTCGCTGGTTATCATTGCCGTTTCATCAGACGGTTCAACAGAAAGTTCCAACCCCTTTTTCTCCGCCAGAGGACGTACGGTCTGTATCACATTCCTGATTGACTCGTTCAGCGGGAATGTTTCCGAAGCTACCATCAACTGTCCCGCTTCAATCTTTGATATATCAAGAATATCGCTGATTAGTGAGAGTAGATGATTGGCGCTGTTGCGCACCATACCCAGCTGTTTTTCCTGTTCCGCGTTGATTGGACCACCCAGTTGCTGCAGCAGGATACCGGTAAAACCGATAATGGAATTGAGAGGCGTGCGCAGTTCGTGGGACATGGTGGCAAGAAAGGCAGATTTCAGCTGGTCGGCAGTCTCGGCATGTTCCTTGGCAATAGCAAGGTCTTCAAGCGCGGCGTGTAATTTTGCGTTCGTTTCCTGAAGTGTGAGTGTGCGCTCATCGATGCGCCTCTCCATATCCTGATTAAGCAGCTTCAGTTCCTTGGTGCGTAAATTGACCTGGTGCTTCAACACGAAACTGCCTGCCAGACTCATGACCAACGCAACGCCCAGAACAAGACCGAAAATCTGCAGCCCTGCCGGCAATTTGAATTGCACCTCTTCCGATGTCCATCGTTTCATCGCCGCGTAATATGCAGATTGGGGGTCTTTTTTAAGCTCTGAAAGATGACGGTCAATGATCTCAGGCAACTGGCCGGAAACGTTCTTGGAGGCCGCGAAAAAGAAGGGGGCCGGATCGAACATGATAGGTGTGTCTTCAAGCCCGGCCTTCCTGGCATACATCAACCCGTAGAACCGGTTTGTGAGGCCGGCATCGGCCTTGCCCGCGGCAATCATCTCGAACTCGGTTTTGTAATCCGGCACAGGGATGAGCGTTATTTTCAACCCGAAGCTGTTCGTCATCCGGGTAAAGGTTTCGAGTTGAATCGTTTTCTCCAAAGCGGCAACTCGTTTACCGTTCAGATCCAATATGGATTGGATCCCACTGCCTCTGGGGGCATATACCTGGGACCAGACGGACAATACCGGAATTTTGTGAAAGGAATAGATCTTTTCACGATCCGCAGTATAAGCCACGTCGGGCATAAGATCGATCTCCCCTTTTGCCAGGCGATCCAGGCCCTCTGCCCAGGTGCCGGATACATAGCGCAGCTTCCAACCTTCTACTTTCGCTATGTGCTCGATGATATCGATAAAGATGCCTGATGGTTTGCCGGCTTCGGAGGTGAATACCTTGGGGGCATTTTCATAGACGCCGACCGTCACGGTCCGGACATCTGCGTTTGCAGGAAGGGTTCCGGTGAATGAAAAAGTCAGCAGGGCGAACAGCATGAAATAACGGCCGGAATACGCGGAAACACAACGGATCAGGGAGGTGAGGAAGAAAATTATGCGGTTAATTTTTCTCGCCATGCGAGGCTCTCTCAACCAAACGGTCTATATCAACCAATTATCCAGTTCAATCTCTGCCCCGGCATAATACAGCATCAAGGGCGCATCGGTTGGCCATCTGCCGATCTCTTCACTATCCCGCACCAGGGTGATTGAGGCAAACAGTTTGCTTTTGGGAGCCAGATTGAGAACATTCAGGGGGATGCCGACCTCGCAGGTCCTGATGATCTTCCAGAGGCAGAGTCGGTTGGTGTGTACGCAGGCACATTGCTGTTGGGCCTGAATCAGTGCCTC
>JAJXWO010000070.1 GCA_021781535.1 Deltaproteobacteria bacterium | reverse complement strand
AGCGCCCGGCCGAATCCTACACCGACCGCCTTTACACCTGGGGTCTGGTGGCCTGGCCCGGCGTCAAGCATATTGACGGCTGGGATTTCAGCCCGGTAATCACAAAGGCCCTGGAGTGCCCTGCCCTGCCCGAGAACCCGGGTCAGGAGATCCTGACCGGTTTCGGCCACAACGCCGTGCTGGGCGTGGCCGGCCAGGTCATCGCTGCAGTCAAGTCCGGCGCCATCAAGCACTTCTTCCTGGTGGGCGGTTGCGACGGCGCCAAATCGGGTCGTAACTACTACACCGAGTTTGCCGAGAAGGCCCCCAAGGACACGGTCATCATGACCCTGGCCTGCGGCAAGTACCGCTTCAACAAACTGGAGTTCGGCGACATCGGCGGCATCCCGCGCCTGCTGGATATAGGACAGTGCAATGACGCCTACTCGGCCATCCAGATCGCCGTTGCCCTGGCGGGCGCCTTTGAGTGCGGCGTCAACGACCTGCCGCTCTCCATGGTGCTCTCATGGTACGAGCAGAAAGCGGTTGTCATCCTGCTGACCCTGCTGCATCTGGGCATCAAGAACATCAAGCTCGGGCCGACACTGCCGGCCTTCATCACCCCCACCGTGCTCAACTTCCTGGTGGAGAACTTCAACATCGGCCCGATCACTACTGTCGATGCCGATATGAAGGCCATGCTGGGGTAGAATTAACTACAATATGTTGAACGCAAACGCCCCCGGTGGAGATTCCATCGGGGGCGTTTGCGTATGATTATTTCTCGGTGCATTTTTTGGGACCACATCGGCGTTCAGATTATGGCTGGATCCAGGGATTGTAGAGCGTTAGATCTGAAATATGAAGGAAATCCTTGGTGTTTCTGGTGGCAATCGGCAGTTTATGATTCAAGGCAATTGCGGCAATCTGCGCGTCTTCAGTTGTGATCGAAAACCCGGAACGACGACGATTTGCAACAATGGAAGCATAGAACCCGGAACATGATTCATCGAACGACAGGCAGTTGCCGCAAAAATCTTCTTGAAACATCTTATCCGCCGCATCCGCCAGCGCATCCCGTCGTTTACCGGCAGGCAGAAGGGCTATTCCCAACAATATTTCCGATTTTGTAATTGCAGTGACATAAAAGGCTTCGGCGGATTGACGTCCAAACCACTGCACCACCGTTGGATCAGGCTGCACACGCATCAGCTCCGAAAGCACATTGGTATCTAAAATAATGCCACCCACGACTAGAGTTCCATTTCCGGTGGGGTACGTACGGCCTGGCGCTCTGGTATCGGCAGGGAATCCACATGCATCCCCGCAAACCGTTGATGAATACGATCGGCAAAATCCGTCGGAGCAGTTGAAGGTATGAGAACCTGTCGCAGTATATTCCGCACCTCGGCCTCCATGGAGCAACCGTGCTGTGCTGATTGCAGACGAAGTTTACTCTTCAGCGATTCATCAAGATTTCTGATGGTGATACTGGCCATGTGCATACCCCCTTTTGATTGCAATGATATCATTGTACGCAATGATTGCGGCAACGGCAAGTAATTACTGAGGAGCGTTTTAGTTTGGTTACAGGGCTGTCTTCTTCGCGGCCAGCCGGCGGGTGATCAGCACAACCGCCTGGCGGTCGGGATTAAGTTTGATCTGTTTAAAATGTTTGAGGAGGGTTTTGGAAAGACGTTCAGTTGTTTGCGGCCACATTGCCCAATACATCATTAATGACATTTACGGCAGATTTAACATTGGCAATGTCTTTGCCTGATAGTACAAAAAGCTTCTCGGTCAAAAACAACTCAGCAATTTCGACATTCAAAACGTTCGCAATCTTCATCAGCGAATCAAGGCTTGGATTTACAAGACCGCGCTCAATCTCACCAATAAACTTATAGCTCAAGTCTGCGCGCTCACCCAGCGCCTCTTGGCTCCAGCCCCGCGCTTTCCGCAACACGCGAATATTCCTGCCTATACGGCTTCTAAGTGCTATTAGATCTGTCATCTTAGGAATTATAGGTGTCATTTAAGTTATGAAAACCCACCCGTGTGTGCTATTTAGTATTTGTTTAATACCCCTCACGTGGCAAATTCATACAGTGGAGACACATAAGACATGGCAACTGTCACTCAATCAGATCAGCAGATACTCAAGCTAATCACTGTCCCAGAAGGGAAAATCTGTGACTACATAGACAACTCATTCCGTGGTGATACGCCGGAAGAATATGTCAGGCAGAACATTGAAAAGCGGATGGTCAACGAGCTGAAATACCCGAAAGATCGTATCAAGGTTGAGCACACAATCAAAGTTGGCGATGCGAAAAAGCGAGTTGATATTGCCATCTTTGAAATGGATACCGCCCACACTCAAGAAAATATTCGCATTATCATCGAGTGTAAAAAAGAGACCGTTGAGCCCCGCAATGCCAAAGAAGGCATTGGTCAGCTTCAGGCTTACATGGCGGCAAGCGTAAACTGCGAATGGGGTCTATGGACAAACGGCAAAAACCGGATGGTGTACCGAAAAATCCAGGTAGATGGAAAGTGGGAGTTCCAAGAGTTCAATGACATTCCAGATGCGAGCGGCAGCGTTGACGATGTCGAGCGACCAAAACGTGGTAAGCTGAAAAGTGCAGTTGAAGACAATCTGTTGTTTGTATTCAAAACCTGCCACAACCACATTTACGCAGTGGACGGATTGAAAAAGGAAGATGCTTTTTTTGAATTGCTGAAGGTAATTTTCTGTAAGATCGCTGATGAGCGCAATATCCCAAATCCTCTGGAGTTTTATACAACGTCATCTGAACGCTCCAATCCAGACGGTCAGCTTGTAGTCAAAAATCGCATCGGCAGTATTTTTGAACAGGTCAAGCGCAAGTTCAGTCAGATATTTCCGGCTAATGCAACCGTAGAGCTGAAACCGCGAAGCTTAGCATGGGTTGTTTCAGAGTTACAGGGTTACAGTCTTCTGAACACCGACATAGACATCAAGGGGCGGGCATACGAAGAGATTGTCGGCGCCAATTTGCGCGGCGATAAAGGGCAGTTTTTCACACCGCGTAACATCATGCACATGGCGGTTTCCATGCTAAATCCCAAATCAAATGAGCGGGTGCTTGACCAGTCGTGTGGCACTGGTGGTTTTCTAGTGATTGCCATGAATCATGTCATTGCTGACTTGACTCGCTCGCTTGTGAAAGAAGTAGGCACACCACAAGATCAATGGGATGATGACACAAAACGCTTGCTGATGGAGAAAATTAAGGAAGTAGCGGGAAGCAACTATTTTGGTTTTGACATTGCGCCAGATTTGGTTAAGGCAACCAAGATGAACATGGTGATGAATAACGACGGTAGCGGGAACATTTCGCAATGTGACACGCTCTTGCCTCCCCATGAATGGGGCATCAATTATCCCGGTTTCCGTGAATCTTTAAAATTCGCTCTTGCTGACCATACTATTTCTTTGACGAATCATACAACAATTGCCTTTGCCGATGTGATTGTTACCAATCCACCATTTGGCAGCAAGATCCCTATAAAAGATCCGCATATTTTGGCTCAGTATGACGTGGGATATATTTGGGACAAACCGAAGAACAAAGGTGGTCGTTGGCTAAAGACTGACCGACTTCAAGGATCTGTTCCGCCGGAACAGCTTTTTGTCGAGCGTTGTCTGCAATTTCTCAAGCCAGGCGGACGTATGGCAATAGTTTTGCCTGATTCAATCCTTGGCAATCCAGCTCTTGGATATATGCGGCAATGGATACTTGAACAAGCCCGTGTGATTGCAAGCATTGATCTACACAGTGACACTTTTCAACCCTGGACGGGAGTCCAGACATCAATCGTTATCCTGCAAAAGAAGAGTAAAGAAGAGCGGCAGGAGGAAATGCGCACCGGCCACATGCGCCCATACAACATATTTATGGCAATGATCGAACGCGTAGGCCATGACAAGCGTGGCAATACCATCTTCAAACGTGACATCCATGGCAATGAAATTCTGGTGCCGGAACAACAGAATATTGTTGAACTTGGACGGACGGCGGATGGTACGGCAACTGCCAAGACACAATCGCTGCAAAAGGTAGCTGATGATCAATCGGTCTATGTGCCAAAAGTATTTGCCGAATGGAAGCAGCGCGAGGGAATCACATGGTAGCCGCTCAATGCGTTAAACTCAACAATCATGCGCCTGTATTACCAGATGTAACGCCGCAGCCTTTCAAATGGTCAACAGTTTCACTTTCGGAAGTGCTTGCCGCTGGGGGCAGACTGGAAGCCAGTGTTTTCAATATTGAAGGCAGGCAGGCACGGGAGGCTTTACAACGGTGCAAGTGGCCAGTAAAAAGCCTACTGAAAGATTTCCTTGTTTCGGCACATTATCCAGGCCGTTTCAAACGCATATATGTAACACGCTCACACGGCGAGCCATTTTTCATGCCATCGCAAATCAATGAACTTCGGCCACGACCTACAAAATACATTTCAAAAACCAAAGGCGTTGACCACGCTACTTTAAAGATCAAGTTGCATTCCATACTCATGACTCGCTCCGGTACTATAGGCAACTGTACTATTGCAACCGAGACTTTAACCGGTGGTGCTTTTTCTGATGATGTTATACGGATTGAACCCAGTAAATTGAATGAAGTCGGCTATCTATATGCTTTTCTAAAATCAAAAACAGGCCGAACGCTTATCAATACAAATGATTACGGTGCTGTTGTCAGCCATATCGAACCGGAACACCTTACACATATCCCGATCCCAGACCCATCTCCAATTCTTAAACAACAGATACATGACCTCATAATGTCATCTTTCCGGCTGCGTGACGAATCAAATGCCCTGATGGATGAAGCACAAGCATTGTTGAGGTCTGCATTGAATCTGCCTAATATTGATGACATCAGGCCGACATATTTTGACCAGTCTGCAGACCTGAACAATTATAGCGTCGGCCTGTCCTCTTTACATGGACGGCTGGAAGCGTCTTATCATTTACCTGTTGTTGACAGCATCCAGCGGCTTCTTGTCGCAAATGCAAAAGAGGTTGTCACTGTGGGTGATTCCCGAGTCAGCAAGGTAATAAGCCTACCGGGGCGTTTCAAGCGTGTGTATGTTGAAGAAGGCCAAGGGGTCACTTTTTTCAGCGGCAAAAACATTGGTGAACTAAACCCTTCTGACAAAAGATATTTATCATTTTCTCAGCACGATAGAAGAATTAAAGATCAACTTACTCTTGTAGAAGGAATGATTCTTGTGACGTGTAGCGGGACAGTTGGAAATATTGCATTAGTTCCGAAACACTGGCATGACTGGGCTATGACACATGACATCATACGCCTCATCCCTGCAAATAAAGAAATATCTGGGTATTTGTATGCTTGGCTTGCAAGTGATTTCGGAAATATCCTAATTACTCGTTTTGCCTATGGTGCCGTAGTTCCGCATATCGAAATTCACCATCTTAACGAAGTAGCTGTTCCGCTCCTCCATGACGCCGCTATTCAAAAAACAATCAATGATAAGGTCCTTGAATCAAGCCGCAAGCGTTTTGAGGCTTACGAACTGGAACAGAAGGCGCTGAAACTTATGGATGAGAAAGTGATTTTTTGCGGAAGGGACGGCATAAAAACAAAAAACCATGCCATGAATCATTAGGCCGTCTCAAAGTCTTTCGAGGGCATCACAAAAAATGATGGTAAACCTATTTCACCCGATACGCCTTGTCATGCTGGACATGCAGGCTTACCAGCACTATCGTCGGTCCGGTGAGCAGGCAACTGACCGCTCGGGCGCTGCCGGTTACACGCAGTGAATAGAGCTGGTTACCCGTTGCCGGCTCAATCATTCCATGCAGCTTTTCAAAATTCAGCCCAGGGTGACTCCATAATTGCGGCAGCTCAAGAGATTGGAGCAGAAGAAGCATCTTGGCAGCTGCCTTGCGCACAGGCAACTCTGCCATCATGACCGCTTCCTCAAAGGCAGGTCGGATCTCAACCCTCATCAGCCCACCTTTTAGCGACATCCGCAGCCTGTTTGGATGTGGTAACCTCTATAGAGGGGCGAGGATCGGTGAGAGAAGCGCTGATAGCCTGTTTGGCCTCAATTGTCCAAGCCCACAGCTGGTGTTTCGGTACCGCTTCTACGGGAATCAGCATGATTCTGCCGTCGTCCAGTATTTCAAGATCAATGGCATCGCCCGGTTTTATACCAACAGACGGTGGCAGCGTGATTCGGCGTCTGGCATCGGTTTGCAGTAACATGGTACGTACCTCCTTTAGTAAAATTAGCACAAGCGGCACTTCGAGGCAATACCCATTTACCCATTAATGGGCTACTTTAAAAACAGGTGAGGCGCTTGGATATAACCGATACAGCAGCCTGTCTTCATTCAACTCTAATAAATTGACTCACAAATTTCTTGAACCCCTGCCCGCTTTACCGTAAACTTCCCCCATGATCTCCTTTGAAACCATAGCCGCCAAGGTTCGCCAGAACCGGCGCATCTCCCCTGACGAAGCCATGTTCCTGTTTGAGTCCAACGATCTGCTTGCCATCGGTGGGCTGGCCGCCCTGGTCAATGAACGCAAGAACGGGAAGAACGTCTTCTTCAACGTCAACCGCCATATCAACCCGACCAACATCTGCGTCAACCGCTGCGCCTTCTGTGCCTTTTCACGCACCGCCGGCGAAGAGGGCGCCTACACCCTGGCACTGGATCAGATCTGCCGGCGGGCCGTGGAAGCGGAGCGCGAAGGGGCTACCGAGGTGCATATGGTCGGCGGCCTGCATCCCGACCTGCCCTTTGAATTTTACGAAGAGACACTGCGCGCCATCCGCCTGGCCGCGCCACTGCTGCACATTAAGGCCTTTACGGCCGTGGAGATCGAGTACTTTTCCCGCATCTCCGGGGCCAGCATCGAACAGGTGCTGCAGCGCTTGCTGACCGCCGGGCTCGGCTCCATGCCGGGAGGCGGCGCCGAGATACTGGTCGAAGAGGTACGGGCCAAAATCTGCCCGGAAAAGATTTCCGGCGCCCGCTGGCTGGAGATCATCCGCCTGGCGCATCTGGCCGGACTGAAGACCAATGCCACCATGCTCTACGGTCATGTGGAGACATATGCCGATCGCGTGGCGCACATGGAGATGCTGCGCAGGTTACAGGACGAAACGAGTGGTTTCCAGGCCTTCATCCCGCTGGCCTTTCAGCCCGAAAACTCCGAACTCAAGCTTGCAATCAAGGGCACCTCCGGACTGGACGACCT
>JAJXWO010000034.1 GCA_021781535.1 Deltaproteobacteria bacterium | reverse complement strand
TGATGCCAACCACCCGCTCGCCGGTGAAGACGTAACCTTCGAGATAGAACTGATAAGCATTCAGTAGACAGGTACAGGCCTCTCACAACAAGCGTTCCTGGAGAACATCAATCTGAACAAAAAAAACGGCCACGCGGCCGTTTTTTTTGTTATTCAATGCGTCACAACAATGTTAAAGCAAATTAAAATTATTCTCATATGCCATCAGCGTATTTATCATCAGGGCAGCCACCGTCATCCTGCCAACGCCTCCGGGTACAGGGGTTATCCAGGAACATTTTTTACTGACATTTTCAAAATCCACATCCCCCACCAGCTTGCCGCTTTCGAGCCGATTGATGCCGACATCAATCATCACAACCCCCTCCTTGACCATATCCTCGGTGACAAAGCCGGGAATGCCGACTGCCACGACAATGATATCAGCGCGCCGGGTTTCGTCCAGCAAGAGCTCACGCGGAGTTTCGATGTGAGTCAGGGTGACCGTTGCATTGCCGATATCGAAGTCGTTTGACAGCATGATCGAAATAGGTTTTCCGACAATGTTTGACCGGCCAATAACGACACAGTGCTTGCCTTTGACCGGTATTTCATAGAATTGAAGCAGCTTGCAGATGCCGTAGGCAGTGGCCGGCCTGAAAGCTTTCTGTCCCAAGGTCATGCGGCCGAAATTGGTCGGATGAAACCCGTCAATATCTTTTTCCGGATCAATCGCATTGATGATATTCTGTGGGTTGATATGCTTCGGCACCGGCAACTGTACAATCAGACCATCAGTAGCCGGATCAGCATTGATCGAGGAAATCTTCGCCAAGAGCTCAGACTCGGTAATATTCTCCGGAAAACGGAGCAGAGCACTGTCAAAGCCGGCACTTGCACACGATTTAATTTTGGATTTTACGTACGATTCGCTGGGGGCATGCTCACCGATCAGAATCACGGTCATATGCGGTTTGCGCAACCCGGAGCCCACATAGCCGACAACCTTTTTAGAAATATCCGAGACAAGGCTTTCAGCACAAATTTTTCCATCCAGTAGCTTCATGATGCATGTTCCCTTTAGTGCGTAAAAGATATTCTGCATTCTTCCGACAGACACACATCTTCGTGAACGCACGTACCCTGTTTATACGGGCAATTAAGCTGTGCGTTTGGTGACTTCAATCAGATGATAGCCGAACTGGGTTTGTACCGGTCCGAGAACTTTTCCTACTTCACCGGAGAAAACAACGGTATCAAACTCTTTAACCATCTGCCCCGGGCCAAATTCGCCAAGATTCCCACCATCTTTGCCGGAAGGGCACTGGGAATTTTCGCGGGCACACACCGCAAAATCTTCCCCGGCTTCAATCTTTGCTTTCAGTGCTTCACATGCTTCTTTCGTTGCCACCAGTATGTGGCGGGCGGATGCTTTAACCATTCTAAACTCCTTTGTTGTGGGGTTTGCAAGAATTTCCTGCTGAGACGTTATTTATTCTTTTTGACATTAATGTTCCTATTAGTCAATACGTCAATCTCACCACTCGGAGACTCATTTACCAGGATCAGCTTGTTTTGCCCTGAATCACTCGTACCATAATGTTCAGCACCATTTTACTCAGGAGGGAATGTCATGAGCATGCTCAAGGAGTTTAAAGAGTTTGCAGTCAAGGGGAATGTGGTTGACATGGCGGTAGGCATCATCATCGGGGTGGCCTTTGGTAAAATAATTTCATCCCTTGTTGGCGATGTGATTATGCCGCCCATTGGCTTCGTTTTGGGAGGAGTCGATTTTTCCAACTTGTCGGTTGTCATTCAGGAAGCCATCGGAAAGAAACCGGCGGTGGTAATCAGCTACGGAAAATATCTGCAGACTGTTATAGATTTCATAATTATTGCGTTCGTCATATTCATGACAGTAAAAACCATGAACGCATTCAAGAAGAAAGAAGAAGAGACGCCGGCAGCCCCACCCAATCAAGAGGTGCTGCTTGCGGAAATTCGCGATTTGCTCAGAGACAAAAAGTAGCGTCTTTCTATCGGGAATACAGGCCGCTAGTCACTCACTGCACTTCGAGAGCGGGCTCTCGTAACGCCGCAAGCTGTTCGCGCAATTCCAGAATATGTTCGCCCCAGTAACGGGTCGTATTAAACCAGAAAAACGTGTGCGGAAACAGGGGATCCTGCCAGCGCCGGGCGAGCCAGGCGCTGTAATGGAGCATGCGCAACGTACGCAACGGCTCAATCAGGCGCAATTCGCGAGGATCGAAATCATTAAACTCCCGGTACCCTTCCAGTAACGAATCCAGTTGGGCCAGCTGCCGGGGGCGCTCCCCGGAGAACATCATCCAGAGATCCTGTACCGCCGGCGCCATACGGGCATCATCGAAATCGACAAAATGAGGGGCGTTGTCGCGCCAGAGAATATTCCCGGCATGGCAATCTCCATGCGTCCTGATAAAACGGACCGGACCGACCTCGGCCAGAATGCTGTCAATAGCCTCCAGCAACTGCCCGGTTACAGAAGAATAGCTGGCGCGATACTCATCAGGTATGAAACGCTCTTCAATCAGCCGCACACTGTTGGTACCGAAACTCTGCCTGTCAAGCGTCGGGCGATGCTCAAACGGCTTGACCGCACCGGTACCATGAATCCGCCCCAACAAGCGACCCAGTATTTTCAGATTGTCGAGATTGTCGAACTCCGGGGCGTGTCCTCCCTGCCTTGGGTAGAGCGCAAAATAATATCCGTCGTACTGCAACAGGCTTGTGCCGTCAGGATTCCTGAGAGGAGCAACGATGGGAAGTTCGTGCTCGACAAGCTCGAAACAGAAGCTGTGTTCCTCCAAAATCTGCTGTTCGCTCCAGCGCTCCGGACGGTAAAACTTGGCTATGAGGGGCTGCGATTCGTCAATACCAACCTGATAGACGCGGTTCTCATAGCTGTTAAGCGCAAATATGCGGCGGTCGCAGACGAAGCCCCGGCTTTCTATGGCGTCCATAACCAGGGTGGGGGTAAGTTTCTGAAACGGATGTTCGCTCTGGGTTGTCATGATAGGTCCTGTTGTGCAACTCATTCAATTATGCAGTCAGTATGGCCTCATTCTCCCGGCCGTGCTAGGTTATTGTGACTTTGTATGCTAGATTATTAGTATGATGTCAAGGTCACCAGCGAATGACAACTCGCGAGGCGACAATTCTTTCAAGAAAACGGAACACCACCACATGAGCAGTTTTACACCTAACGGCCTGATAGTTGCCCATCACGGCATCTCCGTTGAAGTTTTGTTTGATAACGGTACGCGCAGAATGGTGCGGGTCAAACGCAACTCCGGCCACGTGGTCGGCGACAACGTCGTTGTTACCGGCGAGGTTCTGAAACGTTTGCCGCGCAGAACAGAGTTGCAGCGGCGTGATGCCAGGAACGGCATCCATCTGGTGGCGGCAAACCTGGACGTTCTTGGAATAGTTGTCGCGCCGCTGTCACCGGGAGGGTTTATTGACCGGGCAATTGTCGCCGCGCGGTCAGCCCAGTTGCAGCCATTTCTGGTGGTTAATAAATGTGACCTTGCAGGCACGGCAGAAATGCTGGATGAGCTGAGCAGGGTATATGGCGGCTCTGTTCCAATATTTCCAATCAGTGCCGCCGAGCGTAGCGGCCTTGCCCCGCTGGAAGAATTTCTGAGCGAAGGGCGGCGCGGCGCCTTTGTCGGCACGACCGGGGTCGGCAAAAGTTCCCTGTTGAACGCACTCTGCCCGGATATAGACCTTAAAGTCGGCAGCGTCAGCCTCTACAAAAGCATGGGGCGACATACCACGACCGTCTCGACGTTGCATGCGCTTTCGGGAGGAGGAGAGCTGGTTGACACCCCCGGTTTCCGCGATTTCGGCCTCGTTGACATTACCGTTGAAGAGCTGGCCGAATATTTCCCCGGCTTTGAGGCTCACCGGGATGTACCCTGTAAATTCCGCAACTGCCGCCACCGTACCGAACCGGGCTGTGCCGTGCTCACGCTTGTTGAGCAGGAGCGCATCCCGGCAGAGCGATACACAACGTACATGGAAATTCTCGGAGAGGTGGAAAGCCATCAGGCGGCTGCCCGCAGCAGAGATTGGAAAAACTAGCCGCATCAATTCACAGCAGAGCGAGACTCCCATGATCACAACCACCTATATTATCGGCCACCGTAATCCGGACACCGATTCTATCGCCTCCGCAATCGGATACGCCGCACTGAAGCAGCGCCTGGGAGACACCAGCGTCATCGCCGCCATGGCCGGGGCGCCTAATCCCCAGACCCGTTATATTCTCGATCGACTCGAAATTCCGGATCCGCTTTATCTGGCGGATGTCCATCCCAAAGTGCGTGATACCCTGAAGCGGCAACCGGTAACGGTTGACCGTCAGGCTTCAGCCTACGAGGCTCTTGAGTTGTTCAACAAGAGTGGCGTCCGGGTGCTGCCGGTGGTCGATGGCGAAAACAGGCCGTGCGGCATGATCTCGCTGTTGCGGTTGTCGGAAAGCTATCTCCTCCCCTGCCAGGACAAAATCCGCCAGGTTACGGTCACCCTGCCAAGCCTGGCCAGAACCCTCGCAGCGCATACTGAAACCGGTACTGGCGACAATACCACGTTTACCCTGAACCTGTTTATTGGAGCAATGCTTGAGGAATCATTCAGCAGCAGAATAGATGGCTATGACCCGCGAGAGCTGCTGATTATGACCGGCAATCGCCGTACAATCCAACTGGCCGCCATTGAACGCGGCGTACGGATACTGGTAATAACTGGCGGGCACCCACTGGAGGAAGACCTGCTTGATCTGGCCCAAAAACAGGGGGTCACTGTATTGCTGACGCCCCATGACACCGCGACTGCTGCCTGGTTGGCACGGCTCTCCACACCTGCGGTGTGTCTTGCCGAACAGGAGTTTGCCGAAATCGGCGTTGACAAATCGCTTGCCGCCCTGCGTCAGAAGCTGCTCGGAGCCAACGTATCGGCGGTACTGGCACTTGAGGAGGATGGAACACTTGCCGGCGTTGCAACCAAGTCATCCCTCCTCGCGCCACTCCCCTACAGCTTGATTCTGATGGATCACAACGAATTGGGCCAGGCGGTGCCGGGCGCCGATCTGGTGGAAATCACCGAGGTCATCGACCACCATAAACTCGGCAACACCCATTCAAATGCCCCGATTTCCTTTATCACCTCACCGGTCGGCAGCACCTGTACGCTGGTGGCCCGGCGCTACCGAGAATGCAACGTCGAACCGGACCGGCAAATTGCCGCGCTGCTGCTGGCCGGGATCCTTTCCGATACTGTTATCCTCAAATCACCCACCACCACCGATATCGACCACCAGATGGCCGCCTGGCTGGAAGAGCGCTCCGGAGTTGTCGCCGCTGAATTCGGCCGCGACATCTTTGCCGCCAGCAGTTCGCTGAAAAATTACGGGTCGGTTGACCGGGTCGTGGCTGCCGATTTCAAACTCTTCACGCATGAAAAATACAGCATTGGGATCGGACAGGTTGAGGTGATCGGTTTTGACGAGTTCTACAGTATGAGAGATGAATTGCTGGCCGCATTGGCAGAGATCAAACGGCGCGACAATCTCTTCATCGCCGGACTGATGGTGACCGATATCACCACCGAAACAACACTCTTTCTCGTGGAGGGGCATACCCGCATCGCCCATGTCATGGAATATCCGCAACTGGAACCGCATCTGTACGAGCTGAAGAATGTCATGTCGCGCAAGAAACAGATGGTTCCGCACCTGCTCAAGATTCTGGCCAAGGTTTAGCAGATGCAGCCGGCAACGATCATGGAGCGTTCTCAGGACGCCGTTCTCACACAGTGGCAGGAACTACTGCGTTTGCGGCGCAAAGTTCTGAAGACCTCGGACCTTGAGGCCATTCATGACCTGCGGGTTGCATCCCGCCGCCTCCGGGCCGCCGTGGGACTGTTCGAACCGTGGATACCGCAAAAAATTGCTGCAGTGCTGAAGAAAAGCTGTCGCAAACTGACACGGGTGCTGGGTGCTCAACGCAATATCGATGAAGCGCTGCTGTTCTTCCGGTTGCATACTCCGGCAAAATCAGGAGGAGGGTATCAAATCTGCCGTATTCTTTCTGAGCAGCGCCCCCGAGAACTGGAGCGAATAAAAGAGGCCCTCACTGAGTTGGACCATCGCCGCCTCGACCGGATGATGCGAAAAGCGGTGACAGGACTGAAAGAAAAGCTGCCCACCGGCAGCGGGAGTCCCTCCCTGCCGGACTATTTTTCCGACATGAGCCTCAGACTATTTCAGCCGATACAAAACCTCCTGCCTGTTGCAACCTCCCCCAATATGCGTGAATCCCGTCACGCTCTCCGGATAGCCATAAAAAAATGGCGCTATCTCTTAGAAATCGTCGCACCGGTTCTGGAATGCGATTGCAGTTCGATACTGAATCAGCTCAAGGAGTACCAGACTATCCTGGGGCGCATGAATGACGTTGCAGAGTTCGGCGCGCTCTGTAGCAGGCTGGCACTCTCCCGGCACGAGCGCGTGTTTATCGAAACGACCCTGCAGACAGAGGATGAACTACTGTTGCTAAAACTAACCGAACTCATCGCACAGAAACCGCTGACCTGCACCTGCCTCTCCTGAACTCACCGCGGCAAAAAAGTCATACCACCATCACGACCGCTGGAGCACCGTTCCCTATTTCCTCTTCCACGCCCTCAGCGGGACACGTCAAAATAACGTCCCTGCGGGTGATGGAACACGAGAGCGGAAACACTGGCCTCAGGGTCCATCATGTCACCCTCGGTCAAATGGACGCCGATAACCTCCGGCTCCAGCAACCGGAACAGCTTCTGCTGATCGGCCAGTTCCGGACAGGCCGGGTAACCGAAGGAAACACGGATGCCGTGGTAGTCAGCGCTTAACAGCTGTTTCATGGTCAGGGCAGGATCATCGACGATCCCCCACGACGTGCGGATCCGCTTGTGGAGGAACTCGGCGGTGGCCTCGGCCAGTTCCAGCGCCAGCGCCTGCAGCAGGTGCGAATTCAGATAATCTCCCGCTTCCTTCATCGCTTCAGCTTTTTCCCGCACTCCCCGGCCGCACGTCACCACGAACAGGGCCATGTTATCCAGCACACCGCCAGAAGCAGGGCGGACGAAATCTGCCACGCAGAGCCGTTCCCCCGCGGCCTGACGCGGGAAGCTGATGCGCATGGATACCTGCTCCGAATGAGCGGAATCGAACAGGATCAGGTCATTGCCGTCACTATTGGCCGGATAGAAGCGATAGAGCGCCTGCGGCTGGATCAATCCCTCCCGGTCGACCCGCGCCAGCATCTCTTCCACGGTGGCGTGCAGCTTGACCGCCTTGTCGTCACCCGTAGCCAGCAGTTTTTCCACCGAGCCTACAAGTCCAAGATGCTTTGTGTAGAGCATCTGGCGGTTCAGGAAGGGAATAACCTGCTTGAGCGGAATGTCGCGCAGGATGTGGCGCTCGAAATCAGGCGGGGCCAGGACCGGCTGGTCATAGTTCAGCGAAGAGCCGCCGCTGGTTGCTGGGGCAGCCGCAGGAGTGGCCGGTTTTTCGGCAACCGTCCCCTGCTGCCGCAGAGCGGTCTCTGCCAGCAGCAGCTCCCGCTCCGCCGGGTCAAACAGCCGGTTCGCCAGTTCCAGCCCGGCCATGGCGTCCTTGGCATACAGCACCGGGGCACCGTAGGCCGGGGCGATGCGGTTATCGGCAAAATTGCGCGACAGCGCCGCGCCACCCACCATCAGCGGCACGATTATACCGGCGGCCTTCAGGTCGGCCGCCGTGGTTTCCATCTGCAGGGCACTCTTGACCAGCAGCCCCGACAGGCCGATGAAATCAGGTTGTTCACGCCGCGCCGCTTCTATCAGCGCCTCCGGACCGACCTTGATCCCCAGATTGACCACCTGGAATCCGTTGTTGGAAAGAATGATCTCCACCAGATTCTTGCCGATGTCGTGTACATCCCCCTTGACCGTGGCCAGCAGCATCTTCCCCTTGCTGGAGCTTTCCCCCTTCTCCAGATATGGCTGCAGATGGGCCACGGCAGTCTTCATCGCTTCGGCGGACTGCAGCACCTCGGCTACGATCAGTTGGTTATCGTTGAACAGCCGCCCCACCTCGGCCATACCGCTCATCAACGGCCCGTTGATGATGTCGAGTGGCCTGTCACCCCGCGCCAGTACCGCGTCCAGATCATCGGTCAGGCCATTCTTGATTCCCTCGACGATGTAGCGTGCCAGACGCTCTTCCAGCGGCAGATCCGCTGCCGGGGCGTGGACGGTCTTCAGCTTGCCGCGGAAGGCGGCGGCAAAGGCGGCCACCGGGTCATCACCGCGCCAGAAAATCAGGTCTTCCGCCAGCCTGAGTTCCTCCGGTGGGATGGAGGCATAGCGTTCCAGCTTTTCGGTGTTGACGATGGCGTAGGTCAGCCCGGCCCTGACGCAGTGGTAGATGAAGACTGCATTCAGCACCTCCCGCCCCGCCTGGGGGAGGCCGAACGAAACATTGGATATTCCCAGGATCGTGCTGCAGCGTGGGAACTCCTGCGTAATCAGCCGTACCCCTTCGATAGTTTCCACCGCTGAGCCAACGTATGCGGCATCGCCGCTCCCCACCGGGAAGACGAGCGGGTCGAAGATCAGGTCTTCCGGACGGAGACGGTACGTGTTGACCAGCAGATCGTAGGAGCGCCGCGCCACCGCCAGCTTGCGTTCCCGGGTCACCGCCATGCCATGCTGCGGATCTTCGTCGATGCACCCGACCACCACCGCGCCGCCGTACCGGTGCAGCAGTGCCGAAACCTGGGCAAATTTCCCTTCCCCATCCTCCAGGTTGATTGAATTGATCAGGCATTTCCCCTGCAACCGCTGGAGCGCCAGTTCCGTCACCTGCGGATCGGTGGAGTCGATCATGATCGGCGCCCGCACCTTGCGCGGCACGAATTCCAGCAGCCGGGTCATATCGGCAGCCTCGTCCCGATCCGGATTGGCAACGCAGACGTCGATCACCTGGGCGCCCCCCTTGACCTGATCGCGGGCAATTTCCGCCCCTTCTTCAAAGCGCTCGGCCACAATCATGTTCTTGAACGAGCGCGAGCCGATGACGTTGGTGCGCTCCCCCACCAGCAGCGGACGGGCATCTTCTTCCACCGTCAGCGCCTCGATCCCGGAAACGACCCGGCGGCGGACCGCGGAGGGACGCCGCGGCGCCTTACCGGATACCATGTCAGCGATGGCGGCGATGTGCGCCGGCGTCGTACCGCAACAGCCGCCGACGATATTGAGCCACCCTTCATCCACAAAGCGCGACAGCTTGGCCGCCAGCGATGCGGGCGATTCGGCATAGGTGCCGTTCTCGTCCGGCAGGCCGGCGTTCGGGTACACCGAGACATGGCAGCAAGCCAGCTCCGACAGCGTGCGCAGATGATCGGTCATGAACTCCGGGCCGGTGGCGCAGTTCAGGCCGATACTGATCAGTCCAAGGCTGTCCTCCAGATGAGCCAGACTGGTGTACAGCGCTTCCACCCCCTGCCCGGCCAGCATGGTGCCGGTCGCTTCGATCGTGCCGGAAATCATCAGCGGCACCTGCTGTCCCGACTCATCGAACGCCAGCCGGATTCCCTCGGCAGCGGCCTTCAGGTTCAACGTATCCTGCGCCGTTTCCAGCAGCATCAGGTCGACCCCACCCGCCAGCAGACCCAAGGCCTGCCCCCGAAAGGCCTGCACCAACTGGGTGAAGGTTACCCCGCCGGTCACGGAGATGGTCCGGGTGGTCGGCCCCATGGAACCTGCCACCCAGCGCGGTTTTCCGGGAGTTGCAAACGCGTCGCAGGCCCGGCGGGCGATCATGGCAGCCTGTCTGTTCAACTCGAAGACCTGATCCTGCAGGCCGTACTCGGCAAGGACGATGTCGGTTGAGCCAAAGGAATTGGACTCAATGATATCGGCCCCGGCGGCCAGATAGGCGCGATGGACATCCTCGATGACATCGGGACGGGTTATGGTCAAATACTCGTTGCACCCTTCGTATTCAATGCCGCCGAAATCCTCGGCGGTCAGGTTGCGAGCCTGGATCTGGGTACCCATGGCACCGTCTATAACCAGGATGCGTTCGGAAAGGGCTGCAATGATATTTTGTGTCATCTGAGTAAATTCCTCCATTGTCTTGTCAAACCGCTCAACGACGGTAATATATACATACTCTGAAAGCGGCTGTCACAGAATTAAATGCTCTGCATTTGTTTGTTGTATAATATTCGAGTATAATGGGTGCCTGATCGTAATAGACACACGGCCGGGCGCACAGGAGAGTCGTCATGGAACTGCGTAAAACACATACCACCATCCTTACCGGAGACAACCCGGAACAGAAGCGGGCCGAGATTCTGGAGTATTTCCACGCCACCTTCGACATTGACGAACAACTGTACGATTCACTCAAATACGACGATACTTTTTACTTGCGGGCCGACCGACTGCGCCACCCGCTGATTTTTTACTTCGGCCACACCGCCAGCTTCTATGTCAACAAGCTGACCATTGCCCGGGTCATCGACGAACGCATCAACCCTCAATTGGAGTCCCTGTTTGCCGTGGGGGTGGACGAGATGTCCTGGGACGACCTGAATGAAGCCCATTACGACTGGCCCACCCGCCACCAGGTGAAGGAGTACCGCGACCAGGTACGTTCTCTGATTGACGGACTGATCCGGCGGCTGCCGCTCAATCTCCCCATCACGTGGGAGAACCCGTTCTGGGGAATTATGATGGGAATCGAGCATCAGCGCATCCATCTGGAAACTTCGTCGGTGCTGATCCGCCAGCTTCCCATCGACCAGGTACAGCAGCTCCCTTTGTGGGAGATCTGTACCGACACGGGCGAGCCCCCCGCAAACCGGCTTCTTCCTGTTGCCGGAGGCAGTGTCGCTCTTGGCAAATCAAAGGATCACCCGCTCTACGGTTGGGATAACGAGTACGGAATGCACACCGCCGAAGTATCGGGTTTCAAGGCGGCAGAGTACCTCACCTCCAACCGGGAATTCCTGGAGTTTGTCGAGGCGGACGGCTATCGCGAACAGAAGTGGTGGACCGAGGAGGGGTGGCACTGGCGTGAGTTCAAACAGGCGGAGTGTCCGCTTTTCTGGATCAAGGCCGGTGAAGAATGGAAGCTGCGCACTATGGCCAGCGAAATCGCCCTCCCCTGGAACTGGCCGGTGGAAGTGAACTACCTTGAAGCCAAGGCATTCTGCAACTGGAAGTCGGCCCAGACCGGAGCGCCGATCCGCCTGCCGAGCGAGGACGAGTGGAACCGGCTGCGCGACATCTGCGCCATCCCGGACCAGCCCTGGTGGGACAAAGCTCCCGGCAACATCAACCTCGAATACTGGGCCTCCTCCTGTCCGATCGACCGCTTCAAAACCGGCGACTTCTTCGACGTGCTCGGCAACGTCTGGCAGTGGACCGAGACCCCGATTTACCCGTTCCACGGCTTCGAGATTCATCCATGGTACGATGACTTCTCGACCCCGACCTTCGACACCCTCCACAACCTCATTAAGGGTGGTTCCTGGATCTCCACCGGCAATGAAGCCACGCGGGATTCCCGCTACGCCTTCCGGCGGCACTTTTTCCAGCACGCCGGGTTCCGCTATGTGGAAAGCGCCGTGCCAATCGTCATCCACGACGACCAGTACGAAAGCGACGCCCTGACGGCCCAGTACTGCGACGCCCACTACGGACCGGACCATTATGACGTGGCCAATTTTCCAAAAACCTGTGCCGCCATCTGCCTGGAACTGATGCAGGGGCGCACGAGAGGGCATGCCCTTGACCTTGGTTGTGCTTTGGGGAGATCGTCATTTGAGCTGGCGCAAGGAGGGTTCAAGCTGGTGACCGGACTGGACTTTTCCACCCGCTTCTTCCGCCTTGCTGCCCGGATGCAGGAAGATGGGTATCTCCGCTATGCACTGCCGGAAGAAGGCGAAATCGTCTCGTTTCATGAAACAACCCTTACGGCACTGGGGCTGGATAGCGTGCGCGACCGGGTACAATTTTTCCAGGGCGACGCCTGCAACCTGCCGGAAAAATTCAGCGGCTATGACCTGATTCTGGCCGCAAACCTGATCGACCGGCTCTATTCACCTCGCACATTTCTGGCTTCAATCCATGAACGAATGAATCCGGGCGGTCTCCTCGTGCTGACCTCGCCATATACCTGGCTGGAAGAGTACACGAAAAAAGAAGAGTGGCTTGGGGGATACCGGGAAGCAGGTGAGCCGGTCTGGTCACTGGATGGATTAAAAGCTGCTTTAGCGAAGCGCTTTACACTGGTTGGCAATCCCCGGGATGTTCCGTTTGTAATCCGCGAAACGAGAAGAAAGTTTCAGCATACGGTTGCAGAGTTGACGGCGTGGGAGTTGAAATAAAAATACGTGCGGCCCAGATTTTTTTGTACAGTCCACAGGTTTTCTTCGTAATGTATTGCTCAGTGATTCGGTAAAACTCAGGTCAAAGGTTCCCTGACAGGGAAACCGTTTCATCCAACTGATAGTCTGCCGGGGAGCAGTAGGAACTCAGCAGGTTGCCACTCTGTTTATAGGTGGATTTATCTTCATACATCCGCATATCAGCCTTATTTATAAGATCTTTCATCTCGCCGGGCAGATACGCTGTTGCACTTCCCAGGGAAAGCCGCACCTGAACCACTCCGCTTTCACTGTTCAGGCGCTGTTCTGCTTCGCGGATGCGGCTTTGCAACGCAAAGGCAATTTTTTCATCCGACTCTGGCAATAACACAACAAATTCATCGCCACCGACACGCGCCACACAATCTTCAGACCTGAACACACAGCACAGGATTTTTGCTGCCGATTTAATCAACGCATCTCCAGCCTCATGACCATGGGTATCATTCACCGACTTGAGACCGTCAAGGTCTGCAACGAGAACACTGACCGGGTACTTTCTCCCTTTTGCACTGCGCTCGAACTCCGTCTCAAAGAATGATCGGTTGTACAATCCGGTCAAGGAGTCGTGAGAACTGAGATACTGGAGTTTTTTCTCAATCTCCTTGCGATCGCTAATGTCTCTGATAACCGACAGAACACGTCCTTCTCCGCCTATATGTGACGAAGTCAGCGACACTTCTGCCCAGAACAGCTCTCCGCTGCTCTTCTTGCCGAGCCATTCATACGACTGTGGGCCCTCTTCCGAAGCCTTCCTGATCCAGCTGATCGCCTCATCCAATGAATAGGGAGGTTCACCGGAGCTGAAATCATGAACGTTCATGATGAATATTTCTTCGCGGGAGTATCCGTACAGTTTCTCAACCGCCTTATTCGCCTCAACGATAGCGCCGGTATACCCATCATGCACGAACACGGCGTCATTTGTAGCGTTGAATATTTCCCAATAGTTGTTTTCAACAATGCTCAGTGTCTGTTCCGTTTTCCGGAGTTCCGTATTGTCGTAAATGGATACCATGACACCCTGAAGAGTGCCATCTCCCTTCACAAGAGCCCGTGCAGTAAATGCCCCCCAGAATTCACTTCCATCCCCGCGGATAAACCGGCGCTCCACCTTGATCTGATCGGCTTCTCCCGTAACCATCATGTGCATATTGAGCTTGGCACTTTCGATTTCGGCGGGATGGATATAATCAATAAAAGCGGAGCCGTTAAGATCAGGAAGGGTACAACCAAACAATTCTGCCATCCGGTTGTTGGCATATGAAATGGTCCATCTGTTGGCATTCGTCATGAATATCCCGGCCTGGGATATATCAAGAACCGCCTGGAGCTGTTGTTCCTTGTCACGCAAAGCCCGTTCCTTCACAGTGGATCACCCGTCTATCAGAAATTGTGTATACGTGTGGGCAGCAATCGTTGGCTGGCAACCGTTTTGTGCGTGGATTGAACCGGAAATATCGGGCAATAACCCGAGAGACCGAGACTCAGCCGAGATAAATTAACACCAATATAGTCCAAAGGCAACGAGTTAAACTATGATCACATCTGCTAAACTAAGCACTCTCATGGCATCGCAAACAGATCGGCAATCTTACCCCGGCCGGCCTCAATCTGCTCATAAGGCACAACTCTCAGCAGCTCTTCCAACGTGGTTTCTCCGGCCTGCACCCTGCGAAAACCACTCTCGATCATGGTCAATCGTCCGGGGACAGAAAAAACGGCCGTACGAAAAGATTGATTGTCGGGACGGCGGTTGATAATCAGCAGCTCTTCACGGTTTGGAATCCAAAGTTCGACGATGGGCAAACGCCCGCTGAAACCGGTATAATTGCAGTCAGGACACCCTTTACCTTGGATAAACGCCATGCCGCTGTCGGCCGGGATGCCGAACTCCGAGCGCAGCAATCCGGAAGGAGTATAAGTCACCTTGCATGCGGTACAGATGCGGCGCACCAGCCGTTGTGCCAGAACACCGCGCAGTGTCGTGGAGATCAACCCCGGTTCGACCCCCATGTCAATCATGCGTTCAACGGCGCTGGTTGCATCGTTGGTGTGCAGGGTCGACAGCACGGTGTGACCGGTCAATGCAGCCCGCATGGAGATGGTAGCAGTTTCCAGGTCGCGGATTTCGCCCACCATGATGTTGTCCGGGTCCTGGCGTAAAAAGGCACGTAACAGACGGGCAAAGGTGTTGCCGATAACCTCGTTGACCTCCGTCTGGATTATCCCTTCGATACCGTATTCTATCGGATCTTCAATAGTGAGAGTCTTGACGCCGGGAGAATTGATGCGCGAGAGCGCGGCATAGAGGGTAGATGATTTTCCGGAACCGGTGGGGCCGGTCACCAGAAAGATGCCGGTCGGTTTTTCAAGTGCCTTGTAAAGCGCGGCAATATCTTCGGGAAAATATCCCAACGATTCCAGGGTGATGCCGCTACTGCGTTTATCCAGGATTCGGATCACCACGTTTTCCCCAAACTGGGTCGGGATGGTGGAGACACGAAAATCGACGCTGCGCAGCTTGCCATCCTTGGAAACATTCATTTTGAAGCTGCTGTCCTGGGGACGGCGACGCTCCGCAATATCCATATCGCACATGATTTTAACCTTGGAAACCATCTGCCGTGCATGGGTACTGATCAACGCATCAGTAGCCCCCATCTCGATGGTCTGCAGAATTCCGTCAAGGCGATAACGGATATGCATTCCCTGTTCGGTGGATTCCAGGTGGATATCGCTGGCCCCTTTCATGATACCGGCAGTGATAACCTTTTTCACCAGGAATTCTACATCTGCACTGATAAAATCACTTACATACTTTGATTTGCCACTGTCACGGATCTGATCTTCGGACAGTTCAACACCAAGCTCTTCAAGATCGGGAGAACCGCTCAGCTTGAACACCTTCTGCTGGGCGATAAAAATATCACTTTCTTTGGAAATAACCGGATCAATAGCCATTTTGCAACAACTTTCAAGCTGCAAGAGCTCTTCCCGCTGCAGTGGATATGCCATGGCAATCGACAAGACATTATCCCGGCACCGAATCGGTACAATACGGAGACGCTGCGCATAGGTGGCATTAATGAAACCGGACAATGTCGGCTCAAACCTTATGCCGGAAAGATTGACAAATTTCAGGTCGTGCTGCATGGCGATTGCGCGTGCAACCTGTTCTTCTTCAAGCAGACGCTGCCGTATGAGCGCCCGGCCAAGCGGAATCTTTTCGGTTTTACTGATTTGAAGCGCATTATTAAGCCGTTCCTCATTGATCAGGTTCTGCGAGACCAGGATTTCTCCCAGCTTGAGGCGTTTATTATTATGATCAAGAACATATCCCAGATCTTTCGCTTTCAGAAAGCCCATCTGGCACAGGATCTGCCCGATAGGCTGTGCAGGGCTTATCTGCTGCATCTCAAGCGCCTGCTCAAACTGTTCCTGGCTGATCAATCTGGCATGAATCAGAAGCTCACCAATTTTAAAGTTCGGCATAATCCCCCCATCAATTTGTCCGCATATATTAAGACCTCAACGCAACTATTGTGGCACCATCCCGGCCTTCGTGCGGTTCGCCCGGCCGATAACCATCGACCAGCGGATGCCGCTCAAGCTCTTCCCGCACGGCGTCCCGCAGTCGGCCACTGCCGATTCCGTGAATGACCCGTACTTCGCGCAGGCCGGCTGCTGCAGCGTGGTTGATAAACGGTTCCAGCTCTGTCAACGCCTCGTCCACCCGCAGCCCGATTACCTTCAGCTCTCGCTGTTCGCACTCAATAATATCCACTTTCCAGGAAGCGGCGGAGCCTTTTTTTGCGCTTCGTCCCTCAGCGCTCCGGGCTTTGAACAAATCCGTCAACGGCACGTCCAGCTCCATCCGCCCGGCTCTCACCCGCGCCTTGTCATGGCGGCCATCCATCGATAGCACAACACCATCATACCCCAGAGAACCGATATGAACAGCGTCACCCTGCGTAACCGATGTCAGCGGCACCAGATCCGGCGATGCGGCCTGCGGTTTCAGCTGTGCAATCAACACCGTCTCGGCCTGACGCAGCTCTTCGACGATCTCACTCCGTTTTTCACGTTTCAACTCCTCCAAGAGTGCGTTGGTACGTCGTCGCGTTGCGGAAATCAATTCTTTGGCATCATTCCACCCTTTTTCGGCCGCCTCTTTACGGATCCGGATCACATGTTCCGCCCGCATGTCAAGCTCCGCACTCCGCTGGTCAAGAGAGCGTTCACGCGCTTCAAGAGATCTGAGCAGGGTCTCATAATCGTTCCGCCGCTGCCGCAGTTCGGCCAGCAGTGACGCAAACTCGCTGCCGGCATTGCCGAGCATCTGACGGGCAAAGGCGATCACCCCCTCCGGCATCCCGAAACGACGCGCAATCTCCACGGCATGCGACTGTCCCGGCTCACCGACGATAAGCCGGTAGAGCGGCGTGAAGCTGGCATCGTCAAACGCCATCCCGGCATTGATCATGCCGGGAGTTTGATGGACAAAACCGATGATGTCGCTCAGGTGTGTCGTTGCAATCACCATGCTCCCCTGCTGCTGGAGTTCATGCAAAACGCCACAGGCGATTGCCGCCCCCTGCAGCGGTTCGGTGCCGGCCCCAAGTTCGTCCAGCAGTACCAGTGTGGAAACGCCACTCTGGCGGATAATGCCGGTAATCCGGGCAGCATGGGCCGAAAAGGTGGAATGGCTCTGTTCGATGGACTGTTCATCACCGATATCAACCAGAAGCGCATCGAGCAGCGGAAAGGTTGAACGCGGTCCGGCAGGCACCGGCAGGCCGGAAAGCGCCATGAGAGCCAGCATGCCGGCTGTCTTGAGGGCGATGGTTTTGCCTCCGGCGTTAGGCCCGGTAATAACCATAACGGAAGCGGAATCCGGCACAGGCCCCCCCAACTCAAGTCCCAATGGTTCAACGTTTTTCAGCATTCCCCGTCTCTGCATCATGAGCAGCAACGGGTGGCGGGCCTCCACGAGACGCAGTTCACCCTTCTCATTAATCCTGGCCGGTTCCAGATCAAATTCGGCCGCAAAACGTGCCATACTGTTCAGCCGATCAAGTTCCAGCAACGTATTAAAACAGGCGGCAATCTGATCGGCATCTTCGCGTATCCAGCGTGAAAGCTGGCGCAAGATACGGATTTCTTCTGCCCTCTCTTCCGCAGTCAGATTTTCCAGCTCATTGACGAAAGGAATAATCTCCAGCGGTTCCATGAAAGCGGTTTCACCTGAAGAGGAAACATCGTGCACGACCCCTTTGACCATCCCCTTGGAGTCCATGCGTACCGGAATGACCCAGCGCCCGGAACGTTGCGTAATAAAATCGTCCTGCAGAAACTTCTCAATACCGCTGTCGCGGATTATCTCCTCAATTTTTTTGCGGATTCGTCCCGCCAGACCCCGTTTGGCGCGGCGAGTCTCCCTGAGCAGCGTTGAAGCGGAATCCATGATACTGCCATCGCTATCAATAGAAGCAACGAGCGGTTCAAGAATGTCGGGAAAACTCCGCAACTGCGGCTCAATTGTTTTCAGCAGGGTAATGTCTTCACGGTACATACATTGGCGGGCAAGGTCGGCATACAGCCGCAGCACCGGAATAAACTGGAGCAGTTCGAGAGGGGCCAGTACCGCTCCGACCGGCCGCAAAAGTTCCAGAGAGGGGCGGATATCCTCAAAATGCCCGAAAGCAAGCGAAATGCCGGATCGATCAAGGGCGCGAATTTCGCCGATTCGCCCTGATGTGGTGCCAATTGCCTGAAGATCATTGAGCGGCCGTATGCAATCGATATGCTCAGCCGTGCAGGGACTGTGGGCATGGCGGGAAATTTCGGAGAGAAGCTTGTCAAATTCCAGCCTGGCAAGCGTTTCAGAAGCTATCATGTCGGTACCCTGTGTGGTATAAATGGGGTGATTGCAATTGAGTGTACCATAATTTTGTGACTCGTCATCATATTCTCATCGGAGCTGCTGTGAGCGTCATGCATCTGGAAAAGCTGCAAGCCTTTGTGCTTTCGTCATCCAGCTATGGTGAAAGCGACCGGATCGTGTCGCTGTTCACGCTTGAACATGGACGGCTAAAAGGCTTTGCCCGTGGAGCCCGTAATAGCCGCAAGCGCTTCGGGCCAGCCTTGGAGACGTTTGCCCGGATTGACCTCCAGCTCAGTCATAAAGACGGCCTTTCTTCTTTGCGGAGCGCTGATGTTATCTCGCTCTATTCCGGGATCCGCGGCGAACTGGGTGCAATTGCCCACGGGTTGTACGCCTGTGAACTCGTCGAGTGTCTCACTCCGGAAGGGCATCCGCTACCACGCCTGTACCGTCTGCTGGCTGCCTATCTTGAACACTTGGATACGGGCCACGTTGACGACGCCGACCGCCGGATGTTTGAAATCAATCTGCTCAATATTCTCGGGTACCGCCCGTCGCTGGAAGGATGCAGTCGCTGCGGTTCCAGCTTTGGCGAACGGGGAGCGCTCATGCAGCATGGCGGGGAACTGGTATGTCACTTCTGTGCCCCAACCGGTCAACTGATACCATCGACTTCCCTCCAGCATTTGGGTTCCTGTTTAGCTACCAGCCGCTTCGGGCATATTTCATGTGACGGGGAGCCGCTCCACCTCATCGGTATCCTTCTGGATGAAACGCTGGCAAGTCACTCCGCCAGAAAGCTTAAAAGTCTGGAGTTCTTGCAGCAGACCTGCGGCAGGGGCGATCCTTGACATTTATTAAATCATGATTATCCTTTTGTATAGATATGATCATAACCGCTTAAAGGAGGGTATAGTTATGGCACTGGTAAAATACAACCCGCTCAGGGAGTTGCGCACCATGCAGGACCAGATGAACCGGCTCCTCAACCTTTCGTGGAATCACGACTTGCCAAGTGAGGATATTAATGAGGGGCTCTGGCAGCCGGCGGTTGATATTTATGAAACCGCTGATTCTATCATTATTAAAGCCGAATTGCCTGATGTTGATCAAAAGGACATCGAAGTGCGTATTGAAGATGCCACCCTGATTTTGAAGGGGGAGCGCAAGCACGAGGATGAGGTAAAAAAGGAAAATTACCATCGCATCGAAAGATATTTCGGCAGTTTCCAGCGCAGTTTCAGCCTGCCGACCACCATAAATCAGGAAAAAGTTGTCGCAAGCTGCGATAAGGGGGTATTAACGATTACTCTCCCCAAAAAAGAGGAAACGAAACCGAAACAGATCAATATTGAGGTAAAATAATTTCACGTACTCTGATTAAGACAGCGAGAGCCGGGAAATGCAGGGCTCTCGCTGTTTACAGCGCAGATATCAGGCGTGTGGCGTTTCTTTCTTTTCAACAGGCTGCGATTCCGGCGGCTCACCCGGCGTAACCGGCTCCACGACTGCAGAGGCTGCCAGCGCCTGAGACGCCGGCTCTTTTACGGGCTCTTCAGGCTTGTTGGCCTCTTCCTGAACGGAGCGCTGGAACCCTTCTGAAGCTTTTTTGAACTCCGCAAGCCCCTTTCCCAACGACTTGGCAAGTTCCGGCAGTTTGTGCGGACCGATGACGATCAGAGCTATTACAAGAATAATTATCATTTCCGGCATACCGATTCCAAACATTGCAGTTCTCCTTCTACAGACCCCTTGAGTTACCTGTATTAAAAACGGAAATACGCGCGTTGGCAATAAAAATCTACTTTTGCCCTTGCCATTTATATCGACTGTGCTACTATGCCCAAAATTTAGGCAGGACAAGACCGTTTTCTCCCTCCCGATTCGCGTCGTCTGTGTGTATCATGCTAAAACCACTAACAATTGGCTCTCTCGCCCTTGCGCACAATGTCGTGCTTGCACCCTTGGCGGGAATCACAAATCTACCGTTTCGCCTGATCTGTCGGGAGACCGGAGCTTCACTGGCCTATACCGAAATGGTTAGTGTCAATGGATTGGTGCGCGAAGGGATCAAGACACTGGCCCTTTTGAAGAGTTCTCCCGAGGATCGGCCGCTCGGCATCCAGCTTTTTGGCGATAAACCTGACGATCTGGCTGAAGCGGCACGCATGGTAGAAGGGTACGGCGATCTGCTCGACATCAATATGGGCTGCCCGGTGCGCAAAGTGGTCGGAACCGGTGCAGGCAGCGCGTTGCTACAGGAGCCACGTAAAATTGCCGCCATCGTTCGTGCCGTGCGTGCGGCGACTACGCTGCCACTGACCATCAAGATCCGTTCCGGTTGGCATTGCGGCACCACCGTTTTTCAAGAGGTAGGACGCATTGCGGAAGCCGAGGGGTGTGATGCCATCACCCTGCACCCCCGCAGCCGCAGCCTGATGTTTTCCGGCCAGGCCGACTGGAACCAGCTCAGGGAAATGAAAGAACGTCTTTCTATTCCCGTCTTAGGGAGTGGTGACCTGTTTACACCTCATGATTGCCTCCGCATGCTGGAAGAGACCGGCTGTGACGGCATCATGATTGCGCGCGGAGCACTTGGCAACCCCTGGATTTTCAGACAGGTCCGAGAGCTTGAACAGTCCGGCGACTACATTCCGGTCAGCACCCGCGAGCGGGCCGCTGCCATTGAAAAACATCTGCACCTGTTTACTGAGGAGCGCGGTGAAGCGGTTGCCGTCCGGGAGATCAAGAAACATATCGGCTGGTATGCCAAAGGATTTACCGGAGCTTCGGAGATCCGCCGGACAGCCAATTCAGCCCAATCGATTCAAGATATCCTGATGCTAACAGAAAGGATTCGGAGCATACCCGATACCGTGGGCCATAATCCAGATGAACAGACCGACTGAACAACATCAGAAAGTGCGTGACGACTACTATGCCACCGTCATCGACAGCGTTGGTGATGGCGTTATTGTTGTAGGGAGCACCGGCCTCATTACGCTGTGCAATCCCGCAGCCGAGCAGATTACCGGATTCTCGCAAAATCAGGCTCAGGGAGCAGCGTTCAATAAGCTGTTTACCCTTGAGACAACCCTGATCGAGATGCTTACCAAAACCATGAAGACCGGCATAACTATTTCAGACCATGAAAATGTCGTCGTGCGCTCAACGGGGAAAATTACACCGGTTGCCGTTACCTGCTACCCATTGGTCGAAGGGAGCGGTGAAAATATCGGGGCGATACTGACGCTCAAAGACATCACCTATATCCGTGAACTTGAAGCAGCCGTACGCCAGGCCGACCGCCTTTCCACCCTGGGAACCCTCGCCGCCGGATTGGCGCATGAAGTAAAAAACCCCTTGGGAGGCATAAAAGGCGCCGCCCAGCTTCTGGAACGCGAGTTCGATCCGGAAAGTGAGATGCTCGAATATACCCGGGTCGTCATTCGGGAAACGGAGCGAATTGACCATATTATCCGTGAGTTGCTGGAGCTGGCTTCCCCACGGGCCCTGAGGCTTGCTCCGGTCAACCTGCATAAGATCCTGGGTGATATACTGCTATTGCAGAAACAGGCCGTAGCCGACCGGGAGATCGCGTTTATTCAACATTTCGATCCCAGCATCCCCGATATCATGGCCGACGAGGAAATGCTGACCCGCCTGTTTTTGAACCTGATTTGCAATGCAATCGATGCGGTGGGTATCGACGGACGACTGACGGTATCAAGCAGAGTTCTTTCTGACTATCGCATGACACAGAACGAGCGCAATTCACGAATGGTTGCCATCGAGATAAGTGATGATGGCCCCGGTATTCCCCAGAATGATCTGGAAAATATCTGGACGCCGTTTTTCAGCACCAAATCGGGCGGCACCGGCCTGGGCTTGACAATCTGCCACAAAATAGTCTCGGAACATCGCGGCATGATCAAGGCAGAATCAGATCCTGGACATGGAACAAAATTTACGGTACTGCTGCCGCTGGTACGATAAACTGATGGATGGCCGCAATGTGCCGGGCCCCGGTTGGCCGGTGCACGCACACCCCTACTAACAAAAGAGGTTCCCCATGCCGCTTAACAGAATACTGGTTGCCGATGATGAAGAGAGTATCCGCTGGGTACTTTCAAAAGCGCTCAAGCAGAAGGGGTTCAGCGTTGATCTGGCCCATGATGGCCGTCATGCATTGGAACTGATCAAAGACAACTGCTATGATCTGGCAATCCTTGACATCAAGATGCCCGGCATTACCGGACTTGATCTTCTGGACAAGGTCCGTGAACTGAACAACGATCTGCTTGTGGTCATCATGACAGCAGAAGCCAGCATGAGAAATGCCGTGGAAGCGATGAAACGGGGCGCATACGACTATATCACCAAGCCGTTCGACCTGGACGTCATTGACGCCATCATCGAAAAAGTTGCCAAGGCCCGTGACATCGCCGGTCAGGTCACCACGCTCAAACAGGAACTCAAAGATCGGTATCAGGTCGAAAAAAACATCGTCGGCAATTCAGCAGCCATGCAGGATGTTTACAAAACCATCGGCAAAGTAGCGGTAAGCGATGTTACAATTTTAATCCAGGGAGAGTCCGGCACCGGCAAGGAGCTGGTAGCACGAGCTGTTCATTTCAACTCGGAACGGCTCGGGAAACCTTTTGTAGCGATTAACTGCGCGGCCATTCCCCGCGACCTGCTCGAGAGCGAGCTGTTCGGCTCAGAGAAGGGAGCTTTCACCGGTGCAGGCGAACGGAAACAGGGTAAGTTTGAACAGGCGAATCACGGCACACTTTTTCTTGACGAGATTGGTGATATGCCGCTTGATCTGCAAGCCAAAATTTTACGGGTTCTCCAGGAGCAGGAAGTAACCCGAATCGGCGGTAATCAGAATATAGCCGTCGATGTCAGAATTGTCGCCGCAACCAACCAGTCGCTGGCTGAAAAGGTTCGTCAGAAGGAGTTTCGCGAAGACCTTTACTACCGCCTGAATGTTGTACCCATCATCCTCGCCCCGCTACGGGAGCGGCGCGACGACATCCCCGATCTGGCCGGCTACTTTCTGTCGCGTTCCTGCACGGAAATGTCGGTTTCCCCCAAGCGCCTGACTGACGACGCCCTGGCACTCCTGAAGTCATATTCATGGCCCGGCAATGTGCGCGAGCTTGAAAATGCCATCAAACGTGCCGTTATTCTATCAAATGACCCGCTGTTAACCGCACATGATTTTGGGGGACTGCTCCCTGCAAAAGATCTTCCGCAGGCCGGGGCTCAGGAAACGTCACTGGAAGAGTTGATTGATCTGAAGTTGCGATCCTGCATGAATGGCATAGAAGGGCTTGATAAGGGAGATATTTATGCCATGGTACTGGAACAGGTTGAACGTCCCCTGATTCGCCTTGTGCTGGAAAAATGCCGCTGGAATCAGGTAAAAGCAGCCGATGTGCTCGGCATCAACCGGAATACGTTGAGGAAAAAGATATCGGAGTTACAGATAGAGATGAAGAGGGGCTGAATAACAGCCCCAGATCCTCTCAGACTATTTTCAGGTTTTCCAGCGCCTTGAGCGGCTGGTTGTTAAACGATTCCCGTTTCTGGCAGGAGACCGGTTCCGGAGGTGCCGCCTCACCGGTTTCGTCCTGCACGCACCGCACCTCCTCTCCCCCGTCCAATTCATCACCCATCCCGTTGCATTTGAAGAAATAGCGGTCATACAACCGGTGGTGCACGGTCCAGCGGGACGTCGAGGCGGTTTCTTTGGCGATATGAGCCTTGATGCCGTTAATCTTTGAGTCCATATCATCCAGATAATTAAGGATTGTCGCCTCAACCGTTTTAGGGCGCTTGGGCGAACCATATTCGTATTGGCCATGGTGAGACAGCAACATATGCTTAAGCAGCAGCGCCAGCTCACACGGAAACCCGTCCACCTGGCGGATTTTTTCTCCGACCAGTTCCACACCGATGGTGATATGCCCGAGCAGCTTACCGGCGTCGGTATAATCAAAGGCCCGCTCAAAACTCATTTCATGAATCTTGCCGACATCGTGCAAGAGCGCCCCGACTACCAGCAGGTCTTCATTAATGCCGCCATACAGGGGCACAATTGTCTTGACCAGCTTGACCAATGAGAGCGAGTGTTCCAGCAATCCTCCCAGATAGACGTGATGCATCCCCTTGGCGGCCGGAGCCTGGCAATAGAGCCTCATGAACGTCTCATCGGCAAGAAAGGCCTCCATAAGCCCTCTCAGATGAGGATTGACAAGCGTGGCGACTGTATCGGTCAACTCACTTCGCATCTCGGCACCGCCCCGAGGCGATTCGGGAAGAAAGTCCGCCAGTGTCACCTGATCCTCGGGCACCTTGGCAATTTCAGCAATGACAACCTGCATTTTGTTCATATAGACCGAGGCCTTGCCACGCACCTTGACAAAATCATCCTTGTTAAACTGCTTGTCGAGCAGCTCCGTATTGTCCCAGATCTTCGCTTCGATGTCGCCGCTCTTATCCATCAGGCGCAGGTTCATATACGGTTTGCCGTTCTTGGCCATGGCCAGAATCTTATCCTTGACCAGAAACACGGCATTCACCGGATCGCGATCTTTTATTTCACGTACGTATTGTTTTGACACGCGAGACTCCTCTTTGATGTACACGCTAAAAGAATTGCTACGCTTTTAATTTACTTCATACACCGACGTATCCGTTTTTTCAAAGACAGCCATGGATCCGAGTACGGCGACGTTACCACGACGAAGGATCAATAGACAAGAGCAGAATCAGCCGTATACAGAAATTGATGCACCTGCCATAAAATTTTTACTTGCCTTTGCAAAATAAAGCATATATGATGCTGGATTGTTATACCACACGAAACATCGGTATGGTGTCCGTTGTTTCTCTTTTGATCATCGCATTCTGCCCCCCCTGTATCTTCAATCATCTCCAATCCCGATTGAAACAAGCAGACCGTACGGCAGGCGAAGATTTATTGTCTGCCCGCACGTTACTGTATTCTGCCTTTCCTGGAATCATCTGTTTGATTCACCGGTTCGTGTGCGCTTTTATCTTTACACCGCTCCCAGAAAAGGAATCAACATGACGTTTGAAGAACTGGGCCTTAATCCGGCCATCCTCTCGGCGATTACCGCCTGCGGCTACACAACCCCGACCCCCATTCAGGAACAATCAATCCCGATCGTACTGGCAGGCAACGACCTGATCGCGACAGCACAGACCGGCACCGGCAAGACCGCCGCCTTCGTGCTCCCTGCCCTTGAGCTCCTGACAAAAAAATCGACACTGCCAGGCAAAGGACCGCGTATTCTGATTTTGGCACCGACCCGCGAGCTGGCCGGTCAGGTTATGGAATCCGCCCGCAACTACGGTCGCGGCATTCGTCCCCGTTGCGGCTCACTGCTCGGCGGCATGCCGTACCGCGAGCAACTGCGCCTGCTTTCCGCACCGGTTGACATCATTGTCGCCACTCCCGGACGCCTCGTAGACCACATTGAGCGCGGCAGCATCCGTCTTGACCGCCTGGAGATGCTGGTCCTCGACGAAGCCGACCGCATGCTCGATATGGGTTTCAGCGAAGACATCAACAAGATTGTTGATCGCACCCCATCAAATCGCCAGACCCTGATGTTCACCGCCACCATGGAAGGTGACATCGCACGACTGGCCGAAAAGATGATGCGTGAACCGAAGCGGATTCAACTGGCTGTCAGCACCTCATCCCACGCACTGATTGAACAACGCCTGCATGTCACCGACAACCTTAATCACAAGAAAGAGCTCCTCAATCATCTGGT
This sequence comes from Deltaproteobacteria bacterium, assembly GCA_021781535.1. Taxonomy (GTDB): domain Bacteria; phylum Desulfobacterota; class Desulfuromonadia; order Geobacterales; family Pseudopelobacteraceae; genus JACRCG01. The sequence goes on along the minus strand of JAJXWO010000034.1, from coordinate 9,139 downwards.
CAGTGATTCCGAACTGACCCGCGCCATCATATTCTCTGCTACCAAACGTGATGCCGATGAGCTATCGCGTGAACTTTCCCGCAACGGCTACCCTGCAGCTGCCCTGCATGGCGACATGACCCAGATGGCCCGCAACAAAACCATCGACCGTATGCGCCGCGGCGGCATTCGCCTGCTGGTGGCCACCGACGTTGCCGCCAGAGGGCTGGACGTAACCGGTATCAGCCATGTCATAAACTTTGACCTGCCGCGCTTTGCCGAAGACTATGTCCACCGCATCGGCCGCACCGGTCGTGCCGGAGCAACGGGCATCGCCATTTCATTCGCGTCGGCTGGCGAGCGCAATTACCTGGAGCGCATTGAGCGTTTCATCGGGAAAAAACTGCCGGAGCTGCAGATTGTCGGGCATGAGCCGACAACCTCCATCAGAAAACCGGCCGGTCGCAGCGGCGGCCCTCGGAAAAGCGGCCCCGGCGGACCAGCAGGCCGCTTCGGCAAACCAGCCGGCGGACGTGACGGCCAGGCAAAATCGTGGAGCAAATCGGCAAAGCCTGCCGGTAGCACCCCGCGCACTGCACCTGCGACACGTCACGAACCGGTGATCGAGTACCGCTCGAGGCGCCCACAGGCGTAATAATAACCACTCGTATTATCCTAAGAAAAAGCGGTTAACCGCCGATGTACGCCGATCACGCAGCCAGAAGTAGTCGCTTCTAAGCGAGAAATCAAAGGCTCAAGAAAAATACTGGTTTAACCCAAAAGGTGATTCGTTTTTTAGATGTAAGTCCTGGTTTTATCGGCGTGTATCCGTTTTTATCGGCAGTTAACTGCCGTTTGGGATTATTTGACTAAAGCAAGACCTCCGAGGTTTTTTAAACTTCGGAGGTCTTGTTGTTTCTGCTCATCCTGTCGAGGATTTTCGTCTTCACTCTCCGTCTGGAGATCCGCTTTTTTTCTCCAGTTTCCCCTTCAACTGCCCGCACGCGGCGGAGATATCCCCTCCCCGGCTGTCGCGGGTAATGACCGTCACATGGCGGTCAATCAAATAGGTGTGGAACGCATCAATGGCAGCCTGGGTGGGGGCCTTGAAGCCGCACCCTTCATGTTCATTGAACGGGATCAGGTTGACCTTGTTGGGAATATCACTGATCAGCCTCAGCAGCCGCTTGGCATCATCCAGCGAATCATTTACCCCCCCCATCATCACATATTCGAAGGTGACCTTACGACGACCGGGAAGCGGGAACTCGCGGCAGGCCTGAAGCAGCTCCTTGATCGGGTAACGCCGATTGACCGGCATGATCCGGTTGCGCAGTTCGTCTGTCGTGGCATTAAGTGACACCGCCAGATTGACGTTCGGTATTTCCCGCCCCAATCGCTCCATCTCCGGCACCAGGCCACAAGTAGAGACCGTCACCCGCCGGTTGGAGAGCTGCAGACCGTTGCCGTCGATCATGATCTGGATTGCCGGGATAACATTATCAAGATTATGCAGCGGCTCGCCCATCCCCATCATGACGATGTTGCGTATTTCCTCGCCGCTTTCACGCACATCACGCCTGACGGCCATGATCTGGTTGACAATCTCGGCCGTGGTCAGGTTGCGGGTCAGCTTGAAGGTGCCGGTCAGGCAAAACTCGCACGCCATGGCACAGCCGACCTGGGATGAAATACACACAGTATTGCGCCCCTCGATCGGAATCAGCACCGATTCGACCGCATGACCGTCTCCCAGATTGAAGAGGTATTTACGCGTCCCGTCACTTCCCACTTCCACAGCCTCGGCTTCCAAGTTGCTGATATATGCTGTTTCGGCCAGCTCGGCCCGCAGCTCCTTGGAGATATTGGTCATCTCCTCAAAACTGCGGACATCATGCTGATACATCCATTTAAATACCTGGAGGGCACGAAAGCGTTCTTTTCCCTGCCCCTGGAGAAATTGTTCAAGAGCCGGCAAGGTCAGGTTTTTAAGGTCAACTTTATGATTCATTTAATGTCACTCTGATTCTCATTCGGAATAGTCGGCACAGGTGCAACGTCTTGAGGCGGTGGTGCGTCACCGGTCTCTTCTTTCTTTTCCCCTTCAACTTCAGCCGGTTTTTCAACGGGCTCCTGCTCCTGTTTGGCTGATGACGGCTCAGTAAAGACTGGTGGCGTGCTGATCACCTTATCAACCTTCTTCTGCAAACGGCCGACGTTGGGCGATTCGGCCAGAGCGGTCTGATACTCGCCCGCATCAAGAACACCTTTTTGCCGCAGCAGGCGCAGAATCATATCGGAGCGCTTGAGCACCTTATGCAAGTTTTTGTAGGGATTATACGCCAGACGCGGACCAGGGAGCATGGCGGCCAGAAAAGCGCATTCGCGCGGCGTCAGTGCCGAAGCCGGCTTGCCAAAATAATACTCTGCCCCGTGGCCGATACCGTAGATCATCGGCCCCAGTTCAACCACGTTCAGATACAACTCGATAATGCGCCCCTTCGTCAACTCCTGCTCCATCCGGTACGCCAGGTAGATCTCTTTCAACTTGCGGGTAATAGTTTTTTCCCGCGACAGGAACAGGTTCTTCGCTGCCTGTTGGGTAATTGTCGAAGCGCCCCGCTTCAGGCTTTTCTTTTCCAGATCATATTTGATGGCATTTTTTATCGCCTTGACATCAAACCCTTCATGCTTGTAGAAGTTGGAGTCCTCCGCCAGAATCACCGCCCACTTCATTTCGGCCGGAATACGCCCGGACGGCGTCCAATAGCGGTTTTTCGGGCCGACCACAAACGGGTGGTAGTTACCATGCCAGTCCTTTACCTGGATGGTCGTGTTGAATTTTTTGTCTGCCAGGCCGGAGACCGGCGGCATCAGCGCCAAGGAAACGGCGATATAAACCAGGTAGACGGTGATCGCCAGGAATATGTAGAAGATTACTTTTTTCATTGCGGAGCGTCCTCAACCATTTTTCCTACGGCTGCAACATCTGTCCAAGGCACTACATCCACATCCTGTCTAATTTGCCGCTCACTACCGCCATACAAGAGTCGGGCTCGTCCTGCCGTTTCGCCAGCTAACGCGCAAAACTTGCGCAGCCCGACAAAAGAGTCTGCTGTAATAGTTTGGCCCGATTTAATTTCCACCGGTTCCAGAATGAGTCCCTTGTCGATTAAAACATCAATTTCGTTGCCTGTATTGTCCCGCCAGAAAAACAGATTAGATGCCAAGCCTCCATTAAAGCGGGCTTTGAGCAACTCCGTCACAATCCATGCCTCAAAGATTGCACCTCTCTGGGGGTGCAACATCAACTGGGATTCGTTCTGTATCCCCAATAGCCAAGCAAGCAGTCCGGTATCATAAAAATACAGCTTAGGGGTCTTTACCAGGCGCTTATTGAAATTTTTGTGGTGCGGTTGCAGCACGTGTACAATATAGCTTGCTTCCAGTATTGAAAGCCATGATTTTGCAGTGTTATGCGTAATTCCACAATCATTGGACAGAGAGGAGAGATTGAGTAACTGTCCTGTACGTCCGGCACAAAGGCGCACAAACCGCTGAAATGACGAGAGATCATTAACATTAAGCATTTGCCGGACATCGCGTTCCAGATATGTAGCCACATATCCCGGAAACCATTGTTCTGTTGTCAACGGACGGTCATAGAGCGGCGGGTACATTCCCCGCAGCATTACAGTATCAATCGAGGTTCCGAGCAAACCAACCGATTTCAGCTCCCCGGAAGAAAACGGCAGAAGCTGAACCATGCCGACCCTGCCGGCGAGAGACTGGGTAATACCAGAAAGAAGGCCAAACTGCTGTGATCCGGTTAAGACATAGAGGCCCTGCCTGCCGTCAAGATCGGAAATAGTCTGAAGATAAGAAAACAGGTGTGGGCACCGCTGAGCCTCATCAAGAATAGCTCCATCCGGGTAGCGTGCCAAAAAACCGCGCGGGTCGGAATCCGCAAATTCGCGTGCATCAGGATCTTCCAGAGAGATATACGGCTTGCCGGGAAAAGCGCCCCGAACAAGCGTTGTCTTGCCGGATTGCCGAGGTCCGGTAACGGCCACAAACGGGAAGCCTTTGGCTAAGTTCAATACGGTATCTTCTGCTTCGCGCTTGATCATATCAACACCCTATCACTAATTTACAAATTGTCAATTTGATTTACAATTTGTAAAGACGGGTAGGAAGCATACTAGCTGCCAGACGTGGCAAACGCGCAAAAACGGGACCCTGCTCTGGGTCCCGTTTTTGTATTACACCATGAATCACTATTTTTATTTCTCTATTCTTATGCCAGGTACAAACAGAATTTTATCAAACGTTTTATTAAGAGTCTTACTCTTGAACTTAATCATCGGAGGATTGTCAGGATATTCGATCTTGTCACCCACCGCAACTTTAAATTCAGGTAGAGCCAACCATGTTTTCTGGCCTTTTTCGTCTGCAGCCTCCACATAGGTATAACCACCGGAATCCATAGTTTGAGTCACCGTCCCTTTTTTACCTGATCCGGACGGTATCTCCTGAGCCTTCATCCCCACATGCGGATCAGTGCTACCAGGGGTTATACTGGGGTGACCAGCCGGCAATTGCCCCTGCTGGGCAGGTATTGCTTCAGTCTTCGGTTTATCCCTGCACCCTGCAATGGCGAGTGCTGCAACAGCGAGCAGTAACAAAATATTTTTATTCATCAGTATCCACCTTAATTCGAGTTTTTTATTTTTACCACGTTTTTGGAAGCTAATCCAACTCAAAATGTACAAAAAGCACCCGGATTCCACCCATGTGGAATGAGATGCACAGTGAAAAACTATTTTTTTGTTTCTGGATTGTCAAAGCGTTGCGATTCAGCCGAGACCAGTTCCATGGTCACATTTCCCAACTGAGTAGAGGTTTTCAACTTCACCGGCACCCTGTTCTCATCGTTGGTGACCCAGATCAGCATATCTCCTGTCCTCTTAAAAATCACGCCTTTCTGCTGGACATGACGCAGCAACAAGGTATCCACCTTCTTAAAATTACGGAGCCTAATCTGCTCCTGTCGCACTATTTCAATCGGCACGGGAGCAAAGGTATCACCGTCGTAAATATGCAGTATTTCAGTTTTGCCGATCTGTAGCGTCCGGTTTCGGAGATAATAGAATGAGGAGAGGGTATCAAGCACGTCACTGGTCGGGACTGTTTCATTTGAGTATCGCTTCCGGGTACGGTCGATCCAGAATACGCGCTTCTCCCGCAAAGAGATAGTAAAACCGATGTCGCTACTAAAACTGCCCTCCTGCTGCTTGACGTTGGTAATAATAAAATTGCCGCCAATGTGCCTGGTCTCAATGATGTCATCGACAGGGTATATGCTTGACAGGGCGGTATTTGACTTCGTTCTCAGAGTAATCCAGACCTCACCGTTTTTGTTCTTTGCCTCCAGATCCATGCTTCCCACCGGAAGGCCCTGCAGGCTGACCAGATATGAGAGTTTTTCATTTTCAGATACCAGAAATTCCCCAGCATTTCTTAATGGGGGAGTAATTGCGAAGAGAGCATGTCGTGGGGTAGCGGGTTGCGGTTTTTTTGTCGGTTCTATGCTCCGGGCAATAGTGTCATTTTCTTCCGTGCCAACGACCGCAGGCTTAACAGGCTTCTGTTCGACCAGGCTCTTCTCCAGCACTGCCGGAGGTGCACTCACCTCCTCGCCCTGTACCGGGGCATGGCTCCCTGCATTGGTTGCATCTTCCACATCTTTGTCTGCAAGGTTGCTCTTCTGGCCGACAGGGTTCGTAACCGGAGCGACGCAATTACGATGCTTTATCAAGTCAACCATTACGGCCTGTAGCGGGTTGACTGGCGGGCTAAAATGGTAGTTCCCGAACCGTCCCAACGAAAACAGTACGAGCAGATGCACCAAAATTGACAAACCGATAAAGGTAGAAAATGTACGGATCTTGTTTGGATGTATATTCATCTGCTTGATATCTCGTTATTAACGTTACTATGTGCGTAAAAGTTTTATTTCATCAGAAAATGCTGCTGTCAACAGGCTATTCACGCGACCCGTCCCTACGGTTATTTTTTAAACTTTGCATTCTCGATGATGGCGTTGTAACGGTACCCCCCGCCAAAGTCGCGGTCTTTGGCCAACGTACCGCTGACTGTGACTATATCACCCATGGCTGCCATATCCTTGGAGGTGCAGACCAAATCATAGGTGCCCTTTGTTTGAGAACCGGTACCATCCTGGATATGAATCCAATTTTTTTTCAAGATGCCAGACGACACCTTGACAATCTTGCCCCTGACAACAACCTTTTTCTTGTCAAGTTTAGCGCTGTTTTTAAACGCCTCTTCGACGGTGATTGCATTGGCGCCGGTTGCCTTTTTGACTGATATTTTCTTCTCTTTGGCGGTGGTGGAACCCTTGCTTCCGGGGGAGACTGCCGGCATTTTTTTGAGACCGGAATTTGTGACGGCCAAAGCCGGCTTTGCCTGCCCGTCCGAGAATATGATCTTGTCGAAGGTACGCTTCAACCCCTTACTCTCAAAATTGGACATCACCAGCCCCGGATTGAAGCTCATCTGGCTACCAACCTTCACCTGCGTTTCCATCACGGCGACCCAAACCTTGTCGCCGTTCTTTTTTTGCAGATGAATATAGCTGTAGCCACCGCTGTTCATGGTCTCAAGGATCTTGCCGCTTACAGGTTCGGCCTTTTTCGAGGCTTTTGCCCCTGAACCCGTGGACGGTTGCCCTTTTTGGGCGAATGCTTCCACGGCTGGAACGGCTACAGACATGAACACGAGAAGTGAGGCAAGCAGGAGCAGGTTTTTTATCATATAATTCCCTTTGTTTGATTTATCGATGCATCATTCAGAGTTACAGCGAAACCATCACAGTATTTCTTCTTCGGTAAGATGTTAGCAGACATTCGCCCAGGCATACCGCTAAAAAAACCCCGCCTCTTTCGAGGCGGGGCAAAAGTACTGCATCATAGACTTACACTAGGTTTTACGGACGCTCAGGAGTGCTCCAGGCACCAGTCCCGGTCCAGCCAATAAGGTATGCCATTGAGGCAGTGGTGCCCGTAGTAAGTGTGCCACCGGCATAGGGGGCCCCACCGGTGTAGGCGCTGCTGCCCTTGGTGTACACTGCCGGTAAGGCAGTCAGGGCTGTTGCACCTGTCGAGAAGTTCATGTTGTTGTCATCGAGCCAGTCTATTGAGTCATAAACCAGTCTGCGAACGTAGGTGCGGGCATGAACATAGGCACCTGCATCTTTAGTCAGCATGTTCAGGTTAAAGGCTGCGCCCATCAACCGCTTGCCGTATACTTGGTTTTTCGTGCCGCGGGTCCAGTCCTTAACCTGTTGCTTGCTGCCATTTTTCAACGGCAGGAGCTCGTCATAGAAGTAGGGATAGGCGTCAGCATTGTAACTGATATTGTACTTGGTTAGTAACTGATTCTGGATGAGACCCAGCGCATCCGTGAATCCAGCAGCCTGCTCTTCCAGGAAGGCGGTCTGGAAGTTGTCAGCGGTCAGGGTCACGCCCTGTTCCGATGTGTGGCAGTTGATACAAACCTGAGTGAAGGCGTTGCCGTCAATTTGCCAGCTGTGACCAGTGGCAGGGCGTCTGCCAGTAGCAGGGTCGTTACCGGTAGGGGCACCATTAGCATTCAGGTGGCAGGTAACGCACGGCCCGTTGTCATCAAACGAACCTGGCACGAAGACAGCAGGATTGTGGCCATCACCGTTGATTAGTGTGGTACCCAGCTTGCGGTGGGTCGAGGTAACGCCACCGGCGATGCCATAGGTCGGAACGGAAACATTGTCGGGAGTCATGGTTTTCTGATAGGTCGTCGTCCCGATCTTGGTTGTGGCACTCGTGAAGTTATCAAAACCAGATGCCATATACATCAGCGCAGCACCAGCCTTGTAATGCGAGTTTTTGAAGCCTGCATTGGTGAAGTCGGTGACCGACTCAATGGTGTCGGAACTTTCACGACCTGAATGGCAGGCGATGCAGAGATTGCTCTTGCTGGCACTCGGGAAGGTTTTTGGATTTTTGTTGTTGTTGTATGGAGCTACGAAAGCAGGAGCAGACTTGACAGTAAAGCTGTCATTGACATGACAGGTACGGCAGGTCAGGACTTCGCGAGTAGTGTCACCTGCCATTGCCCAGGTTGTAGACGGGAACGGAGTGGTCCAATTGTTAGCCAGGAAGTTGCTGTAACCTGTCGAGGTGTGGCAACGGATACAGCTGGTGCTTTCTTTGAAGTCTTCAGTGGCAAATGCCGGTGAATTGATATCGCCATGGCCTGACGACGCCCAGGCCTTGCGCTCAGCAGCACCCTTACCCAATAGCGGATTGTGCGGTTCGTGGCAGGCAGTGCAGCCATTCTGGAAGTTAGTGCTTACAAACATCGCAGGGTGAACGCCAGCACCGGTCATGTTCGTGAAGTGTGCAGCTTCAATGGCGGTCGGCAGTTTGTTTGCATTGTATTTGCCGAGGAAGGCGGGTTGGTGGCAACCCCAGCACTTGCCTGCGGTATCCGGGTTGGTATAAGGGATCGGCCCGACGCCGTTATGCTGGGCACCGCCGCCGTGACAACCCTGACAGCCAACCCCCTGCGTAAAGTGCTTTGACTGAACATATTCGGAATAAATGGGCATGCCGCTTTGCGAATTGTAGGCCGAACCGTGGCACTGAGCGCAGGTGGACTCATCAACTTTTGCTACCGAATCCAGAGCAGTGGTGGACGTGTTACCTTCTTTAGCTGACGACCCGCAGCCGCTCATCAACGCAGCCAGAGACACTGCACTCAGCAGCATGATACTTAACTTCTTAAAACTCATAGCTTCCTCCTTGGTCTGATGGTTGTTAATACGTTCCCGGCAGATGACACTTCAGGCACATCTTGCCGTTGGTTCTGTCTTTAATGTTCCCCGATTTCCAGCTGCGCGGATGAGGATTGGTCTTGCCACTGGAGTGACATTGGATACACACATCGCCTTCGGGGTGGCAGGTCTGGCATGACTGCAGGTTCCGGCGCGCCTCGATGGAATGCTCGCCGATTCCCCAGGAGGTTGTCTGTCCATTAGGTCCCAGCATCAAGTGCGACTTGATGCGCAATGATCCCATGGGGAAACGGCTGTGACAGG
>JAJXWO010000033.1 GCA_021781535.1 Deltaproteobacteria bacterium | reverse complement strand
CGAAATTTCATGATCTTTCTGGCCATTCTCGGGCCGGGCATCATCACTGCTAATGTTGATAATGACGCCGGTGGCATCACCACCTATTCTCTGGCCGCTGCCAATTATGGCTATTCCATTTTATGGATGATGATACCCACCACGATTGCGCTGATCGTTGTCCAGGAGATGTGCGCCCGCATGGGGGCTGTAACCGGCAAAGGCCTGTCGGACCTGATTCGTGAATCTTTCGGTGTCAAGGTCACCTTTTACGTCATGATTGCCCTGCTGCTGACCAATATGGGCAATTCCATATCCGAGTTCGCCGGTATTGCCGCCAGTTTGGAGATTTTCGGCATCAGCAAATATATATCCGTGCCGATCTGCTCAGTTCTTGTCTGGCTGTTGATTGTCAAGGGATCTTACAAAGTCGTGGAGAAGGTTTTCCTGGTAGCGTGCCTAGTTTACATCGCCTATCCGATCGCCGCCTTTATGGCCGGGCCGAACTGGCCTATCGTCATGAAAGCAACCGTTACTCCCACTTTAAAAACCGACAGCGCCTATCTGATGACCTTGATAGGTATTGTCGGCACGACCATCGCCCCCTGGATGCAGTTCTATCAACAGGCTGCAGTCGTTGAAAAAGGGATTACGGCCGATCAGTACAATTTTTCGCGGGTGGATGTCATTTTCGGCTGTATCATGGCCATTGTAGTTGCTTTCTTCATGATGGTCGCCTGTGCCGCAAGCATCCATCTGCACGGGTTGAAGATCGAAACCGCTGCCGATGCGGCATTGGCACTGAAACCACTCGTCGGCCAGCACGCTTCGGCACTGTTTGCCTTCGGCCTCTTCAACGCTTCACTCTTTGCCGCCTGTATTCTGCCGCTTTCCACTGCCTACTACATTTGCGAAGGGATGGGCTGGGAATCAGGTGTCGATAAGGATTTCGAACAGGCGCCGCAATTTTTCTGGCTATTCACGATCATCATCGCCATAAGTGCCGGTTTGATCCTGATTCCTGATGCCCCGCTGATGGCAATCATGTTCATTTCGCAGGTCGTTAACGGTGCCGTGCTGCCTTTTGTACTCATGTTCATGATCAAGCTGATCAATGATAAAAAACTTATGGGCACCTATGTCAATGGTCCGGTATTCAACATCATCGCCTGGCTTACCGTTGTCATAATGATAATACTCACAGTAGTCATGACCATCGATATGGCATTCCCGGGGTTGGTCAAGCAGCTGATGTCATTTTGAATCAGGGTGCTGCCAAACGCTAAAGAGGCCCGGCGGAACATCCGGCGGGCCTCTTCGGTAATAACAGCGTACCGCTCTATTTTTTAATTTCCACCGCAATGCCCGCCTTACGGATCGTCTCAATCAACCCGGTGTAATTTTTGTATTTTTGGTCATATGTTGCCCGATTATCATCATACTCTTTTTTCATCATATCAAATTGAACTTTGGTACTGTACGGCGTATCCTGGATCTTCTTGTTCAGCAGCTCCATATGCTGTTCAATACTGTGCAGCTCCGCTTCAAGAGCATTCATTTCCTTGCGCCAGGCATCCCGGCTCTTGCCGCCATACAGGCGATTTTTCCCTTCCGGAACTCCAGCGGATTTTACATCCGCTATTTCTGTTTGCCCGGCCCTGTCTTCAAGATCCGGCGCAACCGGAGGCTTCATATCCTGCTGAATATCCTCGCGCCGTTTTACTTTCCTTTGATACTTCTTCGGGACACTGGAATAATCTTCGGTATAATTGTACGTGCCGCTGTCGTCAACCCATGAATAGGTCTCTGCATAGAGCGGAGTTGCCAGCAACAGGACAATAACCAGACAGAAAAATGTTTTCATGGCGTTCCTCGCGTCCTAGCCTGGAGGCCAGGCGAATTCACGCCCCGCCAGCAGGTGAAAGTGAATATGAAAGACCGACTGCCCCGCCCCCGCCCCGTTGTTCTGTACGATACGGAAACCGGAGCCGGCATACCCCTTTTCGAAGGCAATCTCACCGGCTTTCCTGAAGGCATATCCGACCAGTGCATCATCCTGTTCGGCCATATCGATGCAGTTGACAAAATGTTTTTTCGGCAGCAACAAAAGATGCAGCGGTGCTTGGGGATTAAGATCTTCGATTACGAGCAAGTGATCATCCTCGAACACCTTATTTGACGGTATGTCACCACAAATGATCTTGCAGAAAATACAATTTTCCATGCTGCCCCCTTGTTGTTTATTATCCGGTTTTTGCAACAATATCAAAAACTCACGGTTGCCATCCGCCCCGGTAATCGGTGATTCACACAGCCCGGCAACCGTCAATCCTAGATCGGATGCGGTCTGACGGACGTCTTCGATAACTTTTTCATGGGCTGCCGGGTCGCGCACGATCCCGCCCTTCCCTACCTCACCCTTGCCGACCTCGAACTGCGGCTTGATCAGGGCGATGATCCGGCCACCCGGTTGTAACAGGCCGACCGTGGCGGGAAGCACCTTGGCCAGCGCAATGAACGAGGCATCAATCACCGCCACTGCCGGTACGGCATCAAGCTGATCCGGCGTGACATAGCGGATATTGGTCTTCTCCATGCTGACCACACGCGGGTCCTGCTGCAGCTTCCAGGCCAGCTGGCCATAGCCGACATCGATGGCAAAGACCCTGGCCGCCCCCGCCTGGAGGAGACAATCAGTAAAACCGCCGGTGGAAGAACCGACATCGACAGCAACCAGACCTGTGACATCGACACCAAACTCATCCAGTGCCTTGCGCAGTTTGAGCCCGCCACGACTGACATAGGGGATGGTCTCCCCCTTGAGACGAATCTCAGCATCAATTATGACCTGATGTCCTGCCTTGTCAACCGTGTGGTCATCCACGATTACCTGACCGGCCATAATCAGAGCACGCGCCTTCTCTATCGAGAATGCCAGACCACGTTCTAAAACAAGTTTGTCGAGGCGTTGTTTGGTCATAGAGGATTCGTTATTTCATAACTGATTGCGAATTATTGGATATGAAGCAATCTTATCTGGCACAGCAACCAGGTTCACCCCGCCAATCAGCGGGCAAACAATTTTTGAGTGACGGACACAGATAAAAAAACCCGCTTCATTCAGCGGGACATTTTTTATCTGAAGTTACTCGCCAACCAATTGGCTCTTGGTAAAGAGCGCTCTCAGCCAATACCCTTCTGCCTCAATGTTTTCGCGGCCACCCTCTTCGCGATCAACCAGCGTCACAATTCCAAGCACCTTCAATCCCTCTTCCTCAGCCCGGCGTACCGCCTTCATTGACGATCCGCCGGTGGTGACGACGTCTTCGACAATAACGACCCTCGTTCCGGCAGGGAGGTTTTTGCGCCCTTCCAGCCACTGGCCGGTGCCGTGTCCTTTGGGCTCCTTGCGGATGATGAAGGCGTGCATGCTCTTGCCATTCAGATGAGCGGCAATCGATGTTGCTGTAGCAATCGGATCGGCCCCTAATGTAATGCCGCCGACTGCCTGAACGTTTTCAACGTCCTTGATGGCATCATAAAAGAGTTTTCCGACCAGAAACCCGCCTTCCGCGTGTAGCGTGGTCTGCTTGCCGTCGAAATAAAAGTCACTCTGACGACCGGAAGCTAAAGTCACCAGCCGTTTTTCGTATGACAATTCCAGGATGATCTTCTTCAGTTGTTCGCGATCAGTCATGTTTCGTTTGCTCCTCTTCAAATAATCCCATCTGCGGAATCTCCGCAGGTTTGGGGAATGCAACCGGGTATTTACCGGCAAAACAGGCTTTGCAATAACGGGTGTCACCATGACCGATCGAGGATATCAGTCCTTCTTCGGACAGATACCCCAGAGAATCGGCAGTAACATAGCGGCAGATTTCTTCGATCGTGTGCGATGAGGAAATCAACTCCTTCCGGTTTGGCGTATCAATACCGTAGTAGCAGGGATAGCTGGTGGGGGGGGATGAAATCCGCAGATGCACTTCACTCGCCCCGGCGTTGCGCACCATCTTGACAATCTTGCGTGACGTGGTGCCACGTACGATCGAGTCATCGATCACGACGACCCGCTTGCCTTTAAGGAGCTCACGTACCGGATTGAGCTTGATTTTGACCCCAAAGTGGCGAATAGACTGGGCCGGTTCGATGAAAGTCCTGCCGACATAGTGGTTCCGGATCAAACCGAGTTCAAACGGAATGCCGGATTCCTCGGCATACCCCATGGCAGCAGGCACGCCGGAGTCAGGCACCGCGATGACCACGTCGGCCTCAACTGGGTATTCACGCGCCAGCTGCCGTCCCAGCTCTTTACGGGCCAGGTAGACATTCCTCCCGAAAATATACGAATCGGGACGGGCAAAATAAACGAACTCAAAAATACAGGGGGTCGGCTCGATTTTATTGAACGGAAAGTACGACTTGATAGCGCCATCTTTGGTACAGACAACCAATTCACCCGGTTCAATCTCGCGAATAAACTCAGCTTCAATCAGGTCCAGCGCGCAACTTTCAGAGGCGACAACCCAGGCGTCACCAAGTTTACCGAGACATAACGGACGGAAGCCGTTCGGATCACGCACCGCAATCATGCGAGTCTCCGTCAGAAAGAGCAGGCAGTAGGCGCCTTGAATTCGCTTCAACGCTTCCACAATACGGTCGACAAGCGAGTTAGTCTTGTATGTGGCAATGAGATGGATGATTATTTCGGTGTCCATCGTTGTCTGAAAGATCGAACCGTAGGCTTCCAGTTCAGCTTTCAGCAGTTGCGCATTGACCAGGTTGCCGTTGTGGGCAACAGCAATCGAACCACGCGAGTAATCAACCATGATCGGTTGCACGTTTTTTTCCACCGAAGCTCCGGCTGTCGAATAGCGCACATGCCCGATTGCCGACCGGCCCGGCAGTTTTTTAAAGACGTCTGGATTGCTGAATACATCCGCAACCAGCCCCATTCGCTTGTGAGCGTGCAGGGAAGAGCCATCTGAGGAGACAATGCCGCAGCTTTCCTGCCCGCGATGCTGCAGCGCATAGAGACCAAGATAGGTCAGGTTTGATGCCTCCGAATGATTATAAATACCAAAAACACCACATTCTTCTTGAGGACGGGATAGCTTCATAGGTAACGGCTCCACTTCATTTTGGGTCAGACAAGGTTATTTCTAACATATTCAGCAGCATTTTTATACAGGATCAAACCATCACCCTCTTCCGGAAGATTTTCCCTCGTCCAGCGTGGGTGTTGGGTATAGTGGACAAACGCCTCGGGATGCGGCATAAGTCCCATCAGGCGGCCAGTCGGGTCACAGAGGGCAGCTATGGCGTTTATTGACCCGTTGGGATTGGCAGGAAACTCCATGGTTGGCTGGGCGTAATCAGCATCGCTGTATCGCAACATAGCCAGGTGTCCGGCTTCGATTCGTGCCAGTGTGGCATCGGAATCGCACAGGAATTTTCCTTCACCGTGACGTACCGGCAGATATATTCCCTTGTTGATTCCACGGGTGAATACGCTTGGCGAGGCGGGGTCGGCTTTCAGGTACGTCCACCTGTCCTGAAACCGGCCACAATCATTATGAGTCAGTGTCACTGCCTGATGGAGATATTCACCGTCGAATCCGGGCAACATCCCCATTTTAACCATCAGCTGGAAACCGTTACAGACACCAAGTATCAATTTGCCAGCGGCAATAAAACGGGTAAACTGGTCAACCAGCTTTTCATCACCGCCTGCTACCGCTGCATTTTTCAAGCGATTAGCCTGAGCCTTGGCGCTCCCCAGATCGTCACCGTCAAGAAAGCCGCCTGTCAGATTAAGAAAATGAAAATCGTCCAGGCGGATCTCTCCGGAGAGGATCTCGGCGATGTGGGCGATTACGGTTTCATCGAAGCCGCCGAGACGGCAGGCATGTGCAGCTTCCATCTCGCAGTTTGTACCGTTGCCGGTAATGACGATTGCGCGTGTCTGTTTCATTGATTCCTGTTCTCCTTAAACTTTCGTACGTCATCAGTTTCAGTGTCTGCCGCTCAAACCTGATTTCATTCTCAATCCGGGTTCCGGCCGTTAATGGCCGATAGAAATGCGGTTCCGTATTTGTTCAGCTTGTGCTCCCCTACCCCGGTAACCGACAACATCTCCCGCTCATTACGAGGTTTACTTGTCGCCATCTCCAGCAGCGTCGCATCAGAAAACACCACAAATGGGGGCATATTGGCGGCATCGGCAATCTGTTTGCGCAAAGCCCGCAAACTATCAAACATAGCCTGGTTCAACGGGTCAACGGCTCCACTGCGACGCTTGGACTTTTCTACCGGCTTGATGGCTTCACGGGGAAGACCCAGTATCACCTGTTTCTCCCCCTTAAGAACCGGACGAGCGGCAGCCGAAAGCCCCAAGACGCCATAGCGGGTAAAATCTTGCACAAGATAGCCGAGATGAATGAGCTGGCGGAAAATATTCTCCCACTCCACTGCCGACAGTTCAGCGCCTATGCCGTAGGTAGACAACTCATTGTGGTGCAGATCGGTGATTCGTTGCCCCTTGGCACCGCGTAACACGTCAATGATATGCCTGACTCCGAACCGTTCACCGACCCGATACACACAGGAAAGAGCTTTCCGGGCCTGCTGGGACGCATCGAAGCGCTGCGGCGGATCGGTGCAGATATCGCAGTTGCCACACTCATGTTCATGTTGATCGCCGAAATAGGAAAGCAGCGCCCGACGGCGGCAGGTCAACGCTTCACCATAGGCAACCATGGCATTCAGCTTCTGAATCTCGATCCGTACCCGCTCGGCATTGTCGCTGTTCTCGATCAACGACCGGGCGGTCATTACGTCTCCCATTCCGAACAGCATCAGCGCCTCGGACGGCAAACCGTCCCGCCCTGCCCGACCGGTTTCCTGGTAATAGCTCTCGACGCTTTTGGGCATATCATAATGCACCACAAAGCGCACATTCGGTTTATCGATCCCCATGCCAAACGCTACAGTGGCGACTACGATCCGCAGGTCGTCGCGACGAAAGGCATTCTGCACCCGACTGCGCTCTCTGTCAGACAACCCTGCATGATAGGCCGCCGCTGAAAATCCGGCCTGTACCAGTTGTTCCGCGATCTGTTCAACACGTTTTCTGCTCAGGGCATAAATGATTCCGGCCTCATCGCTGCGTCCTTGCAGGAATCTGGTCAATTGAACAAACGGCTTGTGTTTGGGGATAACCGTATATGTTATATTCGGCCGGTCAAAACCGGCAACAAAGACCCTCGCTTGGTGAATACCCAACTGGTTAACAATGTCCTTGCGGGTCTCCGGATCAGCCGTAGCGGTCATCGCAACAATCGGGACGTCCGGAAAAGCATTCCGCAACTGGCCAAGTTTCACATAATCGGGACGGAAATCATGCCCCCACTGGGAGATGCAGTGCGCCTCATCAATGGCAAACAGAGCAAGCCGCAAGCCGGACAGTGTAGTAAGAAAATCGGGCAGCAACAGCCGTTCAGGTGCAACATAGAGCAGATCCAGCTCGTTATTATGCATCTGGCGCAAAACCTGACGCGCTTCATCAGAAGTCAATGACGAGTTAAGGCAGGCCGCACGGACACCATAATCCTGAAGTGCATCGACCTGATCCTTCATCAGGGCGATCAGCGGCGATACGACGATCGCCACCCCGTCACGGTGCAAGGCCGGTATCTGGTAGCAGAGCGATTTACCTCCGCCGGTTGGCATCACCAGGAAAACATCATCGCCAGCCACCACCCGCTCGATAACATCCTGTTGAGGTGCCCGAAATTCGTGGAATCCGAATACCGTTTTCAGCGTGTGGTGGATAGTTGCAGGCACGCGGAAGGCTAAAGCTCTCTCAACGTCTGCTGCCACGCTTCTTTCAGCTCTTCCAGACCGGCATTGACAACAGGAGAGCCATTCAAACCGGTTATTGAAAGCACCGGCATTTCGGTCACAACACCGATGGATGCAAAGCAGTTGCCACTCATGATGGACTCAAATTCATCCCAATTTTCCGGATGTACTGTCACCAGATGGCGGGATGCCGATTCGGAGAAAAGCAATGAACAATCGTTTTTCTCAGAGATATCACCCTTCCAGAGAACGCGGGAGAGATCGAGGCTCATGCCGTAGCCTCCTGCAAAGGCCGATTCGGCTGCCGCTACCGCCAGTCCGCCATCGGAGAGATCATGGCAGGAAGCAACAGCTCCCTGGGTAACCGCTTTGTGATACGCGTGATATCGCTTGTATGCCTTAACGGTATCAACGGTGGGAACCTTATTGCCGATTGACCCGGACAGAGCCAGATATTCGGATCCGCCAAGCTCATCTGCCGTTTTGCCGAGCAGGTAGACGATATCACCCGGACGCTTGACATCCATCGTCACCGCTTTCCTCGCATCATCGATCTTGCCGATGACGGAAAACAGCAGCGTGGGAGGAATGGATATCTTGGTCGTACCGTCGTAAAAATCGTTCTTCATGGAATCCTTGCCGGAAATCAGCGGCAGGTTGTAGTCCATGCAGACGTCGTACAAGGCCTGATTGGAACGCACCAGCTGTGCCATCTTGTAGGCGCCGTCCGGGGTCTTGTCGGACAGCACCGGATCGCACCAGCAGAAGTTATCAAGACCTGCGACAAGCTCCAGGGAACCACCGACAGCTACATAGTTGCGCAATGCTTCGTCAACAGCGTTGGCAGTCATGTGATAGGTATCGATGTCCGAGTAGCGGGGGCAGATACCGTGGGCCGTAACAACACCTTCAAATGAATCGAGAAGCGGTCTGACTATCGCGGCATCGGAAGGACCATCATTAGCAACGCCGGTAAAGGGCTTGACGACAGAGCCGCCCTGCACTTCATGATCGTAGCGCCTGACCACCGATTCCTTGGAGCAGACATTCAGCGCGGCAAGCAGTCGCTTCAAGTCGTCGGTGTAATTTTCCTTTACCTCAAGATGCGGCTCGACATGCTGCGGTGGAGTCCACTTGGCCGGCAACTGCATCGGTGGCAACCCTTCATGCATAAATTCCATCGGCAGCCAGGCGACCGTTTGATCGCCATAAAGCATGTGAAAGACGCCGTTGTCGGTGAATTCACCCAGCACGGTAGCCTCAACGCCAAAGCGGACTGCCATATCAAGAAACTCTTCAATCTGTTCAGGAGGTACCGCCAGCGACATCCGCTCCTGAGCTTCCGAAATCAGTATTTCCCACGGATTCAAACCCGGATATTTGAGCGGCGCCTTGGCAAGGTCCATCCGGCACCCACCGCACTCGCCCGCCATCTCACCGATTGAGGATGACAAGCCGCCGGCACCGTTATCGGTAATAAAACGATACAGCCCCTTGTCTCGAGCCCGGATCAGAAAATCGAACATCCGTTTCTGGGTGATCGGGTCACCGATCTGTACCGCCGTCACCGGAGAGTTTTCGTTGAGTTCCTCGGAGGAGAAGGTCGCACCGTGGATGCCATCTTTGCCAATCCGTCCCCCGGTCATGACGATCAGATCGCCCGGTTTGATGGTCTTCTCGTGCGCCGGACGGCCGTTGACCACGGCGGGCATCAGGCCGGCGGTACCGCAGAACACCAGCGGTTTGCCGGCAAAACGGTCATCGAACACAAGAGAACCGTTGACGGTAGGTATGCCGCTCTTGTTGCCGCCATGCTCGACACCTTCGACGACCCCTTCATAGATTCTACGGGGATGCAGCAGGCGTGCAGGGAGCGGTTTGGCATAGAACGGGTCGGCGAAACAGAACACGTCTGTATTGAAGATCAGTTTTGCGCCAATACCGGTGCCGAACGGATCGCGATTGACACCTACGATTCCGGTTAGCGCCCCGCCATACGGATCAAGGGCTGACGGAGAATTATGGGTTTCCACCTTGAATACGAGCGAGTGTTGATCATTAAATTTGATGACGCCGGCGTTGTCTTTGAACACGGAGAGACAGAAATCCTTTTCCCCCATCCGTTCACGCACGTCTTTCGTCGTGCGCTGAATAAATGATTTAAACAGGGACTTGATTTCCTGCTTATTACCGTTCTCATCTTCGTACTGCACTGTTCCGGCAAATATTTTATGTTTGCAATGTTCCGACCAGGTCTGCGCCAGACATTCCAGTTCCACATCGGTCGGCTTCGCACCACGTCCGATTTTCCGGCGTTCTGCAAGCACCTTTGGGTCGCGATAATGGTTCTGGATAATTTTCATTTCATCCAGAGTCAGCGCCAACACTCCGGCCTTGCTGATCCGCATCAGCTCTTCGTCCGAAACTTCCAGGTCGATCTCACGTACATCGATTTTTGTTTCACCGCTGACTTTGGGAGCAATGGCAGGAAAACCACCTTTAGCAGCGAATTCCGCAGCTGAAAGGATACTGTAGCGCTGAATAAGGGTATTGCAGAGAAGGCCGGTGGCAATTTTTTCAACATCGGCAATAGTCAGGTGACCTTTCAGCAAATATTGCACCGAGTAATATACCCCAGCACCGGCAGCAAAGGGACGGCCGGTCAGGTAGGCGACCGCTTCGCGGGCTGTACGCCCGACATTGTCGGTAACTCCGGGACGAAACCCGACCTCCACGGCAAAATCAAAATCGGCGGCAAGCGGCCTGTCGATGCTCCAGAGCTGAATAACAGGATCACTGAAAGGACCGGCAGCGACCTGTTCGATCTCGTCGTTGACAAGGTCTGTTTCCAGTGTGTATACGTCGAGCGTACGTACCTGTTCAACATCAAGATGCAGGAAGTGCTCAATTTCGCGTTTGATCCGTTCGCCTCTGGCGTCGCGCACACCAACTTTTAATGCTGTTTCAACTCTGTTAGCCATATCAGTCTGTTCCTTTTTGCATTTTCACCGTCCTGGTCGGGAACGGAATTTCGATTGAATGCTCGCTAAACCTTTTGATAATAAGCGAGTTGATTTTATCGGTGATGCCAAACAATGTACTGTACTCTTCAACCCAGAAGAATAGCGACATATTCAGAGCAGAATCGCCAAAACTGACAAAATATGCTTCAGGGGAAGGATCAACAAGGACATCCGCAACTTCACCGGCGGTCGCTATCAACAAAGTCTTTACCTCGTCGACATCGCTGCCGTACGCTACACCGATATTGATACGTCCCTTGGCCCGGCTGTTGGGAAATGCCTGGTTTGTCAGCATGGTATTACACAGGTCTGAATTGGGGATAATCAACAGCTGGTTGTCCAGTGTTTTTATTTTGGTACTCCGCAGGCCGATATCCGCAACATCTCCAATCTGGCCGCCGATCAGCTGGATACGGTCACCGATTCGAAACGGGCGATCCAGCATAATGGTAAAACCGGATATCATGTGAGCCAGCGTATCTTTGGCCGCCATGCCGATAGCAAGCGACCCGATGCCCAAGGCGGTGACAAGCGAAAAAATGTCATAACTGAAATGTTTGAGAACGACGATCAAAGCTGCGCCCATCAGGAACAACGACACAATCTTTTCAGCTACCGGCACCATCTGGCGTGACATGACAGTTCCGGCGCTATCCTGTTGACGGGCGAGATACCATTTCATCAGCTCATCAAGAGCATGGTAAATCAGGTTGCATATGATCACCACCAGGATGATGAAGATACCGCCGGAAGCGACCGTTACCAGTTTATCGTTCAACGGCAGCGATCGAAAGGCAAGATATACGCCCAGCACGATAAACAATCGTGACACGTACGGAAGCACCCGCTGCAGGACACGATCATCCAGATCAGTTGAGGTGAAGGCGGTAAGACGCCTTCCCCACTTGTTCAGCATCATGACTACCAGCTGCGACAGCAACCAGAACAGAGCCAGTATCAGCAATGCCCCCAGCAGTTCTTTGGCCCAGAACAGCAGAAAGCCGTCTCCTTCCTGAGTCTGGAGGAGATCCTGTATGAAACCGAGGAATCTATTCACCGAACACCCGCTTGAAGATGGTGCCCACATGTTTCAGATGGTAGTTTAAATCAAATGCTTCACGTATTTTCGCTTCACCAAGCGCCCCGGCGACATCCTGATCAGCCAGCAGTTCCGTCTGGAAGTCCGCACCCTGCTCCCAGACTTTCATCGCATTGCGCTGCACCAGACGATAGGAATCTTCACGTGATACCCCCGCCTGAGTCAGATCGAGCAGAATTTTCTGCGAAAACACTAGGCCTTTCATCTGGTTAAGGTTTCTCAGCATATTTTCGGGATAGACAACCAGATTACGAATCAGGCCGTTAAGGCGGCGTAAAGAAAAATCCAGGGCGACGGTAGCATCCGGTGCAATATAGCGTTCAACCGATGAATGGGA
This sequence comes from Deltaproteobacteria bacterium, assembly GCA_021781535.1. Classification (GTDB taxonomy): domain Bacteria; phylum Desulfobacterota; class Desulfuromonadia; order Geobacterales; family Pseudopelobacteraceae; genus JACRCG01. The sequence continues at coordinate 23,932 of JAJXWO010000033.1, read as the reverse complement.
AATATCCCGTTCATGCCACAGAGCCACATTTTCAAGAGCAGGAATACAGAGAGAACGGATATAACGAGCCTGGCCGGTCAGGTTCTCGGACAGGATCGGATTCCGCTTATGCGGCATAGCCGACGACCCTTTCTGCCCCTTGCTGAAAAATTCCTCCGCTTCCAGAACTTCCGTACGCTGCATGTGGCGCACCTCGATGGCGATCCGTTCCATAGACGAAGCGATGATAGACAGGACGCAGAAGTATTCGGCATGGCGATCACGCGGAATGACCTGGGTTGAAACTGGTTCCGGTTTAAGCCCCATTTTTGCACAGACATACTCTTCAACATAGGGATCAATATTGGCAAAGGTGCCAACCGCCCCGGAAATGGCGCCAGTGGCGATATTCTCTCGAGCGGCCAGGAGGCGGATACGGTTACGCTGCATCTCGGCATAAAAAGAGGCCAGCTTGAGTCCGAAGGTCACCGGCTCGGCATGAATGCCGTGGGAGCGACCGATACAGACCGTATCCTTATGTTCAATAGCCCGTACTTTGAGCGATTCCAGCACCATATCCAGATCGGCCAGCAACTCATCGGCGGCTTGAACAAGCTGAACTGACAGGCAGGTATCAAGAACATCTGAGGAGGTCATGCCCTGATGAATAAAACGGGCTTCCGGGCCGACAAATTCAGAAACAGACGTCAGAAAAGCAATCACATCATGCTTGACTTCAGCCTCAATGGCATCAATCCGGGCTATATCAAAATCACCTTTGGCACGAATAACCGGCACGACGTCCTTCGGGATTACCCCCAATTCAGCCTGAGCTTCGCATGCCAGGGTTTCGATTTCGAGCCAGATGCGAAAGCGGTTTTCTGCGGTCCAGATGTGGACCATTTCGGGGCGGGAATAGCGTTCAATCATGTATGAGCTCCTCGTTTAATGTGTGCATTGTATTATATTTCCATAACCGCACTGGCGCGGTACTGGTCACCAATGACAATTCGCGGCGAACAGATGTTTTGATCACTCAAAAAAGCCCGGGTAGTTCGCACCACATGTTTCGGGTGGTTATTCACCTCGGACATATGTGCTATTACCAGGGCTTCCAGCCCTTCATGGGCAAGTTCATGGAGCAGTTCCAGCGACTCCTCATTGGAAATATGCCCGTGACGCGATTTTATCCGCTGCTTCAGCGCCCACGGATAAGGGCCGTTCATCAGCATATCAACATCGTGGTTAGACTCCAGATTAATAAAACGGCACCCGCGCAGTTTTTCCGTCACCAGACGCGTGACAATGCCCAGATCGGTAACGGAGGCAGCGCGACCCTCACAGGATTCAACAACAAAACCGACCGGGTCACAACTGTCATGTGTAATCGGAACCGGGTCTACCTGAATCTCTCTGAAGGCGAAGACTGAACCGGATTCGAACTCGCTCACCTGGGTTTTTTTTAAATAGGCATCGGCCTTGTCATGAACCAGGTGACTGACAAAAACCGGCACTTTGAACTTGCGCGAAAAGGAACCGGCGCTCCGGATATGGTCAATATGCTCATGCGTAACCAGTACCGCATGAATGCTTGAGGCATCAATTCCTACCTCTTCCATTCGCAACAACGTCTCGCGCAACGACAGGCCAGCATCTATCAGGACTCGGGTATCACCGGTTTCCAAATAGAGACAGTTACCCTTGCTGCCGCTCGCCAGCGAACAGATTTTCACACAGACTCCAGGAATTTCAGATTAGTGATGCACCGGTACATGTAGCCGGCTACAACTGAGGAATTAGAACAGGAAATTTTCAAGCAGTTGAGTGTTTTTCCCAGCACACAGGCAAGCGCTATTTATACACCGAACCATACAAGAGTTTCAAGATTTATCATTGTAAGACAGAAAGCCTCTCTTCAAATCTCTGAAATATTTGACGCCGTTATCTCAACATCCGGCCATCCCTCGTAGATCCAATCTTCCAGGCGCTCCAGTGCCTGCCTCGGAATAGCTTTATCCGGACTTACCGTAACAAAACCAAGGACCGCCGCCGAAGCATTATCCTGTCTGTCAACCTCGGCACACGCCACATTGAAGCGGTTCCTCGCCCGCCCGAGAATGCTCTTAACGATCCCGCGTTTCTCTTTAAGTGAGTGCGACGGCAGGGAAAGGTGTATTTCAAGGCAAAAAATAAACATCCCCAAACCCTTCTATATATATTACTACGACCCTTGTCTTAACCGGCAGCGTTCCGGTTTTAGAACTCTGCATGCCCCGGCGTCCGCGGGAAAGGTATGACGTCCCGGATATTTTCCATCCCGGTAATATGCATAATCAAACGCTCGAATCCCAGCCCGAATCCGGCGTGCGGGCAGGTACCCCACCGCCTGCTGTCGAGATACCAGGAAAGCGCTTGCGTGCTTATGCCCATCTCGTCCATGCGCATTTGAAGCAAATCCAGGCGTTCTTCACGCTGAGAACCACCAATTATTTCACCAACCTTCGGCACCAGAAGATCCATCGCGGCAACGGTGCGGCCGTCTTCGTTCTGGCGCATATAAAATGCTTTGATGTCCTTCGGATAATTGAGGACAAACAGAGGCCCGCCAACCACTTTTTCGGTAAGGTACCTTTCGTGTTCCGTTTGCAAGTCAAGTCCCCACGCAACCGGATACTGAAAAGACATGGGAGCCTTCTCAAGCCTGGCAATCGCCTCGGTGTAGTCCATCCTCACAAATTCCGACTCGGCAAGGTTCCGTACGCGTTCGATAACTCCGGGCTCTATCTGTTTGTCGAAAAAAGCCATGTCTTCAGCGCACTCCTCCAAGGCAAAGCCACAGAGATACTTTATGAAATCCTCGGCCAGATCAGCGTCATCGGCAAGATCTGCAAAAGCTATCTCCGGTTCAACCATCCAGAATTCTGCGGCATGCCGTGGAGTATTGGAATTTTCGGCACGAAATGTTGGCCCGAACGTATATACCGAGGACAGGCCCATAGCCAAAAGTTCTCCTTCTAACTGTCCGCTTACGGTGAGCCCGGTCGGCTGCCCGAAAAAGTCATTACTGAAGTCTATCTTTCCCTTGGTCATTGGTGGTGCAGCTGCATCGAGAGTCGTAACCTTGAACTGCTCTCCGGCCCCTTCGCAGTCGTTTGCAGTAATTATGGGAGTGTGGACGTACACAAAAGCACGCTCGCGGAAAAAACGGTGAATCGCAAAAGAAAGCGCAGATCTGGTACGGAAGACAGCCCCAAACGTGTTTGCTCGCGGGCGCAGATGAGCAATGCTTCTCAGAAACTCGAAGCTGTGGTGCTTTTTTTGGAGAGGATAACTACCATCAACGCCACCGTAAATCGTTACTTTCTCTGCACGAAGCTCAACAGATTGGCCTGCTGCGGGAGACTCGGACAGGACACCCGTGATGGCTACAGCACTGCCGGTTCCAAGGCGGCATACTTCGTCATATTCCGGCAAAGCAGACTCAATTATGACCTGCAAACTGGAAACACATGAACCGTCATTAAGTGCAATAAAAGCGATGCCTTTGCCAACCCTTACCGACCTGACCCATCCCGTGACGGTTAAATCCACACCTACATTCGCGAGTTTCAATATTGAAACGATGTGTTGTTTATTGCTCAAAGACATCCCCTTCCGTGCGTTTTTATATCCGACAACAATCAGCTCTTATTTTGGCACCCATATCCCGACATATAAGAATGAGCATATTGTACATCAGAATGAACATATATTACAGTCATAGTGTGCACGAAGGTGCCAATCAGTCAATTTATGATCAACCTCTACTGAACTTCCGATAAACTGTTTTGTGTATAAAACCATTTTTTACTTGGTTACAACTACAAAATAGGTAATATTGCACAATAACAATGCACCTGAAGATGCCACTATTATCACCACTTACAGAACACTTCGATATGTGGGAGGAACGCTACGTGAAAAAGCTGAAAACCGGGACAAACCTTATCCGAACTCTCCTTGTACTCGGGATCATCCTTTCCCTGATTGGCCTATTCGCAACCCTGTGGCCGGAAATTCCCAATCGTGTGTTTCTTGCGGCACTGTACACATTCAACATTATTTTTATGGTGGCGGTCAGCTGGATACTCATAACCCGTAAACTGGTAGTTCGCATCAAGCAGATTGCCGGGGCAATGAACAAGGCTGCCGAAGGGGAGTTGACTGAGCGGGTGAGTTTCATGGGAGAATCAGAGATGTCTCTGCTGGCCGAAAATTTCAACTCCATGATGGAGCGGTTGGCCGGAGCGATAACCAAGGTGCATTTATCGCTGCATGAACTCAGGAGCATCTCCGGAACCATCAGACAACTCTCCGAAAAAGGTGTTTCTTCGGCGGCCATACAATCCGAAGGCCTCAATCGAACGTCCACAGCGATACGGGAAATCAACCGCTCCATCACGGACATCTCCGATTCCGTTGTCACCATGTCAAGCCTCTCTTCAAGCAACACTACCTCAATGGAAAGCATGACGCAAAGCCTTGAATCAACGACACTGCAACTGGAATTTCTTGTACTTTCGGTTGAAGAGGTCAGCTCATCAATCATTGAAATGGCGTCGGCTGTCCGTCAGATCGAGGAAAATGCCGCCATTCTGGCAACTGATACCACCAGGACTGCATCGCTTGTCATTGAAATGGACTACGCGATCAAACAGATCGGATCCCAAGCCGCCGATACTTCCCGTATAGCTGAAACGGTCAGAAATGATGCCGAGGAAGGGTGGAAGGCCGTCGACGCAACCATTACCGGCATCAACGAAATACGATCATCATCTGCAGTTACGTTCGATGCCATTGAAAATCTGTCAAAAAGAGTGGCAAATATCGGCACGATACTCTCTGTCATCGATGAAGTGGCCGAACAGACCAATCTTCTGGCTCTCAACGCATCAATAATCGCCGCACAGGCCGGAGAACGCGGCAAAAGCTTTTCAGTGATCGCCGTTGAAATCAAAAATCTGGCAAAGAGAACCGGAATTAACACCAGAGAAATTTCTGAGATAATATTGGGGGTCAGGGAAGATACGGAGCGGGCGGTAAAAGCAATTGCACTTTCCGAAAAACGTATTTCCGAGGGAACAGTGCTATCGCAACGATCCGGCGAAGCCCTCTTAAAAATTGTAGACGGCATTCAGGCCGCCAGCAGCCAGATGATGGAAATAAACACTACGGCGGCCAATCAGGCGGAAGCGAGTAAGATCATGAGGCAGGCAATGGACAATGTTGCCGAAATGGTGGAACAGATCGCTCGCGCCACACAGGAACAGAGCGACGGCAGCGAGTTAATAACCTCGGCGGTTGAGCGCATGAGAAATCTTACCCGGGAGGTTATGCATTCCATCAACGACCATCAGAATTCAGCATCCCAGGTTGTTAACGCCAATCAAGAGATAAATGCCATGGTTGCTGGAATTTGCGAAGCGTCCATACTCCAGACGACCAACGCCGAAAGAATTGGTGAGGCACTCAAGGATTTTGAAGAATCAACTGATGTGCACGTCAAATCAACTTTGGTAATGGATGAAGTCCTGATTAAACTTGCCCGACAGATTGATGTACTTCAGGAAGAAATGGAGCGATTCAAGGCATGATGCCTTCACACTCCAGTGTTTTATCCTTTGCAAGGATAAAACACTGGAGTCAGCCACTTACCGTGGCGGCGGATAGGAAGGTACATAGTCCGGCGGTACAGAGTACATATCCGGAGGAGGAGGAGGCTGTTGTGGAGCGGTTCTCCACACACGATGTGTCACCACACCCGGTATCTGGTTTCCCTTTGCATACATGCACTGTTCATACGCAATGTCGTACCGGCGTTGTGCCTCATATCCGTAGACCTGACCGGAATCAGAACCAGCAGCACTTCCAACAAGAAGCCCGCTGCCAGCGCCAATGGCAGCCCCCGCCCCCGGATGTCCGGAAGCTGCGCCAAGGGCCGCACCGATACCTGCGCCAACCACCGTTCCTACGACTGCCCCTGATGCTACATTCTGGTTAACCGCATCTTCCCGTGTCATCCCGATCTGTTGGCCAGCCCACTGCCTGCAAATCATATCCTCAGTCTGGAATTGTTCAAAAGACTTCCCCGGGGCTGGCAATACCGTTACACTCGGCCCTGTCGGGAGAGTCACGCATCCAACCAATGACAGCATTGCCGGTAACGCCACCAATGACAATAAACTTCGCATGCGTATCAACATGATCGTCACTCCTTCCGGTCCTCAGGGGAGGAAGATGGGACCACTCGCATCCACCCTTTCGGACAGCGTTTAATGTATGGATAATAACCTTCAGGATCCCGGCAGTAATACCAATAGACAGGTTCCTGTTGTTGCGGCGCCGGTTCAACATAAATCTCAGGCTGCTGTTGCGGGACAACAACAGGCGGTGCAGTGTAATATGGATAATATGGATAATACGGGTAAGATGGATAGTATGGATCCCACCATCCCGGGCCCCATACCGGGCCGATTGAGACACCTATGCCGACATGACCTCGGTGCCCTCCACGATATGCATCCCCGGGGAGGGAATTCATAAAAATCATTGCGACGGCCGTAAGGACAATACACACAGTCTTTTTCATTTCCATCCCCCTTCGTGTGCAACATTTACCTTATATAAAATTATTATACGCCTGCATAATGTATAAATAAAGACGTTAAATTCGGCAAAACGATGGCTTTTCAGGGGTTGAGGACTACGGGACAAGCTTTTGTCAAACAAGGGAAAGCAGTCCCCTCCTTATAATGAACATTGTATCACACTCTTGATGACACTCCCACTCGACGTGACTATTTGACATGAAAGCCGACGATTTTATAAATTGATTTTCACGTAATAGGTGCGGTATATCTAAAAGAATGCCTACCCTCTGATCAGCAACAAGGAGATATTATAATGATACGAACAGTATGTGCCGCCTTGGCCGCAATCTTGATAGCCGGTGTGTCTTCAGGCGCTGAAGTAACACGCCACGAGGCCTTGAACCCTGCCGGAATAGCTGCAGTGAAACAATATCCTCAGATCGTACTGTTTTCAGTTGCATGGTGTCCACATTGTCGTGAAGCCAAGGAATACCTGGCCAAAAACAATATCCCGTTCATCAATAGAGATGTCGAGCTTGACTCGAAAGCAATGGATGACCTGACGCTTAAATACAACAGCACCGGAGTTCCGGTACTTGTTATCGGCACCGGCAAAGATGAAACTGTCATGAAAGGATTTACGCCAGAGCTGTTTCAGAGCGCATTGCAAAAGTTCCGCTTAAAGTAGGGAGTGGTACAGCAGCTTATCATGCATACATTTTGAAAATTTGAAGGACCAGCAGCGTAATAATGGAACCAATGGATGCTCCTATAATAATTTCGCGCATTGTGTGTATTTTCATCAACAGACGCGAGTGACTCACCATGATTGCCAGCAGTAGTGAAAGTACCGAAATGAGGGGATCATGGGTGTTCAGTGACACGGCGGTGGCGATTGAGAACGCAACAGCAGCGTGACCGCTCGGTATACCGCCGTGAAGAGGGGTTCCGGTGCTGGTGGCGCTCTTTAGGATAATAACAACAATAACTACGATCAGGACCGATACGATCGTACCCATGTCAGACACAGTGCCAAACATCGCAAGAACCTCCCCATAACGCGGCATAACGTATTTAGCCAGAATCAGATACGCCATAATGGCGGCTCCGCAGGATGCAATTAACACAGCACCGGCAGCCGTATCTTTTGCAATTTTAGCCAGCGGATGGTAACCGGGAGAGACAAGATCTACAATTGCTTCCACAGCAGTATTAAACATCTCGGCGCACAGCACTGACAGGATTGAAAGTGCAAGCAAGGCAAACTCCACAGGGGTGACTTTAAGAAATAAAACCGCCAGCAGCACAACAATGGTCGCAATAAAATGAATGCGCATATGTTTTTCAGTGCGAGCTGCGTGCAGAATACCCTCAACTGCGCAGTTGGCCGATTCTATAAACCGTTCGGGTTTAACAACCCTTCCTTCTTCAGAATTCTGAATAGCTGCTGCTCCTTCTGTTGCATTTTTTGTGCTTCCGCCTCACCGCTTCGCTCATGATCATAGCCGCACAGATGCAGTATCCCGTGCAACAACAGAAACGACAGACGCTCAAAGAACTCCATTCCACCCTCTTCCGCCTCACGGGCTGCAGTATCGGCCGAGATTATCACATCACCCAGTGCATGAGGATTTACTCCTCCGCAGTCACCTTCCTGCAGTGAGAATGAAATTACATTGGTCGGACGATCCTTGGCAAGATACTCCCTATTAATAATCCGGATCGAGCGGTCACCCACAACTGAAACAGAAAGCTCTGTTCCTTCAGGACATCCCAAGGCGCTTAAGATTCTCACCGCGGCCTTTTTGAGGAGCTGAGCCTTGAATTGGTGGCGTCTCTGACGATTGTTCAACAGTATCAACATGCGGTTCTACTCCATGTTCCATTTTTGAGAGATCACGTACTTCCGCCTTTTTAAAACGGTCTCCCCCTTTGTAAGCAGGTTCGGGGTAATCAACCCGATGATGAAAGATACCGTTCAGAATAGCGGTAAAACTCCTGGCAATTTCGTGCAGATTTTTCAGGGTCAATTCACATTCATCCAGTTGACCATCGACAAAAACGTTATTGATCAGTTTCTGAACTAATCCCTGAATGCGGTCTGGCGTCGGGTTAACGAGGGTACGCGAGGCTGCTTCGACACAGTCTGCAAGCATAACGATCCCGGCTTCGCGCGTCTGCGGCTTCGGACCGGGATAGCGGAAATCTTTTTCCTCAACAGTCTGCCCGACGGCGGTAGCCTGACTTTTGGCCCGCTCGTAAAAAAACTTTATTAAAGCGGTGCCGTGGTGCTGCCGGAGAATATCAATAATTGGCTGCCCCAACCTGTTTTCGCGGGCCAGTTCAGCGCCTTCCTTGATATGTGAAATCAGAATCAGAGCACTCATACTGGGTGCAAGTTTATCATGGCGATTTTCTTCACCAGCCTGATTTTCGATAAAATAAAGTGGCTTCGAGACCTTGCCAATATCGTGATAATAGGCTGCAACCCTTGCCAGCAAGGGATTAGCACCGATGGACTCAGCAGCCACTTCGCCCAGATTACCAACAATAACGCTGTGGTGATAGGTACCGGGAGCCTTGACCATCAGCTCCCGAAGTACCGGAGAGTTGAGGTTGGCAAGCTCAAGCAGCTTGATATCGGTTGTATACTGAAAAAGTGTTTCAATAAGCGGAATAAAGCTCGATACAAATCCTGCGCTGATAAAACCGCTAAGAATGGCAAAAAGGGCTATGTACAGAGTTTGTGTTGTGAATATGGCATTGTTTAAAGTCTGGAATGATAGCGCCAAAGCCAGATTGACGATAGAAATCTTAAATCCGGCAGCGTAGACCGTACCGCGGCGAGTGCAATGTCGAACACCATGAGCACCGACAATACTCCCCAGTAATGAGTAGATTACTATCTGCATGTTATTCTCAAACATGATTCCAAGCATCGGGGCCAGAATAGCACAATAGACCAGGGCAACTTCGGAGTTTATAAAAATCCGGACTATCATCGCACCTGCGGCAAACGGGAACAGGTAGTAGTAGCTCGACACATCAATGGAGGGAAACACCGAACCAATGTTGTGGGTAATCAGTAGTGCAGTCTTGAAGCAGATAAAGCTGAGAGTGATCAAAAGAGAGATTATAAGGATATCTTTATTGGTCGGATTGAACTTTCGAATGTTTTTGCAGGCGAACCGGTATGGAAAATAAAACAGCACCAGAATCAGCGCAAAGGTTCCAAGCGCCGTAAAAAGGATACTACCGCTGAGCTGGTTGCCGAAGATTGCCTCAAGCTTGTGGGACTCTTCGGGAGTTATGCGTTCGCCGACCCGTACAACCATCTCCCCCTTCTGCAGTTTAAAAAGCACTGGCCGCACCGTCTCCATGGCAGTGCGGGCACGGACTTCAGATGCCTCGCGGTTATAGAAGAGGTTGGGAAGCAGTATTTTGGCAATAACTGCCGAAATGCGGGCGTTATCAGATGGGGACCCCACCCCCTTGAAACGCCAGGAGTTAACAATCCGGCGAGCCTCACCTATATCTGTAACAGTAAAGGAGATGTCCCCCCCCCCGAGTGGATGACCATTGTTATCAGTTATTTCAAGCCCGCGACGGGTATCAGTCTGAAAGACCTTTCCATCCAGAACTATTTTTCGTTGATAGAGCTCATTCAACAATTCTGCTGCACTTGCCAGAAAGTTCTTACCCGATTTGATCCGTGTAAGCGCCATAATTTCAGCCTCACTCAGATCTGTATCCAGCAACGGCGTCAACTGTGCACGCCACTGGGAAATGCTTTTCTCCGGTCTTTCATTGCGGCCCGTGTTAACAGCCGCAATGGTCTGCTGTAGTTTGTCAGTAATGGTACTTGACACCTGATTGTTCAAATTATAAACAACCGGAGCATTTTTAGCGGCATCTTTGCGGCGCTGTTCCGTCAATGCCTTGTCTTCTACCAGTAGATCCTGCGTTACACGAATATCGGATGTGGCAATATCGCCTACTTTATAAGTAAGATCAGAAATATGTTGATTGGGAAGAATGGTAAATGTCAGTAACAGAGCGGTAGAGATGAGCAGAATAAACCGGTTGCGGCGGGCAGTCTCGGGATTGGAAAACCTCTTGACAAGAGAATCAAGCAGATTCGTACCGAGCTGACTCAAATATGTCACTGTATACTGTTCCTTCTTACTGCCGTATTGTTCGGACATAAAGACATGCGCCACTGGATGTGTTGGATTTAAGCCATTTACTACAATTTTTGGATTTTAATCTGATTACACAGAAGTGTCAATAAAACTACGCGAAGCAACGGGAGGAACGATCAGCACCTTATCCGCGGGGATGAATCTTCTGATGGAGGAGTTTAAGGCGCTCGCGGGTGACATGAGTATAGATTTGGGTACTGGAAAGGTCTGCGTGCCCCAGCATAATCTGTACACTGCGCAGATCTGCACCGTTTTCCAGCAGATGAGTGGCAAAAGAATGCCGCAGGGTGTGTGGTGAGATATTTTTTCGAATTACCGCCAGCTGTGTCCTTTTCTTGACGATATTCCAGAAAGCCTGGCGACTCATAGCTCCACCGAGGCGGGAGAGAAACAAGTATGGATTCTGCCGTTGAGGGTCAAGTTTCAGCCGAACCGTGTCGAGATAGGCTGCTACCCGCATGCGGGCTGATTCACCGACCGGCACCAGACGTTCCTTGTTGCCCTTTCCCACCGTCATCAGATAGCCGGAATCAAGATTGATTTCGCGCAGTTTGAGATTAACCAGCTCTGAAACCCTCAGGCCAGTGGCATAAAGAAGCTCCAGCATGGCGTGATCGCGCAGATCCTCGCCGCGCCCCCCCTGGCAGGCGCCAAACAAAGCATCAACTTCGCGGCAATCCAGAAACTGCGGCAGTTTCTGCAGCGTGCGCGGGGCTTCTATTATTGTGGCCGGATTGCTGTCGGCGTAATTTTCGATCATCAGAAATTTATGGAACATGCGAATGGCAGACAGGCACCGTGCTCGGCTACGCGGACCGATCTCCTGCTTCTGCAGGGAAACCATAAAAGCGGCAATATCTGACGGACCAATATCTGACAGGTTATTCCGTCCCGCTTTTTCAAGAAAATCCAGATAGCGGGCAAGATCGTGGCTGTACGCACTCCCGGTGTTGGCTGAGAGCCCTTTTTCTGCGGCAAGATAGGATATGAAAAGATCGAGGTAGTCGTTCAATGGGGCCGCCTTTTATGGCACAGGAAAGATAATAGTCGCTGCCGACCACGGCATGCTTATCCTACCGGCGGAGTTTCGCCTGCAATAGTTGCGCGGTACTGCTGTACAGCAGCATGCAAGGCAGAGGCAGCCATATTGGAGCAATGCATCTTCTCTTCCGGGAGACCATCCAGTGCTGCAGCTATTTTGTTGTCGTCAATACTCAGGACTTCCTCAAGAGTCCTACCCATAACCAGTTCAGTCGCAATCGAAGATGTCGCTATTGCTGCACCGCACCCTTTAATAAGAAACTTGATGTCGTGAATAATATCATTCTCAATCTTAATAAAAAAGACAAGAGCATCTCCGCAGCCAGGGTCGCCCGCCTGGACAACAACATTGGCATCCTCAATAGAACCGATATTGCGTGGGTTATTAAAATGGTCAATTACTTTTGCCGTATAATAGTTACTCATTGTGCGGGTCCTTTCGTACCATTTCCATACAACCCGGCCACGAATGTATGGACTGACGCTTTTGCTTCATTAGCGACGTCCGTACATTTGTGGCCGTAGTTCGTCTTACATTGCTACACTTCTTCCGAATTATTGTATTCACCTTCGTCGTTCATGACACCGGAAATTGCCAGCGCCTTATGACCAACAAGAGCAGTGGCCACCTTGCGACGGGCATCGGCCAGAGAGCGTTGAACTGTTCCTCGTGAAACGCCCATACACACCCCTGCCTCCTCTTGTGTCTTTCCCTCGCCATCGCACAAATGAAGCGCTTCCAGCTCATCATGCGCAAGCTGAATTATTTCCAAATCCTTGAGTGGCGTTCCCGCTGGCTTAAAGAGCGTTGTACATCCGACTCGATGCGGGCAGAGGCAATTTCTCGGTTTACGTGGCCGCGGCATAGGTTAGTGCGAGCATCCGTTGCTGTGACTATGGCCACCGCAGGTATGCCCCGGCAGATATTCCGGCAGTCCATTTGCTCGAAAGAGTGAAATATTTTCAGCAACAGTCCCTCCCTGGGCTTGAAATGCACGTATCCCTGCGTTATTGAGCTTATGTAACGCCCCGCCACCAATTCCGCCAACCACAATTGCATCCACCTCATGGCCACCAAGCCCTGCGACCGGATTGCAGGCTCCATGTTCATGAATCTGGTCGCTGTTGTTGATTGACACAAGCTCGCTTGTGTTCATATCAACAACGATAAACTCCGGCGCTGAGCCGAAATGACCATAAACCTGACTCTCCAATCCTTGATTCTCCAAAACAGGAAAACATACTTTCATTGTAAACCTCCCCTTTAATATTGTGTATATGCACAAAATAACATTCAGAATCATGCATGTCAACATGTTTTAATGACAGGTACGCCAAGTCAAGTGCTGTTTTCCCGGACTGTGACATAATTTTTATAAACTCTTTCAAAACGTTACTCTTCAGAACTCAAATTCAAAAAGTAACTTTTACACCCACTGGTCAATCGCATTCATCAGCTTGCTGCAGATCTCTCCAAGTTTATCGGGATCAATGATTTTTTGGCCAAAAATATCGCGTACGTAGAATACGTCGGCCACCTGATCAACTTTTGTGGAAATCTTTGAGACACCGATATACAGTCCCATTTCAGCCAGTGTGCTGGTAATCAGATACAACAGCCCGACCTTGTCGTGAGTCAGGATATCGATAACGGTGTACTCTTCGGACACCTCGTTATCGATATCGACCTTGGTCGCAAATCGTGGTGCAGGGCGTGCCGTCAGCAAGGTCGGACGTTTACGCTTGGCAACCAGCATTGACACCTGGACCTCTCCGTGGATCGCCTGGCGCATATCCTGCTCTATCTTGTCCCAGCGTACCACATCGGTGACCAGATTCCCCTGAGGAGAATTAACTTGCAGTATATCCAACACTTTGCCGTTCTTGCTGGTGTTGATCTGCGCTCCCAGAATATTTATTCCGTTAGCAGCCATGACGCCGGTAATCCGGGAAAAAAGTGCCGGCATATCGTAAGCGCAGATAGTATATTCGGAATTGCCGCTCTCTTTTTGATGGGTAAGGCGCGTCTGGATATCAGACTGCTCCAACCCCAGCAACAGGCGAACTTGCTCTGCGATTAACGGGGCTGGACTGGAAAGAAGCAATCGCACTGGCATCGCTTTCAGTTCTTGACGTATCAGCGCTACCGGATAGTCGTTTTCCAACAAATCGGAAACTTTTTTAATCATTGCAGTGACTCGTTCACTGCTGGCCTCTAGCTGGAATCCACCACGATCAAGAATAGTGAAGGCCTTTTCATATAATTCCTGAAAAAGCGAGGCCTTCCAGGTCGTCCAGACATCCGACCCGACTGCGCGGACATCTGCAACCGTAAGCAGATAAAGCATTTTGAGATTTTCACTTGTCCCCATCTGACGTGCAAACTGAGCTATCATCTTTTCATCATTCAGATCGCGCCGCTGTGAAATATGGGCAAACTGCAGATGCTGACGCACGAGAAATTCCAGCCGTTCGCTGCCCTCCCGGGAAAGTCCCATCCTGCGGGCAATTGTCGGAATCATGGCGGCACCTTTCTCTGCGTGCCCTCCCCCTGAACCCTTTCCGATATCATGAAAAAGCACCGCCAGAAGTAATAATTCCGGTTTCCCTATTTGGGAAGCAATTGCACAGGGAAGCGGCATAGTCTCTTTAAGTTCGCCACTCAGCATCTTTTCCGTCTGTTCAACAGCAAAGAGAGTATGAATATCGACCGTGTAAATATGATACATGTCGTGTTGAACCTTGCAGTAAATATGCTCGAGTTCGGGGATATAGCGGTTCAAAAACTCCAGGTGATGCATAAGGCGCAATGTGGCAGCAACGCCTTTGGTAGACCGCAGAATATTCAGGAATGACTGATTTACCTCGCGACTCCGACGGAATTTATCATTAATCAGGGCAAGATTTCTTCTGATAATCCCCTTAACTCGAACGTTGAAATCAACCCCGTGCTTTTGTGCCAACTCGAACATCTTCATCATGATGGCCGGATCTTTTTCAACAATGGACTCATCGGGGACAATCAATTCTCCCTTAAGAACAAAACACCCGTCACCGACCGGCCGGCGCACAAAATAACCCAATATTTTCAAGGCCCCTTCATCTCGCCATATACAGCGAGAAATAAGGCTGGAAGTAAAATGTTCGACCTTGTTGGCGTGACGGTAGTAGTCCCTCATAAAATCTTCCACCGCCAGTACACGACCGCTGCCCTGATACCCCAGAAAACCGGCCAAATGTACCTGGGCATCAAAGGTCAACTGGTCATTTTTGCGTCCGTTGAAATAATGCAGCTCATTACGAATTCGCCAGAGATAATCAAGGGCCGCGTGATAGGCGTCCAGTTCTTCATCGTCCAAGATACCCTTGATAATCAACTCACGCAGATCAAGGAACTTGTACTTGACACGTGCCACCCAGATAGCGGTCTGCAAGTCACGGAGCCCTCCCTCACCTTCTTTCAGGTTTGGCTCCAGAAGATAGACCGTTGAACCATACTTTTCACGACGACTCTTCATATCAGCGATCTTTTCCTTAATGAACGAGTCACTCGATTTCGGCAAAATCTGGCTAAAAATTACCTTGGTGAGTATGGCAAATAGTGGCCGGCTACCGGAAAGAAAGCGGGCATCCATCAACGCCGTCTTGACGGTAGCATCTGCCGCGGCCATTTCGACACAATCGGCAATTTTTCGTACTGAATAACCGACATCCAGCCGCATATCCCACAGAAAATAGAGCAGTTTCTGGGCAATATCCTCAACAGTCGCCGCTGGCAAGATACCGTCATGTAAAAACATGATATCAATATCGGAAAAGGGGTTCAGTTCACCTCGACCGTAGCCTCCCACCGCCACAAGCGAGACATGCTCCAGCATGGAATCCCCACCACCCAGATCGTACACAATGGAAAGGAAAAGTCTGTTATGTAATTCATCCATCATATCACTGAGCAGGTGAGTTACTTCAGTTCCAGTGGCACCACCGTGATGAAGTTGTTTGATTTCTTCACGATACTTTGACAGAAAATTTTTGCATCCGGAAAAATACAGGGGCCTCTTTTCATCAAAGCCGGCCATACCGGCATCTCCGACGGCATCAAGTGTATCGGGAAAATAGGGGTCAATAAAAAATTGCATATTTTTCCTTATGAAGCGGTAATGAGGAAGCTGGGCAATTGAATGCAATATACATGAACGCATCCATTGAGGGCAGATGGCAACAGTGGCAGCCAGACGGTGTGCGGATTATACGTCAGACACGCTGACGAGTCAAAAGCAATAGACTGAATTATTCACATTCTTTGTGGAAAGCTGCTTAGGCCTGACAATCAAAATCCTGATAGTTTTTGTCAGTGTTTAAGAATGCATGCCCAATATGGTTGTAATCGCCAGCACGTGATCTAACGGCCATGGTCCACAAAAAAACCTCCGTCAGTCCTGCAAATGTCACTTGCCTACTGCCAGTATTTTAATCCATACTAGACAAATGCGTATTGTCCTCATATCTCCTTACTCACGTGGTCCCCAACGGGGCAATATTACCACCGTCGACCGTATAAGCCGTTTTCTTGTCCAGAGAGGGATAGAGCTGCTCGTTTTACCCGCAGATGCCCTTTCACTTGCGGAAATGGAAGCGCATCTTGCCTCCTTTGCCCCCCAACTGATCCATGGCTTCCATGCCCGTTTCTGCGGGGGAGTTGCCCAACATTTGGCAGCGAAAAAGAATCTACCGTTTGTCATCACCATCACCGGCAGCGATTTGCATGAAGCGCAGTTGAGGACCCATTCCGTTACGGTTCGGGCCATAGGAGAAGCACGGGCAGTTGTCTGTTTCGATGACTGCGAGGCGGCTGAACTTACTCACTATTTTCCGCAGAGTGCGGATCGGGTCGTTGTCATTTCCCAAGGTGCCGAACTGTTGCCTGTCTCCGCAGCAGGCAGAATGGGATTAGCTGAAGATGACTTTGTCCTGTTGTTGCCTGCGGCCCTCAGGGCAGTCAAACGAATTGAATTTCCCCTCAAGGCACTGGCACCACTGGTGGACCGCATACCTGCAATCCGACTGGTCATTGCGGGCGGCATCATCGATCAGGATTACGCTGCTACTATTCGCAGCATGCTCTGTAACGCCCCTCACGCCATGTGGCTCGGCGAGGTACCTCTGGAGCGTATGGGTGCCCTCTATGCTCGTGCCGATGTGGTGCTTAACTGTTCGCGGTTCGAATCGATGCCCAATACCCTTCTTGAGGCCATGGCCTTGGGACGCCCGGTGTTGGCAGCCAATATCCCCGGGAACCGGTCCCTTATCCGCCATGGCGACACCGGTTTACTGTACCGGGATTCAGACTCATTTTCCCGAAATGTTATCAGGCTGGCAGAAGACGCTGAACTGCGAACTCTCTTGGGGTGCCGCGCTGAAGAATTTATACGCAGTTCCTTTTCACCGGAAATTGAAGCGGCGAAATACATTCGCCTGTATCACTCGTTGATCGTTTAGTACCACGATCTACTAACGCGACCTTTACCATACCCAAAAGCTATAAATGACACGCCGTTGGCCACAAGATGTGAAGGAGAAGAAGATCAGATGACATGCCAAAACGGTAATGACCCTCTACACGGCATAACATTGAAAGAGATCCTTTCGCAACTGGTGCAGCAGTATGGCTGGGAGGAGATGGGAAAGAGCATCGATATCCGCTGTTTTACTCATGATCCGAGTATTTCGTCCAGCTTGAAATTTCTTCGTCGAACGCCATGGGCCAGGGACAAGGTTGAGGAAATGTACCTGCAGTGGAAGCTGGATTGAGTGGGTTGAAGTAAAATCTGCCGGGCTTGCGTAAATAGAATGAATTCAGAGCCGATGTGTCACAATTCCTGCCAACACCCCTGCCCCGTTGGGCAGAGCCAACTCCAGTCGCCTGATCGAGCCGATTCCGGCAGCGGTCATCATTTCCTCCAGCTGCAGTTGTGAATAGGCGCGCCCCTGCGGGGTACCCAGCAACATGTTCAGCGAAAACAGCGCCGGGTGTAATGGACCCTCCATGTTATTGTCGAGAATGAATTCCTGTACCATGAGCATCCCGCCCGGTTCCAAAGCAGCCACGGCGCGCCGCAGTGTAACGGCACACCCCTCGGGTCCCTCGCTGTGCAAGATATGCGACAACCAAGCCACGTCGAATCCGCCCGGAACAGCGTCGTTGATAAAATCGCCGGCGTAAAACGAAACCCGGTCGCTGAGGCCAAATGATGCTATTGTTTTTTCCGCAAAAGGGCGAGTCGTCGGAAGATCGTAGACCGTAGCCGTAAGCTGCGGATTAGCTTGACAGAAATGAATCGCATAGGTGCCAGGGCCGCCCCCCAGATCGATCAAACGCCGCCTTCCCCTTAGATCGACGTGGGAGACAATACGCGGAGCAATCAGCATGGCCAGATTGAACATCCCCATTTCAAAACTTTCCCGCGCGGTTTCGTCATGGTCGTGTGAGACCCGTTCACGAAGCGGTGCTCCGCTCCGAACTGATTCGTCAAGATGGGCCCAGCCATCCATGAGATGATGATGGTGCATGATAATATGCCCCAGGTAATGGGGAGAGGTTCGGGACAGGTAAGTAGCGGCACTGGCGGTAGCCGAATATCGGTCACCATTTTTTTCCATCAGCCCGAGTGCCGTCAGGGCGATCAGCAGCATTTCCAAGCCGCGGACATCACTGGCAGTGGCCTGTGCAAGTTCGGAGACTTTCCCCGCATAACTGAACAGATCGAGCTTAACCCCGGCATGCAGGGCACAGGTACCCCAATAGCCGCCAGACAACTGCAACAGTTCAGCAGGACTCCACGTATGTTTATCCATAATGCCTCCACATGGTGATATGTCTCGTTGCTATAGCGTAATATCGATGCCGGGTGAACGCAAGCTGGAAATGTTTGCGGAAATGTAATGACGGTCGCCACGTAAAACGCCCCGCATCCTTTCGGAAACGGGGCGTGAGCGCAAACTGTACCAAACGGTGTTTATTCTGCCACAATTATCACCAAATCTTCTTTCTCAACTTTATCCCCTTCTTTAAACTTCACATCCACCACTGCACCATCAGCTTTAGCCTTGATATTGGTCTCCATCTTCATAGCTTCGGTGACCATAAGCACATCACCGGCCTTGATCGCCTCACCCGCTTTGACGTTCACCTTCAACACTTTGCCCGGCATCGGTGCCGCGATGTGACAGGAATTCCCCTTATCAGCCTTAACCCGAACCGCTTCGTCACTTTGTACCGACTGGTCACGAATAACGACTGACCGGTTGTTGCCATTCAGCTCGAAATACACGGTACGGGTCCCGTCATTCTGCACTTTTCCAACGGCATTAAGCTTGATGATCAGGGTCTTGCCGGGTTCGATATCCAATGAGGTTTCCTGTCCTGGCTCAAGACCGTAGAAAAAAATCGGGGTAGGAATAACCGAAGTGTCGGAGAATTCCACACGATGCCGGTCAAATTCGGGATAGACATTCGGATAGAGGATTGCAGAAACCAGCGCCCGATCGTCAATGCGATGTCCCAACGATTCCTCAAGCTTGAGCTTTTCCTCCACAAAATCAACCGGCTCAAGGAGCTCACCGGGGCGGCAGGTAATCGGCTGCTCACCTTTCAGAATAATTTTCTGCAGTTCCTTCGGCCACCCCTGGTATGGCTGGCCAAGCATTCCCTTGAACATGCCGACAACCGATTCAGGAAAGGACAGATCCTCGCTGGTAGTGAAAACATCCTCCGGCTCCAGATTGTTCTTGACCAGAAACATGGCCATATCACCGACAACCTTTGAAGACGGCGTAACCTTGACGATATCTCCGAACATCATGTTGACTTTGTGGTACATCTCCTTGCAGTCATCCCAGCGTTCAATCAACCCCAGACCGGCTACCTGCGGTTTGTAGTTTGAATACTGCCCGCCCGGAATTTCGTGGTGATACACCTCTGCCGTGCCGCTTTTCAGACCGGATTCAAAGGGGGAATAGTAATCGCGGACGGTTTCCCAATAATTGGCCAGTTTTTGCAAACCCGGGGCATTGACCAGCGGGTCACGTTCACTTCCTTCGAGAGTCGCAACCAGCGCATTCAGGTTTGGCTGGGCAGTCAAACCGGAGAGGGAGGACAGAGCGGCATCCACAATATCCACACCAGCTTCACTGGCTTTAAGCAGCATGGCACTGCCGTTTGACGAGGTATCATGGGTATGGAGATGGATTGGAATACCAATATTCTCTTTAAGCGCTTTGACGAGTTTATATGCTGCCAGCGGCTTGAGCAGACCGGCCATGTCTTTAATTGCCAGAATATGTGCACCCATTTTCTCCAACTCTTTTGCCATGGCGACATAGTACTCAAGCGGGTATTTGTCCCGTCTTGGATCGGTGATATCACCGGTATAACAGATTGACGCTTCACATATTTTCCCCGATTTGCGCACGGCATCCATCGCAACCCGCATGCCGGTGGTCCAGTTGAGCGAATCGAAAATCCGGAAGATATCGACACCAGAATCAGCTGCCTCCTCAACAAACTTCTGCACAACATTATCAGGATAATTGGTATATCCGACCGCGTTTGAACCGCGCAGCAGCATCTGAAACAGTATATTGGGTATCAACTCCGACAGTTTGTGCAGGCGCTGCCACGGGTCTTCTTTCAAAAAGCGCATTGAGACGTCAAATGTTGCTCCCCCCCAGCACTCCAGAGAGAACAAGTCCGCCCCCAGGTAAGAGGTCGGTTCGGCAATCTTGATAAGATCATAGCTGCGCACACGGGTTGCCAAGTTGGACTGGTGGGCATCACGCATGGTCGTGTCGGTGATCAAGAGTTTTTTCTGCTCCAAAATCCATTTGGAAAGCCCTTCGGCACCCATCTGCATGAAAAGATCCTTGCTGCCGGATGGGCGCGGCCTGCTGGTATCGACATACGGGGCACGGGCTTCGATCAGTTCCGCCGACTTAAGTGGCTTTACCACACCGGGCGAACCGTTGACTATTACCTCACCGAGGAAGTTGAGCACTTTACTGGCGCGATCCTGCTTTTCACGGAAGTGAAGCAGTTCCGGATGTTTTTCGATAAAAGATGTATCGCACTGCCCACGGAGGAAGACCGGATGAGTGACGACATTTTCGAGAAATCCGATATTGGTTTTGACCCCGCGAACACGGAACTCCTGCAGGGCACGATTCATAATATTGGCTGCATCTGTAAAGGCGAGCCCCCATGCACTGACCTTGACCAGCAGTGAATCGTAATGGGGAGTAATTTTGGCGCCGGTAAAGGCGTTGCCGGCATCAAGACGAATGCCGCAGCCAGCGGCCGAACGGTACGTAGTCAGGGTCCCAAAATCAGGGGAAAAATTATTGGCCGGGTCTTCCGTGGTTATACGGCACTGAATGGCATAACCCCGCATATCAATTGCGCTTTGCGAAGGGATATTGATCTCGGGATCAGAAAGTTTGTGCCCACAGGCAACCAGAATCTGATTTTGTACAAGATTGCGACCGGTGATCATTTCGGTCACGGTATGCTCCACCTGAATGCGGGGATTCATCTCGATAAAGTAGTGCTTACCTTCGCTGTCCACAAGAAATTCAATAGTCCCGGCATTGCGGTACTTAACATGCCCGGCTATTTTAAGCGCGGCCGTACAGAGTTCCTCCCGCTGGGTCTGTGTCAGTGACAACGACGGCGCAAATTCGACCACCTTCTGATGACGCCGCTGCACGGAACAGTCCCTGTCGAAAAAGTGGACCAGATTGCCATAGTTGTCGCCCAACACCTGGACTTCTATATGTTTCGGGTGCGCCAGGTAGCGCTCCAGAAAGACCTCGGCATTACCGAAAGATGCCTTTGCCTCGCTCCCGGCCGCAACAAGTCCCTCAAGCAGTTCTTTTTTGTTGTTGGCCACACGCATGCCACGGCCGCCTCCGCCTGCCGATGCCTTGATAATGATGGGGTAACCATGCTCCTTGGCGAAGATCAGGGCGTCTTCTTCCTTCTCAACAGGATTTTCAGTCCCGGGAACCACGTTGACACCGGCGGCAATTGCAGCTTTCCGGCCAGAAACCTTATCTCCCAATGAGCGCATCATCTCAGCCGTGGGGCCGATGAACGTTATGCCGTTAACCCTGCATTCCTCTGCAAATTCGGCATTCTCTGCCAGAAAACCATATCCGGGATGGATAGCATCAACATCTGCCTTGAGCGCCAACGCAATAATCTCGTCAATACCGAGATAGGCATCAATCGGTGACTTCCCTTTGCCGATCAGATACGCTTCATCAGCCTTGTAACGATGCAGGGAGAGTTTGTCCTCTTCAGAATAAAGCGCTACCGTGCTGATGCCCAGCTCAGTGCAGGCACGAAAGATACGGATAGCAATCTCACCTCGGTTTGCCGCCATGACTTTACGAAACCGGTATTTTTCCATGTAGATGTTCTCCTTGATAAATTTATTTAGCAAAACTAAAGTTATTCAGTTATTTTAAATAGTTACGATATACAGGGTCGCAATAAAACAGATTGGCAAGACTTTGTCAATTAGTAAGTTGAGACTGATTTTCTGCAGCTATATACAGGGAATATTTTTGCTATTTATGCATGCACTCCGGTTTCATCAGTTCAGGATTTTCACCTTGCCGCACCCTGCTGTTTTATGATAAAAACCGTTGTCCGAATGTATTTTATTATTGGATAAAAAGGAGGTAATAGTAATGGACATTAAAATTGTTCCCTTACCGGCCGAGAAAATGAAGACAAAGATTCCCGACCAGTCTCAGCTTGGTTTTGGCAAATACTTCACCGACCGTATGCTGGTTGTAGAATGGAAAACAGATCAGGGATGGTGTGATGCCCGAATCGAGCCGTATGCTCCTTTTGTACTCGACCCTGCCTGCCTCGTTTTTCATTATGCCCAGGAAATTTTTGAAGGGCTTAAAGCCTATAAGTGGGCTGATGGGCGGATTGCCCTGTTCCGCCCCGAGATGAATGCCCGGCGCTTCAATCAATCCGGTGACCGGCTCTGCCTCCCTCCTATCCCGGAGGAGCTGTTCCTCAAGGGGATCGAACAACTGGTTTCTCTTGAGCGAGACTGGATTCCGACTGCTGAGGGCACCTCGCTCTATATCCGGCCGACTTTAATTGCTGTCGAACCGGTTCTGGGAGTCAAACCCTCGAATCATTATTATTTCTATGTCATCCTCTCTCCCGTTGGAGCCTATTACGCAGCCGGGTTCAATCCGGTAAACATCCTGGTGGAAGATCATTATGTGCGTGCCGTGCCCGGGGGAACCGGCGAAGCCAAGACTGGCGGCAACTATGCAAGCTCTCTGAAAGCGGGATTGGAAGCCAAGAACAAGGGATATGACCAGGTGCTCTGGCTTGACGGCCGGGAACGGCGTTACATTGAGGAAGTCGGCGCAATGAATATGTTTTTTGCCTACGGCACTCATATTGTTACCGCGCCACTTGACGGGTCGATCCTGTCGGGGGTAACCCGTGATTCAGTATTGAAGCTGGCCCCCACCCTTGGCTGTACGGTCGAAGAGCGCAAGATCGATGTCCATGACCTGTTGGCCGATATTCGTTCCGGCAAAGTCACCGAAGCCTTCGGCAGCGGTACTGCAGCGGTCATAACCCCGGTCGGAAAGCTCTGTTACAAGGACGAGTGCCTGCAACTGACCGGTGGAAAAGTCGGCACTATCACCCAGAAACTGTATGACACACTAACCGGCATCCAAACAGGACGACTGAAGGACGAGTTTGGCTGGATCAGGTTTATTGAATAATCATTTTTGCTGGGGCGGTGTTTGGACCGCCCCAGCACGGATTGACCGCCATGACACAAAAAAACGCACACAAACCAACCGCAAACAAGCTCTGCACTTCCTGTCGCCGCACCTGCAAACAGGCGGGAAATGCCGTTGTCGCCAAATGCCCCCGCTATTACCCATTTAATCGCAAGCAGACAAAGCCAGAGTTCACATGGAAACAGATGGATCTGGGGCTCTGAAAAGAGACCATCAGCACATCCCGAAAATTATTCA
>JAJXWO010000069.1 GCA_021781535.1 Deltaproteobacteria bacterium | reverse complement strand
TTTGCGCCCCTCTGCTGGCAAAACTGGAAGGCCCCTGCCGCATGGCCCTCAAGGACGCAGGTCTGTCGGCCAGCGAGATCGACGAGGTCATTCTGGTCGGCGGCATGACCCGTATGCCGTCAGTGCAGAAGAAAGTCGAAGACATCTTCGGTAAGGCCGCCAACAAAGGGGTCAACCCGGATGAGGTCGTCGCGATCGGCGCCGGTATTCAGGGCGGTGTACTCCGGGGTGATGTCAAGGATGTGCTGCTGCTGGACGTGACGCCACTGTCTCTGGGTATAGAAACGCTGGGTAGCGTCATGACCAAGCTGATCGAAAAGAACACCACCATCCCCTGCCGCAAGAGCCAGACCTTCTCCACGGCCGCAGACAACCAGCCGGCCGTTTCGATCCACGTCCTGCAGGGTGAACGTGAGATGGCCTCCAGCAACAAAACCCTCGGCAATTTTGAACTAGCCGGTATTCCACCAGCACCGCGCGGCGTACCCCAGATTGAGGTCACCTTCGACATCGACGCCAATGGCATCGTACACGTTTCCGCCAAGGATCTTGGCACCGGCAAAGAGCAATCCATCCGCATCACCGCTTCTTCGGGGCTTTCCAAGGAAGAGATTGACAAGATGGTGCGTGATGCCGAGGCACACGCCGATGAGGACAAAAAGAAACGTGAGACGATTGAAGCCCGCAACCACGCTGACAGTATGGTCTACAGCACCGAAAAATCCCTCAAGGAGTTCGGCGACAAGATCGAGGCAGTGGAAAAGGGAAACATCGAGAATAAAATCTCTGAATTGAAGAAGGTCATGGAAGGCGAAGACGCCGAAGCCATTAAAAAGGCTACCGACGACCTGGCCCAGTCGGCCCACAAGCTGGCGGAAGCCATGTATGCCAAGGAGCAACCCACTGAGCATACGGAAGGTGCTGCCGGCGACCAGCCCAAAAATGATGCCCACAAGGACGAAAAGGTTGTGGATGCTGACTTTGAAGAGGTCAAGGACGAGAAGAAGTAAATATATCTGGCTGACGCACAACAAACGGCTGAAGGCGAAGGGTTTTCCCTTTGCCTTTTGCCGTATTCAGGGGAATTATTGTGGCTAACGGCGAAAAACGAGATTATTACGAAGTACTGGATGTACATCGCAACGCATCTGAGGCGGAGATAAAGAAAGCCTTCCGCAAGCAGGCGGTTCAGTATCACCCGGATAAGAACCCGGGGGACAAGGCCGCAGAGGATACGTTTAAAGAGGTCACCGAGGCCTACGAAATACTTTCCGATCCACAGAAGCGTGCCCAATATGACCAGTTCGGTCACGCCGGCGTTTCCGGTGCGGGCGGCTTCGGAGGAGGTTTTGGAGGTTTCGGTGGAGGCACCCCCTTTGGAGACATTTTTGGGGATATATTCGGGGATATATTCGGCGGTGGCGGCAGTACACGCGGTCGCAGCCAAGGCCGGCGTGGCGATGACCTGCTGTACAATCTCGAGATCAGTTTCGAGGAAGCCGCCTTTGGTGTTGAAAAGAAAATTGAAGTTCCCTTCGCCAAACGGTGCGGGACCTGCAACGGCTCCGGTTCAAAACCGGGAACAGACCCCAAGGTCTGCCCCACTTGTCGCGGAGCAGGCCAGGTCCGCTATCAACAGGGGTTTTTCAGCGTCAGCAAAACCTGTGGCCAGTGCAATGGCGAAGGTAAAGTGGTAGATGATCCCTGTCCTGATTGCCGTGGAAAAGGCAGTACCAAGGACAACAAAACTCTTTCTGTCAAGGTTCCGGGCGGGGTCGAAACCGGCTCACGCTTGAAGATGACCGGCGAAGGCGGTCAAGGCAAGGGCGGTCCCAACGGCGACCTCTACATCGCAATCAGCGTCCGGGAACACCCGATTTTCCAGCGTGAAGACACCAATGTCATCTGCGAGATTCCGATCAGCTTCATTCAGGCTTCACTCGGCTGCGAGATGGAGGTTCCAACCCTGGATGGCAAGGTTGCCATGAAGATTCCTGAAGGCACCCAGTCCGGGAAGGTCTACCGGCTCAAGGGCAAGGGCATCCCCTCTCTGCAAGGCTACGGCCGAGGTGACCAGATGGTTGTTATCCGCGTGGAAACGCCATCCAATCTCAACAAAAAACAGAAGGATCTGCTGGAAGAATTCGCCCGAATCAGCGGTGAGGACATCCATCCCTTGAAAAAGGGTTTTCTGGACAAGGTCATGGATTTTTTGAGTTAATACCATGCCGGGGGTCGTAGCATTTACGGCCCCTTCATTTTCCTTGATGATCATTGCGATATGATCTAATATTCAAACTTTGCTATCCTATCATAATTGGAGTCCGTTGATGGATAAACAGCAGCTTATTGAGAAAACAACCGAGACTCTGCGGCCATTTGAAACGTCCAACCTGATGACGACCTTCCAAAATCTCAGTCTTCACCAGATTTTTACCCATCCGGCTGTACTGATCACTATCGTTTCCGTGCTATTCTACGGAATAATTAAAAGGTCCACCCCAGTCTTGTTGACGTTGTTTTTCCTGATCGCCATGATCGTGTTCATGCGTTATGCCATGCCCCCGCCAGGGCAGGAACTGAGTCTGTCGTCGATAGGCCCATTCATTGGCTTCGGAGTTGTGATCGGTGGTGTCATCATTTACTTCTCAATGATAAAATCCTGAATTCAGAAAGAGATCTGCCATGAAAATAGATAAACGTGACTGGCTGTTCATAGGTTTAATTGTTGCCGTACTGGCAATATTCATTGGCATATCCGGCAAAGAAAAAACTAAAAGAGTTCCCCTCGACGATAAGCATAGGCCCTTCTACGAAACCTACGCCAAGACCCACGACAAAAAGGAAGCAGAGAAGGGGTGTGAAACCTGCCACAACGAGAATGGGATCAAGTTCCCCCCCAACCATCCACCCAAAAACCGCTGTCTACTCTGTCACAAGTTTGTCAATCAGTAATTTTCTGCTTAGAGCTTAATACAACTCGTATTTCAGCAAACGACATTCGATCGCACCGTTAAAGAGCACAAACCGCCGTGAGGCCTTCAGACCGATATACTTGGCCAGTTCCAGATTGCCGGTCAGAACATATCCCGTCCACCCCCGGCATCTTTTTTTCATGATATCGCCAATCTGGCAGTACAATTCCTTCAGATCTTCTTCCTCTCCCAGACGCTTGCCATAGGGGGGATTGATGATCACCACACCCGCCTCACCCTCTGGCTGAAACGTTTCCAACGCTGCATGAAAAAAATGAATCTGACCCTCGAAACCGGCCTTGGCTGCATTCCGCGAAGCCAGTTTAAGTGCCCGGCTGTCAAAGTCGTAGCCGGTGATCAGACCTGTCGGGAGCTTCTGAATACGACCGCCAGCCTCTGCAAGCAGTTGCTGCCACAACCGGTCATCGTAATCCAGCCAGCGCTGAAACCCGAATGAACGCTGCAGCCCCGGTGCCACCCTCCCAGCAACCAGAGCTGCTTCGATCGGAACGGTTCCAGAGCCACACATGGGGTCAGCCAGGGGTGTGGCACCGTCCCATCCAGTCAGAGCCACCACAGCTGCAGCCAGTGTTTCTCGCAACGGCGCCTCGTTACGCTCCAGCCGGTAACCGCGACGGTCCAAAGGGTCCCCGGAACTGTCGAGACTGACAGTGCAGACATTTTTGCGCAGATGAACATTAACGCGGACATCCGGGGCAGCGGTATCGACATTCGGGCGGTTGCCGCAGGCCTCGCGGATGCGGTCCACGATGGCATCCTTGGTTTTGAGAGCAACAAAACCGGAGTGGGTCAGGGTCGAATCGCGCAGGCTGCAATCCACAGCCAGGGTCATGTCAGGGGTGACATACTTCACCCAATCAATAGCATGAACCCCGGCATAAAGTTCCGCTGGGGTCGCACAGGGGAATACCGTCAATTGGACCAGAACCCTGCTGGCGGTACGGAGCCATAGATTAGCACGGTACAAACCGGCCCGGCCGGCAACGAATGCCACCCCGCCCCTGCCAACATGCACACTCTGGACACCCAATGACTCCAGTTCAGCAGCAGCAATCTCTTCCGCACCCCGTGGGACTGCTGCAAAACACTCCATGAGGATATCTGGCTGCGGGGCCAGCATCTCATTCATCTGCGGAATATTGGTTATTTCACTCATGACCGCCCTCTATTTCATGTGCCCATATTTCAGCCAACAAACTGGCTGTTTCCTGTGGTGTGCCACTATTGTCAATCACGATCTTGCCATAGGTTTCCTTCTCGGCCAACGGCATCTGGCTGGCGATTATCCGCAGAGCCTCATCACGAGCAATACCGTCACGACGCATCAAACGCTCTATCTGCACCTCCGGCTGGACCGTCACAACCCAAACCTCATCCACACGATCCGTAATACCGGCCTCAATCAAAAGTGGTGCTACATAGAACACCAGCTTGTCGCCATTCTTGGCGGCCTGCCCGATCCGGTCCTCAGCCATCTGTTTGATTTCAGGGTGAATAATTTCTTCCAAGCGGATGCGTTTGCCCATATCAGAAAAGACAAGCGCTCCCAGACGCTTGCGATCAAGCTGCCCATCGGGTGTCAGGATATCACCACCGAATGCGGCAACCACACGTTCAAATCCTCGGCTGCCCGGCTGAACCGCACAACGCGCAAGCTGATCTGCATCGATCACCACGGCTCCCCGATCTTCAATTAAGCGGGCGACACTGGTTTTACCACTGGCGATTCCGCCTGTCAGGCCTATGACACGGATTCCTGCGGGTCTCATATTATCTCCAACGAAATTTCGAGTACATACCATCTGCACATAGGAACGCCCTCTCTGACGTGCCCATCTTAACAGAGCAACTGCCAGAATAACAGATTTTTGACTTGAGTTGGCACCGCAATTGGTGTAATCATATTCATTCGTTGCAGCAGCCATGCACGACCGTTCTGTGCGGGCGGTTAGCTCAGTTGGATAGAGTACAGGCCTCCGAAGCCTGGGGTCGCGGGTTCGAATCCCGCATCGCCCGCCAATTTCAGCCGATAACGGCCACTCGTTGCGCCGGCCTGCCCGCAGGAATTCCACATGGTCATTCGCATCCACAATAAAACAGTCAATCTCTTTTCCTCGCGAAGCCCCGTTACCATCATATCCATATGCCTGCTTATGCTTGCCCTGCTCGGATGGATCGACTATCTGACGGGTGATTATTCGATGATCGTTTTCTATCTGATTCCGGTTTCACTTGTATCCTGGTTTGTATCTTCGCGCGGCGGGCTATTTTTCTGCATCCTCTCATTGTTTACCCGCTTCACAGCCGACGAGGCCGTTAATTCCTTCACGCTCACTAACGCCGCGCTCCACTACTGGAATTTGTTTATCGAGTTTCTGTTCCTGGTGATCATGAGCCTGCTCTTCTCGGCCCTGCACAAAAATCTTGACTCCGAAAAGACCAGGGCAAATACCGATGCACTGACCGGGGCACTCAATCGTCGCGCTTTCTTTGATATTGCCGAGTATGAGCTTAACAGATCGCACCGCTATGAGCACGCCATAACCATAGCCTACATCGACCTCGACAATTTCAAGGAAATCAATGACCATCTTGGTCATACTACCGGCGATAGGCTCCTGATAACGGTCACTAAGACCATTAGTGCAGCTATCAGAAACACCGACATTTTGTCCCGCTTTGGAGGAGACGAGTTTGTCCTCCTCTTGCCAGAAACACCAGCTGATGCGGCCGCAACATTCCTGAAAAAACTTCAACACCAACTGGATCTGGTGATGTCCGCCAAGAACTGGCCGGTTAGCTTCAGTATCGGCGCCATAACCTATCCCAAATCGCCCCCGACTGTGGATGAGGTTATCAAAAAGGCGGATATGCTCATGTATGAAGTCAAACGTAGCGGCAAGAACAGGCTGCTGCATATTGAGTCACCGGAGGTAATCTATGGCTAAAGGTAGTTTTGACTCAACCGATCTGATTGCCCCGCTCATGCTGCGAATCCCCCTGGGGCTGATCTTTATGGCTCACGGTTCCCAAAAGTTGCTGGGTCTGTTTGGCGGTAAAGGCCTGACTGCGACCTTTGCAAGTTTTGAAAAGGACCTGGGGATCCCCGCCATTTTTACCCTGTTGGCAATCATTGCGGAATTTGGCGGAGGATTCGGTGTCCTGACCGGTTTTTTGACACGCCTTTCAGCTGCCGGCATCTCGGCAGTCATGTTGGTAGCCATCTACAAAATCCATTGGGCAAATGGATTCTTTCTGAACAATTACTGTTCGCCTGGGCGTGGCCACGGTTTCGAATACGATTTCGCTCTGTTGGGGATAGCACTCTACCTGATGATTGCCGGTGGTGGCCGGTGGTGTCTCGACCGGCTGGTTTTCAGAGCCTAGCCATCATTATTCAACGAATATATTTCAAACCAAGGCGGGTATCCACCCGCCTTTCGATTGCATAAAGGAGTCGTCATCGTGGACAAGCATAACCAGCAGGAAGTTGAGAAAAGGCGTACCTTTGCCATCATCAGCCACCCTGATGCCGGTAAGACAACCATCACCGAAAAGCTTTTACTGTTTGGTGGCGCTATCCAGCAAGCCGGAGAAGTTCGGGCCCGTAAATCAGCACGTCATGCCACCTCTGACTGGATGGAACTGGAGAAACAGCGCGGCATATCGGTTACCTCTTCGGTTATGAAATTCAGCTACGACGGATGCGAGATAAACCTGCTGGACACCCCCGGGCACAACGACTTCTCCGAAGATACCTATCGGGTCTTGACCGCCGTTGACTCGGTGCTGATGGTGATCGATTCGGTCAAGGGAGTTGAGAGTCAGACACGAAAACTTCTGGAGGTCTGCCGGCTGCGCCATACGCCGATCATGACGTTTATGAACAAGCTGGACCGTGAGGGACAGGACCCGTTTGACCTGTTGGATGACATTGAAAAGAACCTCAAGATGCAGACTGCGCCCATGACCTGGCCGGTGGGTATGGGGAAACGCTTTCGCGGAACCTATCACCTGTACACAAAGGAGCTGATTTTTTTTGACGCCGAGGCTGCTAATGGCACGGGCGACGTTATCACCATTACCGGACTGGATGATCCCCGTCTTGATCAGCTGCTCGGCAGCCAGGTCGAAGAACTGCGGCACGATGTTGAACTGCTGGAGGGCGCCGCCCACCCCTTCGACAAAGAGGCCTATCTGGCCGGGCGGCAAACGCCGGTATTTTTCGGCAGCGCCATCAATACCTTCGGCGTTCAGCAACTTCTGGATGCCTTTGTGGAGCATGCCCCGGCGCCGCTTCCGCGTGAAAGCACCACGAGAACTGTTTCACCTTATGAGGAGCCTTTTAGCGGCTTTACCTTCAAGATCCAGGCGAACATGGATCCGGCCCACCGCGACCGGATTGCCTTCTTTCGCATCTGTTCCGGCAAATTCACGCGTGGTATGAAGGTCCGGCACGTGCGCCTGGGGCGCGAGGTGCAGATCGCAAACGCCACCATCTTCATGGCCCAGGACCGTACCAATGTGGAAGAGGCTTGGCCTGGTGACATCATTGGTATCCACAACCACGGTACCATCAAGATCGGTGACACCTTCACACAGGGTGAAGAGCTGAAATTTACCGGCATACCCAGCTTTGCACCCGAGCATTTCCGCAAGGTTCGCCTGCTCAATCCCATGAAATCAAAGGCCCTTGAGAAAGGGCTGGTGCAACTGGCCGAAGAAGGCGCCACGCAGGTATTCAAACCCCTGATGGGCGCCGACTGGGTTATTGGCGCTGTAGGTTTACTGCAGTTCGAGGTGGTCATGCACCGTCTTGAGTACGAATACAGCGTCAAGGTGGCCTTCGAACCGGTCA
>JAJXWO010000032.1 GCA_021781535.1 Deltaproteobacteria bacterium | reverse complement strand
ATCGCTTTATTGCCGGCGTAAAGAGAGCACTTGAACTACACGGTCTCAACGAAGACATCATGCTGCTGGACAACGCAAGTGATGAAGAAATCGCCGCCCGGACTCCGCACATCCCTTCAATCATAACTCAGGACCGGGAAATGCTGTCGCTTCTGAGCTATGTCGAGGTCGTAGCAAAATCACGGCAACCGGTGCTTATCTCCGGAGAAACCGGGGTCGGCAAGGAACTGGTGGCACGGGCGGTACACACACTGAGTGGACTGAAAGGGGGCTTTGTCAGCATCAACATCGCCGGCCTCGATGACCAGATGTTTTCCGACACCCTGTTTGGGCACCGTCGCGGTGCCTTTACCGGGGCTCTCAGCGACCGGGATGGGCTGATCATGAAGGCGGCCAACGGGACAATCTTTCTTGACGAGATTGGAGACCTGAACGAACTCTCGCAGATAAAGCTGCTACGGCTTCTCCAGGAGAACGAGTACTACCAGCTTGGATCCGACAACCCGCTCAAAAGTAACGCACGCCTGGTAGTGGCAACCAACAGAGTTCTGTGGCAAAGAATGAATGACGGAAAATTTCGCAAAGATCTTTATTTCCGTCTCTGCACCCATCAGGTCACGATTCCGCCGCTCCGGAAACGGACAGGAGACATCCCTCTGCTTTTGAGCCATTTCATCAGACAGGCCGCAAGCGCCATGGGAAAAGGCAGACTTTCATATCGCAAAGAGCTGGTCGATTTTCTTGTTACCTATGAATTCCCCGGTAATATTCGAGAACTTCAGTCGATCATCTATGATTTTGTCAGCAGGAGTACGACATCCAGGCTTTCTACAGCGCTTCTGAAAAAGGTTATTGCCCGCGAACAGGAACCGGCAAATGTTGTAATGCAACAAGGGAATGCTGTACCCAGTTGCGAGGCCAATGGCATTAGCTTTTCGTCAATACCGACACTGAAATATGCCGAAAGCGTCATTATCGATAAGGCGCTTGAAGTGGCGAAAAACAATCAGGGCACCGCCGCCAGGATGCTCGGCATAACGCGACAGGCCCTTAATAATCGCTTAAGAAGAACAAAATCAAAAAAATAGCAGTGATGCCCGGAGTAATTGCTCACCCAATGCCGCGCCACCATACCGCTACTTTTATTACCGAGGTAATTTCATGCCAGAAATTCCGCCAGCAGGTAAGGATACGCTCCGGATCAGGGAGATGACCATCGACGATTTCCCCGTGGTCTTCCATATCGGCGAAGAGGTCTTTACCGCCGAATCGTTCCAAAGTCTCTATCGCACGTGGGACGAATATGAAATCACCACTCTCTTCAACTCGGATAACGAACTCTGTCTGGTCGCGGAAGCAGGCGGGAAAATTCTCGGGTTTGCCCTGGGAACAACAGTCACCAAACATAATTCACCCTGGAAATATGGCTATCTTGTCTGGGTAGGAGTTCGCAGAAATATTCAACAAGTGGGCGTGGGGAGCAGGCTGTTCAAGGAGATCAAGCATCGCATGAAGGAGCAGGGAGTGCGGATGATGATCATTGACACCTCTGCCGACAACCAACCGGCAATTCATTTTTTTCAAAAACAGGGGTTTGGTGATATTCAAGAGCACGTGTACATGTCTCTGAACTTGTCGCGCAAAACCACAAAAAAACCGGTCAAAAAACCATGAACGCTCGCGTGGAAAAGATCTGGCACTTCATCAATCCTGAGCGGCTGAGAAAAACGTTTCTGGAACTCCTCGATATTTATTCTCCGTCCGGCAAGGAAGAAGACATCCAGATCTACCTGGAGGAACTCCTTACCCGGGCCGGCTTTTGCGTAGAACGGCAGGAAGTGGACGAAGACCGTTATAATCTGTGCGTTACCATGGGGCCGGATAAACCGCGACTCTACATGGTAGGCCATGTGGATACCGTCCCGGCCTGGGACCTGGATGAGGTCGGGCCTCAGGAAGAAGGCGGCATCATTCATGGCTTGGGAAGCGCTGACATGAAGGGAGGCTGCGCAGCCATGGTCGAGACATGGTTGGCTATTACCGAAGCTCTTAAACCGGCCGAACGCCCGTCGGTTGGCCTTCTGCTGGTGGTAGGAGAAGAAGAGAACGGCGACGGCAGCGCGACTTTTCTTGAATCGTGTCATCCTCCCTGGGTGGTTATCGGCGAACCGACCAACCTGGCTGCCGGATTCGCTCATTACGGTTATCTGGAGGCCGGCTTCGTCACACGCGGCCTCCGCAGCCATTCCTCTCTTCCTGAACTGGGGCATAATGCCGTTGAATCGATGCTGCGGGTTTTGTTGTTGTTAGGAAATGACCCGTTGTTTGATCGGGCTACATCTGACATAGTCTATTCGATCAGGGAAATGAGATCATCACAGGCCGGTTTTGTCGTTCCGGATCGTTGTGAAACCTGGATAGACCTGCATCTGCCGCCCAACCAAGACCCGTTCTCACTCCAGAATGAAATTCGCAGCATCGTCGCCAATCTTGACCGGACCATTTCCGGGCTGAATCTCGAAGTCACGTTCGATTTCGCCTCTGCAGGCTACAATCTTGGCACCGACAACCGTCTGGCACAAATTTTACAAGAGGTCTACCCTCGTCTTGGCCAGCCGTTACAGCTGGATGCCTTCCGTTCTCATTCGGACGGCAATCTCTTTTATGCGGCAGGTGTAAAGCCGCTTATCCTCGGCCCCGGATCTCTGGAAACAGCTCATACACCTGATGAGCGGGTGGCCTTTGAGGAAGTGTCCGGCGCAGCCCGGATCTATGCAGCACTCTGCCTTGAGACATCCTGAGCTGATGTGAAGCAACAGATACAAACTCAAAGCGGAGAAATAATGACGACTACGAACAAGATACTGATCAGCGACTTTGACGGCACCATGACCGAACGCGATTTTTTCATGGTCGCCTTGTCTCATCTGCCTCCCGGGGCGGCTGCTCCGTGGAAGCGCTACGAGCAGGGCCATGCAAGCCACTTCAATGCTCTAGCTGAAATATTTTCCGGACTCCGGGTCGATGAACATGAACTTGATAGTATGCTGGCGGAGATGAAGCTAGAAAGCTGCCTGGTCGAAGGTTTTGAACACCTGCACCATACCGGCTGGGCACTGGTAATCGCCTCGGCCGGATGCTCGTTTTATATCGAACGGATGCTGGCCCCTACCGGGATCAAGGTTCTCATACACGCGAATCCGGGCGAGTTCGTCCCCGGCCGGGGGCTTTTCATGAAACCACCGCGTCAATCACCATTTTTTAGCGCTGAAACTGGCATCGACAAGGCTGCCGTAGTACAGCATTATCTTGATCAGGGTTTTGCTACCGCCTTTGCCGGAGACGGCCGCCCGGACCTGGCACCGGCGTTGTTGATACCACCAGAACGCCGCTTTGCACGGGGCTGGCTGGCGGAGGAACTTGAAAGCCGCCGGGAGCCGTTCGTGTACTTCGACAGATGGTGCGATATCTCGCTCAGCTTCTGCGGGGGAAGCGCATGATACAATCACGTACGACCATCGCTATCCCGAGCCTGGTAAGAATCAAGAGCGGGGCGCTTGAAAAACTCGGCATCTACTGCTGCCGGTACGGTTTTAATAATATTGCGGTTATCGCCAGTAGCGATATCCCGGGCGCCCTTATGGCATCTGCCAAAAAAGCACTGGCAGCTGCGGATGTACAGACCCACCAGTGGTTTAGTTGCTCCGAAGCCAGCTTTGAACAGGCTCAGAGCATCTTCGTATCCTTGCCTGGCGATGTCTCGGCCATCATCGGACTTGGTGGGGGAAGAGCGCTGGATGTTGCCAAATATGTGGCCTTTCTGGGCCGGTTGCCGAATATCGCGGTTCCGACATCACTTTCCAACGACGGGTTCTGCAGTCCCGGTGCCAGCCTGACCATCGAAGGATGCAAGCGTTCTCTTCCGGCGGCCATGCCGTTTGGCGTAATAATTGATACCGGTTCCTGCCTGGCCGCCCCGAAACAACTCTGGCTGTCCGGAGTTGGCGATCTGGCGGCCAAACTGACCGCAGTACGAGACTGGAAACTTGCCTTCCACGCCACGGGAGAACCGGTCAATGATTTTGCAGCCCTGCTGTCCGATGCCACGGTGTTCCAGTTCATATCACGGCCGATAAGGGATCACGAAGGCGCCAGGTTGTTGGGAACAGCACTGATGCTGAACGGCATTGCCATGGAGGTTTGCAACTCATCACGTCCGGCCAGCGGCAGCGAGCACCTGATATCACACGCGCTCGATCAAATATCTGCACGCCCCCGGATGCACGGGCTCCAGGTCGGCGTTGCCACCTACATCGTCAGCAGGCTCCAGGGAGAACAGACGGACACCATTCGCAGCCTGTTCAAAACGACCGGCTTCTGGGACGAGATCAGGAACGATCCCTTCAGCGCATCGGAATGGGTTGAAGCGGCCAGACAGGCAGTGACCATTAAGAAGGGATTCTATACGGTTCTCTCGTCTCGCGATTGCGTCGATGAATTTCGTTCAATGCTGGAAAACGACAGTACCCTTACGGGATGTTTTGTTGCCTGACGGAGTACGATGAGGTCGATAGAGACCGGACCGGGTCAGTTTCTGCGGCATAAGGAGGGCGAAGAGTATGAGTGGATGGCGAGTGAAGTGCGGGAGCTCTTTTACCGTGGCCCTGATTCTGGCGGCCGCCCCTTTGTATCCGGACTGGATGAAACATGGAAGTGCGACTGCCGCCCAAATGGATGAGGCGGCTGTTCACCAGCAAGAACCGGTGAATGCACCCTCCGGAGAATCGGCGGAATATCACACACCATTGGCAGGAGAGCCGTTACACACAGTTTTCATGGGTAAAGCGCTCGATATCCCCGCCCGTGACCGCGGTCACGTGACGGCCCTGATTCTGGGAGGAGAATTTTATACACCCAAACAGGGGATACCGCCGGCACCCCGATCGGCGCGCTCTATCTGAAGCGGATGTGGGAGGAATCCAGGGCGCGCGCTGTAATAAGCATATTTATCAATGACCTGGAGTATGTCAGAAGCTTCGGGAACCTTGAAGTCGTTACTCGTTTCGATAACAACACAATTCCGGGCGGTCAGAAGGAAGTGGTAAATAATAAGGAGATTAAATCATCCGACGTAGAATGGGGAACGGTGGTCGGCTCGTTGGGACCCGGTCTCCGCTACACGGTGGCTCCCTTCCAGGTTGACAACGACCTGAGACTCCAACTGCTCGGCAAGATCGGCTACTTTTATGCCGCGCGGACAAACGACACGGGACCAAATCTGGTGCTGCCACCCAACACGTTGCTGTACGGCGTAAAACTG
The DNA here is from genome assembly GCA_021781535.1 of Deltaproteobacteria bacterium. Taxonomy (GTDB): domain Bacteria; phylum Desulfobacterota; class Desulfuromonadia; order Geobacterales; family Pseudopelobacteraceae; genus JACRCG01. The sequence goes on along the minus strand of JAJXWO010000032.1, from coordinate 31,495 downwards.
CGAGGCCGTTATGACGGGATGCGCCGCAATCTGCTGGACCTCCCGCATACGGGTATGGCAGCCGGATTTGACCTTGATTACATGTACCGGGACAAATGGGCCAATTTCGGCACCATCCCCGATGCAATCTTCACCAGTGCGGATACCCGGAGCTACCTCCAGTTTAACGGTTATTTCATAGGTGTCGGCGGAATCCCGGGACTGTCGGAAAAAAACCGGATTCTCTTCAGCTTCCACGGCGGAATCACTCCTGATAAAAGCGCCGACCGCTACAATGCCATCACGATCGGCGGCGGTCCTCTTCCCGGCGAATCGGATGACCTCTGCCGCCCCGATTACCCCGGCACCATGTTCAATCAGGTTCTCGTATCCGATTATGCTCTGGCGGCCCTGCAATACCGGCGCGAAATCGCCCCATTCCTTTATCTCCATCTGCGTGAAACATTGATCTGGGCGGACCGGGCAGCCGTTACTGACACCAACAAGTTTCTGTTCAAAAGCTCAACCGGGGCGGCAACAACGATCGGTCTGGATACCGGTTTTTTCTGGGATTCCACTCTGTATCTCGGTTATTCATGGGATTCAAGCTTCATCCGCAATGGCAAGCCGGGAAGCGCCCTGATCCTTACCTGGAGCAAATCATTCTGAAGCAAGTTCCCGCGCCAAGCACTCGATATGCCGTTCATCGGTGCCGCAGCAACCACCCAGCACCTTCATGCCCAATTCACTGTTAAGTGCCGCAACGCTCCGCCCAAACGTCTCCGGCTCCTCTTCCACCAGTTCAGGGCTTGCATCCAGTTCTTCCGGGCTAAGAGCCGCTGTGTTGGCCAGCAGGCCGATAATCCGTTCCCTCACCAATGGAGAGGAGTTAGTGTCGTTCAGCATGGCGCTACGAAAAGCCGAAGCGTGGGTGCAGTTAATCAGATAAGCGAACGGGCGCGGAGTTACGGCAGCATCGATGGAGGTTATGGCCTCGTTGAGTGGTGTGCCATCCAGCAGGGTACCTTCAGGCCGGGCCACAAAGCTGATCACGTACGGCAATCCGGTTGCAGCCTGAGCCCGCGCCAACCCCATCGCCTCGCTCAGCGCAGGAAGCGTGGAAGCCAGCAGAACGTCGACACCGGCTGCAGCAAGTGCTTCGGCTTGCCAGGCATGGAATTCTCGGGCTGCGTCAGCAGTCATGGCCTCAACCGGCTTGTAGGCATCTCCGCGGCAGCTCATCAACCCGCAGATAGTCACCTGGTGTGCATAATCACCGTATCTGCTGCGCAGTCCCGCCAAAAAGCGGAAGTTGTCGCCGTTCAGATCGCGGCCTGCCAACCCGGCTGCCGCAATTCGCTCCCGTCCGGCGCGCCAGGTGGGAGTGGAGAGCAGCAAAGGCAGGTTATAGCGACAACCGATGTCCAGGTACTGGCGACAAATAACTTCCAGTGCCGCCCGACCTGTTTCCTGATAAATAAGGGCCGAATTAACCACATGCTCGTCAAGCCGGATACTGCTTGAACGCCGCAAACGCTCGATGACCGCCCCTTCACCGAGAATAACCGGGGATGCCGCCACTAACTCCTGGAATGATGCACCTCTACCAGCTATCATAGTGTCTCCTCTCAACGTATAGGTCTATCCTGCAGGACGTAATGGGTGATTCAGGCATACGAAGACAGCGCAGGCCGGAGGAGGTGGAGAACATCTGTTATAAATAAAGGAACACTACAGATTATAAACAGCAGGGAAAAAACGGGGAACTCAGGACGAGCTCCCCGCGGTTTTTTATTATTTCTTCTTGGCTGGGGCTTTGACCGCTTTAACAGGCTTGGCATTCAGATCTTTAAGAGACTTGCCGGGGGCAAATTTGCCATTCGTCTTGGCAGCTATCTTCATTTCCTTGCCGGTCTGGGGATTTCTTCCGGTACGGGCAGCACGGGTTACCGCGCTGAATGTGCCAAAACCGACGAGAGTGATTTTGTCACCGGCTTTGAGAGCTGCTGTGGTTTCAGCAATGAAACTGTTAAGTGCCTTTTCTGCCTGAACCTTGGTTAGATCCGCACCTTCTGCAATCTTTGCAACGAGTTCTGATTTGTTCATAAACCCTCCTTTATGAAATTTTTGTACGATATATACTCAGAAACAAGTTATGTCCACTCATTTTATACACTGAGCTCAAGCTCCAGTGTAAATGTAGCAAAATTCACTGTATGTTTTCAGGCGATACGGGCCTCGGCCTGCATACATACGGCGCCGGTGCCGAGTACAGAATTCAGAGTGACGTTATCTCCCAGAACATTCGCATGGAGCATGATCGGGTCACCAACAAAGGCCGGGGACACGCCCCGATAACTGAAGTCGCACACCCGGCGACCGCTGATCTCTTCGGCATATGCAGCCAGCATGGTGGCATTCAGCGGGCCGTGAATCACCAGGTTTTTATACCCTTCCGTCTCGCGGCAATAGTCAACATCATAGTGAATGCGGTGTCCGTTGAAAGTCAGTGCCGAATACCTAAACAGCATCGTTGAATCAGGAGTAAATGCTTTCATGAATTGTGCGGAAGGAATGGGTGGTGCACCACTGGAGATTTTTCCGGGCGGAGTGGTATTTTTATAAACAATGTCTTGTTCCTCCCGAATCAGCAGATCGCCCTGAAGTGATGTAAGCTCGTGAAGGACGGTCACGAAAACCAAATCTCCTGAGGAGCCACGTTTGTGATCCACTTCCAGAATAGTTGACGTCTTGCGCACGGTCGAGCCGATCTGCACCGGCGCCAGAAATGACACACGTCCGCCGGCCCACATCCGGTTGGACAGTGATACCGGCGGCATAAAGCCGCCCCGGGCCGGATGACCGTCAAGGCCGAGCTCACGTGAAGGGATCCCTTCCAGAAAATAGATCCAATGCCATAATGGTGGCAAGGGTTGTCCGTCACGGATGGTATCCGCATCCAGGCAATCCACTGTGGCAGCCATCAACCGGGCATGACGGGCAGCAATCAGGTCCTCGTCAGTCCGTGATGTGCCGATCCAGGTACGAAGATAATCAAGGTCGATCACGCTCATTGCTCTCATTCCTCCCCGTGGCATTCTTGCGTGGAAAATACAGATGCCATTCAAACACTTCATACGGTACTTATATCAAACAATTTATCGTAAATGAACACGTTATGCTTGTTTCTGTCGCCGACTGTAGTAAATTTCTATGGAGACGTAGTGCATTTTTTCCGGATGGCGGCCCGGGACACCATGCTAAAAAATATCACCGAAAGGAAGACAGAAATGAACAATCAAACCCGGTTCACGGCACTGGTCGTAGACAAGAAACCCGACAACACGTTTACGCGGGAGATTTGCGAGCGCACCATCGCCGATCTGCCCCCAGGAGATTTGGTCGTCCGGGTCCGTTACTCCTCGCTCAATTATAAGGATGCCCTCTCGGCCACCGGTCACCCCGGAGTGACACGGCGGTTCCCCCACACCCCCGGCATTGACGTTGCCGGTGAGGTTGTTTCCTGCGAAAACGGCAGTTTTAAACCGGGAGCCGCGGTTATCGTCACCGGTTACGACCTGGGGATGGAGACCGACGGCGGCTGGGGACAATATATTCGAATCCCGGCCGCTTGGGCCGTGCGCCTTCCGGAGCAACTGTCACTGCGCGAAGCGATGATACTTGGCACTGCCGGCTTCACTGCTGCCCTGTCGGTGTTAAAGCTGGAGCAGGCCGGAGTGAAGCCTACAGATGGTGATATCCTTGTCACCGGTGCCACTGGCGGCGTCGGGAGCATCGCCGTGTCCATTCTGGCCCAGGCAGGATACCGGGTTACAGCCGCCACCGGAAAGAGTTTTGATGAAGCGTTTCTGCACACATTGGGCGCTGCTGAAGTAATTTCACGTAAAGAGGTACTGGAGGGAGCGGAGCGGCCGATGATGAAAGAGCGCTGGGCTGGTGTTGTCGACATGGTCGGCGGAGAGACCCTGGCGGCGGCGATCAAGTCAACCCGCTACGGTGGAGCAGTCACGTGTTGCGGTCTGGTCGCTTCACCGGACCTGCCCTTGAATGTCTATCCATTCATCCTGCGCGGGGTGAGGCTTATCGGCATTGATTCGGTTCAATGCCCCGCCGACACACGCCTGCAGGTCTGGGATAAACTTTCAGACGCATGGAAACCGGATCAATTGGCGGAAATGGCGACAGAGGTGTCTCTGGAGGGTTTGGAGGAAAAAATCCAGGCCATCCTCCACGGGGGAATCCGGGGACGGGTCGTCGTGAAATTACCGTAGAGATACCACGAAAACTGTACCAACAAGGAGAATACATCATGTCACATCTATTTGAACCACTCACCCTGCGCAGCGTGACTATTCCCAACAGGATTGCCGTATCGCCCATGTGCCAGTATTCAAGTGTGGACGGCTATGCCAATGACTGGCATCTGGTCCACCTCGGCAGCCGGGCAACCGGCGGGGCGGGACTGGTGCTGACCGAGGCTGCGGCCATAACTCCTCAGGGTCGGATAAGCCCGCAAGATCTGGGTATTTGGAGCGACAAACACATAGATTTCCTGACACGCATCGTTCACTTCATATCACAACGCGGAAGCATAGCCGGTATTCAACTGGCCCATGCCGGCCGTAAGGCCAGCACCCCTCCCCCGTGGAAGCACCGGGCCGTCACCTTGACTGAAGCGGAGGGTGGCTGGCCGATTGTGGCCCCAAGCTCCGTAGCCTTCGATGACGGATGTATCGTACCAAAAGAGATGACTGAAAATGAAATCCAGGAGATTGCCGTGGCTTTTACAGAGGCTGCCCGGCGCTCACTCCTTGCAGGTTTCAAGGTTGCCGAAATCCATGCTGCCCATGGTTACCTGCTGCACCAGTTTCTCTCCCCGCTCAGCAATCGAAGAACTGACCGCTATGGCGGAAGTTTCGAGAATCGTACCCGCCTGCTCCGGGATATTGTGGCTGCCGTCAGAGGAGTATGGCCGGACCAACTGCCGCTCTTGGTACGGATTTCAGCTACCGACTGGGTCGAAAATGGCTGGGATATCGATCAGTCGGTCGAACTGGTGCGTCAGCTGCTGCCCTTGGGTGTGGATCTGATCGATTGTTCCTCAGGTGGCAGTGACCCGCATGCTCAAATCCCTCTCGGTGCGGGGTACCAGACCCGGTTTGCCGAAAAGGTCCGGCGGGAAACCGGTGGCAAGACCGGAGCTGTGGGGATGATTACCGCCCCGGCTCAAGCAGATCACATCATACGTTCAGGACAGGCCGACCTGGTGCTGCTCGCCAGGGAAATGCTCCGTGATCCCTATTGGCCGCTCCGGGCCGCCCGGGAGCTCAGTTTCATGACGCCGTGGCCGGCCCAGTATGTCCGCTCGGCACCACCTAACACCCCGGCCTACCTGCCGGATGACCAGATAATAATAAAATAACAGCTGCCGCTGTCTGAATCTGCATATTCCAAACATTTCAGCACTCGTGGTTTAATCATTTTGCTGTATGGCGGGGTATCGGAATTAGCCATGCTTACACCTCGAGTGCCGCAACCGCCTCCGTCTGTTCCCGCTCTTTACTGTGGTCACGAGCGATGAGCATGTAGATTGAAGGAACGACAAAAAGCGTGAAAAACGTGCCGACGAACATGCCGCCCACCAGCACGAGACCGATGGAGTTTCGAGCCGCGGCACCGGCACCCGTCACGAGGGTCAACGGGAAATGACCGGCAATTGTGGCAGCGGTGGTCATCATGATCGGCCGCAAACGGATCATGGCCGCATCATGTATTGCCTCCAGCTTTGAGTGCCCCTGGAGCTGCAAATGGTTGGCAAATTCAACAATCAGAATACCGTTCTTTGACACCAACCCCACGAGAGTCACCAGGCCAACCTGGGAATAAATGTTGAGCGTTGTGGTCCAGCCGTGAGTCCAGAACGTGACGCCAGGATCGGGCATTTTCAGGAAGGTGAAGATAAGCGCTCCGAACATGGCCAGCGGCACGGAACCGGCCAGGATCACGAACGGGTCGCGGAAACTGTTGAACTGAGCCGCCAGCACCAGGAATATCAGGACAACAGCCAGGCCGAAAGCGGGCAGAAACTTGTTTCCTTCGGTACGCAGCTGACGCGATTCTCCGGTATAATCCAGAACATACCCTTTGGGCAGAATACTGGCCGCTTCGCCCTCCAGGTAGCGCAGCGCCTCATCCAGCGGCCGAATGGCCACACCGCTGATTTTGACTGCATTCAGCTGTTGAAAACGGTTCAGCGAGCGGGGAATAACCGAATCGCGCAGCGTGGCAATAGTGCTGAGCGGCACCAGTTTGTTATTGGGACCGGTGACGTAGATTTGCTTGAGCTGGTCCGGATTGAGGCGCCCTACCCGCTGAATCTGGGGTATTACTTTGTAGCTGCGGCCGGAGATGTCGAAACGATTGACAAAGTTGCCACCTACCATATCACCGAGATCGCTGCCGACCTGTCCGAGATTGAGGCCGAGGGCTGCAACCTTGTCACGGTCGATGATGAACTCTGACTGGGGCTGGTCGATCTTGACGTCAATCAATGGCGGGAAGGCAAACATCCCGCTCTTCGCGGCCTTCAACTGCAGTTGCGTGGCAAATTCAAGTATTTGCGGCGTATCCGCAGTGGAGGCAAGAACAAATTCCACCGGGAACTGGCCGCCACCGGGCAGCGCGGGCGGCGTTACCGGAAACACCCGTATCCCGGGGATTCTCTGCAGCTTCTGCTGCACTTCGGGTAAAATCTGGAAGATAGTGCGTGTGCGCTCGCTCCATGGCTTGGTAACCATGCCGCTGAAACCGGAACTCGGAGAGGTAATCTGGAAGGTAAAATCTGTCTCTGGAACGCTCATGAACGCCTTGTTGACCGCAGCCGCATAAATTTTGTTCTGGTCGAGAGTCGAGTTGGCCGCTGCGTCAATGATCCCGAAGATAACACCCTGATCCTCGGATGGGGCCAGCTCCTTGGCCGACATTCGGAACATGGGTATCGTCAGCAGGCTGATCACGATCCAGACAATATAGACCGCCGGTCGGGCATTCAAAGTTGCACTCAGCAAACGCCCGTAGCCGTTTCTGAAGCGTTTGAAGTCGCGGGAAATACGTCCTGCCAGGCCATGTTCCTCCATGCCCGGCTTAAGCAGCTTTGCCGACATGACCGGCGTCAGGGTCAGGGCTACAATACCGGAAATGGTCACCGCTCCGGCCAGCGTGAAGGCAAATTCGCGGAACAGCGAACCGGTCAGTCCCCCCTGCAGACCAATGGGCAGATAGACCGCCGCCAGGGTGATGGTCATGGCGATAATCGGACCGACCAGTTCCCGTGCACCCAACAGGGCAGCTTCCAGGGGCGATTTCCCCTCCCCCAGATGACGTTCGACGTTCTCCACCACCACGATTGCATCGTCAACCACCAGACCGACCGAAAGCACAACCGCCAGCAGGGTCAGCAGATTGACGGTAAACCCGAAAACCTGCATCAGGAATACGGCGCCAATCAGCGAGATCGGAATGGCTACCAGAGGAATCAGCACCGAGCGGAATGACCCCAGGAACAAGAAGATGACCACCATGACAATTATCAGCGTATCACCAAGTGTCTTGAGCACCTCGTGGATCGAGTTATTTATGTAGTTGGTGGCATCGTATGCCACGCGTGACTGCATACCGCTGGGCAGCTCCTTTTGAATCGCCGCCATTTCGGTCCGTACCCGCTTGATGACATCCAGCGAGTTCGCGTTGGGCAGAGGCCAGATGCCGATGAACACCGCCGTCTGGCCGGAAAAATGTACTTCCGTGTCGTAATCTTCCGCTCCGAGAACCACTTCGCCAATATCTCCCAAGCGTACAATGGTGCCGTTTTGATCACGCACCGCCAACTGCTTGAATTCTTCAACCGTATTGAGGTTGGTATTGGCGGTCAAGTTAACCTGAATATACGAACCTTTACTCTTGCCGAGCGCCGACAGGAAGTTATTGGCCGCCAAGGCGCTGCGCACCTGGGCCGGACTGACGTTGAGGGCTGCCATCCGCTCCGGATTGAGCCATATACGCATGGCAAAGGTACGTGCGCCGAGAATGTCGGCCCGCTGCACCCCCTGGATGGCTGAAAGGCGCGGCTGGACAACACGCACCAGGTACTCGGTAATTTCGTTCTGTTTAAGAATGTCGGAAGTGAAGCTCAGGTAAGCCGAAGCGAACTGGCTGTCCGCCGATTCAATATTGATTACCGGAACCTCTGCCTCGGGAGGCAGGTCATTGCGCACCTGATCGACTTTGGAACTGATCTCGGCAAGCGCCTTGGTCGCATCGTAGTTGAGCTTGAGGCGCACCCTGATGGTGGAAACGCCCAGAGTGCTCTGCGACTCCATGTAATCAATGCCGTCAGCAGCAGCAATGACCCGCTCCAGCGGTGTGGTAATAAAGCCGCGCACCAAATCCGCGCTGGCGCCGACATACACCGTGGTGACGGTCACAGCCGCGTTCTCACTGCGCGGGTACTGGCGGACATTGAGGGTGCGGATCGCCTGCAAACCTGCGATGATTATGATCAGGTTTACAACCAGAGCAAGCACGGGACGGCGTATAAAGAGATCGGTAATCTTCATCGGTCAATTATTCTCCGGCCTGGGTGACTGCTGGAAGTTCGGGGCGAGCTTATTGTCGATAACCGCCGACTGCCCATTTCGCAGCTTGAAAACTCCCGTGCTGACCACCGACTCTCCTTCCTTGAGCCCGCTGGTGACGGCGACAAAATCACCATGCTTCTCGCCAAGGCGTACAAACTGCTGGCGCAGCTTGTACGCCTTGGCGCCCTTATCTTTTTCGATAACAAAGACTGAATCGCTGTAGGAGGCATACAGAACCGCCGTGGCCGGAATTGTCAAAACCTTCCGCCGCGCCGGCAGGCCAACCGCCACAGTGACAAACATGCCCGGCCGGAGTTTTTCGCTGCGATTGATCACGGTAGCCTGAATTTTGACGGCGCGGGTTTCGCTGTCCACCAGAGGATTAATGGCGGTGATTTTCCCCTCGACAGTCTGCCCGGGCACGGCATCGCAGGTCACCCGCACCGGTTGACCGGAGTACAACCGGGCAAGCTCCTGCTGGGGCAGGCTGAAATCCACAAAAATCGGGCTGAGGGTCTGCAGGGTGACAACAGGGTCGCCCTCTCGAAGCAACTGACCAAGGTTTACCTGGCGAATGCCCAGGCGGCCGCTGAAGGGTGCGCGGATTGTCTTTTTGTTGATGGTGGCCCGGATAGAATTGACCTGGGCCTGCGCCTGCTTGAAAGCTGATTCAGCTTTATCATAATCGGCCTGGGAAATAATATTCTCCGCCACCATCTTGGCAGAGCGTTCGAGTTCTGCGCGTGCCTGTTTCGTTTGCGCTACGGCGCCGGGGAGTTGGGCCTCTTCCGAGGAGATATCCTGCTGCACCAGCAGGGCCCCTTTCCTCACCGGGGAACCCGGTACAAAAGCGATCGTGGTCACCTTGCCGACAAGATCAGCTGATACGGTAACCCCCTGGACGGCGGTCAGCGAACCGACCGCCGTCAGGTCGGATATCCATGAATCCGACCTGACCACGGCGGAGGAAACGGTCTCGGGTGGCGGGACGAATGCTTTGCCTTTATTTATCATCGCCCTGATCTGCAGGCCCTTTACGCCTGCGAGAATTGCGATAACAACGACCAAACCAAGTATGACAAAAAAGATACGCTTCTTCATAAAAGGAAATCTCCGTTTAAGGTGTTTGGCGGCGGTTTAATCGGCTTTATATTCATTCGTTCTTGCCCGGTTCCACCAACCGCCGCCAAGTGACTGAAAGAGCGCTGCGGTATCGGCATATCGGGCCGCCTCTGCCTGTACCAGGCTGATACGGGCCTGCTGGTGTTGCCGTTGGGCGGTAAGCAGGAGCAGGTAGCTCACCGCCCCGAGTTCATATTGCCGTTGTGTCAACTCAAGCGTATCCCGTGAAGTTTTTTCAGCTTCAGCCTGAGCCGCAAGGGTAACGGCATCCGCTTCCAGCGCCTGTAAAACGTCAGCCACATTCTGGAATGCTTCCAGCACTATTTTGCGATATTGCGCCACGGCCTGATCATAGCCGGCAATGGCTGCCCGGCGTTGAGCGGTCAGCTCGCCTCCGCGGAAGAGCGGCTGTAAGATACCGGCGCCGAACCCCCAAATCGACGTGTTGTTGCTCAACAGGTTACCCAGCGTAGCGGCCTGCGACCCCAAACTTCCGGTCAGGGTGATCGTGGGATAGAGATTGGCCGTAGCCACACCCACCTTGGCGCTGGCCGCATGCAGCAGCTCTTCCGCAGCACGGATATCCGGGCGCTGGCGCGTCAGCGACGACGGCAGGCTGAGCGGCAATTCCCGCGGCAGATGAAGCTGTTCCAAGGTAAATTCGGGAAGGTGCGCCTCGCCGGGAAATATGCCGACATACACCGCAAGCTGGTTACGGGTCTGTGCAAGCTCTTTTTCCAGCAGCGGCAGGCTTGCCCGGAACTGGGCCAGTTCCGACCGTTGTGTCAGGACGTCGGAGCGGGCCGCTCCTCCAAGCTGGAATTGGCGATCCACCAGGTGCAACTGCTGTTCCTGCAACGCCAGCATTTCCCGTGTGGACGTTATTTGCGCCCGCACTGAAGCTTCCTTTATCACCGTGGTGACGATATTGGCGGTAAGGGCAAGATAGGCAGCTTCCTGCTGAAAACGCTGATAATCGACCTGTGCCTGCAAAGCTTCCAGCTCACGGCGTCCCCCGCCAAAAAGGTCAAGGTTATAGGATACAGAGACTGAAGCATTAAACAGATTGTAGATAAAACCACTGGAGTTTGTTTGGCCAAAGGCGACTCCTGAAGCCTTCTGGCGAGAACCGGAGAGTGAGGCATCCACCTGCGGAAAGTATTCTGTCCCGCTTCTGGCACGCAGGTTTTCCCGAGCCTGGCGCAGAGTTGCCTCGGCCGACGCCAGAGTCGGATTTCCAGCGATTGCCTGGCGGAGCAGCCGATCCAGAGCCGGGTTTTGAAACAGCTGCCACCACTCGGCAGAGACGGCAGCCCCAGCTTTGATGGCCTGAGCTGCACCACCGGTCACAGGAGCTGCGGCGGTCTTTCCGGGAAGAGCTGCTGCCGTATAGCCTGTCACTCGCGGCGCTTCCGGAGACCGAAAATCCGGGCCAACAGCACAGGAACTTACAGCCATTCCAATAACCGCCGTCGTCAGGAAACGTTGTAAGCACGGCAATAACCGCCTTGATGCACTTTTCATTGGAAGCCGCGTCCTTTGCTGTACATTGAACTTCACTATTAAAGAGAATACCGTATTTAAACCCATTGCCAACTTTTTTCCACCGCACAATACAACAGGGTCTCTGCGGTTGAGAAAGAAAAAATTAGTGTTAGAATATGAACTATTGGTGCGTCGGAGTTTATCCGGCCGAAAATTCCCAAGCTTGGTACATCTTCAAGGAGGTACGTCCATGAAAAAACACCTTGTCATTCTTGCCGCCCTCGCAACCATTGCAGTCCCTGCAATCTGTTCAGCAGCTCCATCTCGTCCCGGCCCGTATGTGTCCGGCTTTATCGGCGTCAGTGTCCCTCAGAACACTGATGTGTCCAGCTATAATTATGGAACAGACACATCTATTTCTGATCGTGTCGAATTCGATCCCAGTGTCAATGTTGGCGCAACCGGTGGTTTTGACTACGGCTTCATCCGCCTGGAAGGTGAACTGTCGTACAAGCATGGCAAGATTGCGACGATTACTGAGCAAAGTGGCGGCCAGAGTACGCGGCTTCACAATGCAGACGGCAACCTCGGAGCCCTCGCCATGATGTTCAATGCATTCATCGACCTGCACAATCCCACATTGATTACCCCATACGTGGGAGGCGGCATCGGCTTTGCCGCCATGCATCTGAGTGATACGTTCGTTTCGGAATACAGTGCTCCCATTTACCAGGAAGATGACGACACCGTTTTTGCATACCAGGCAGGAGCCGGACTTGAGCTTGCCCTCAACCGCCGGCTTTCCCTGGACGTAGGTTATCGCTATTTCGCTACCTCAAATGCCAGGTTCGGTGCTGACCGCACCATAAGTACCGATCTTAAATTTCAGAGCCACAATGCCGCAGTAGGGATACGAGTGAAATTTTAACCTCGTGGAATTGTCTCGTATGGCAACGGCAGAGCAGGCGCTTCTTACGAAACGTCTGTAGCCGCAAAAGTTGAAACAGAGAATCACTTAACAATCAAAAGAATACGGCCGGTCCAGCGAGGCATGACGCTGCTGGACCGGCCATATCCCCGCACCCTGAAATAACAACTCCATCAGGCATTCTGCATGCACACAACCTACCACCGTACCGGTTTTGGCTCGTTTTTCACGAACATAACCGTACACGGCAACCTGCGAACAAGCTCCTCATTACTGCGACCGAACAGGAAATGTTCCAACCGCCACTCCTCATGAGCCAGAAGAACGAGAAGGTCGATCTTTTCCTCTTTGACCGTCTTAATTATTTCTTCGGTCGGATCCCCGTTCTTGATCAATTCCTTGATCGGAAATCCCTTGGCCTTTTCCTCCCGAATAATCCGGTCCAGGTCGCTTTTTGCTTCATCAAAGAGTTTTTTGAAATCCTGTTCAAGGGAAACTATGGGCAGGTTCCACCCTTCGAGCCCGAAGGGATTATGAATTACATGCAGAATGGAGAGCTCAGCGTTATATTTGCGCGCCAGAGAGATGCCATAATGGACGGCCTCCCGGCAGTGTTTGGTCATCCTGCTGACCACGAGTATCCGTTTAAAATCTTCCATGATTCTGCCTCCTTGTGTGTAAAGCGCCAGAACAGCATGGGCATTTGTTTATATTATTGATAATAAGGCTGCCGGTAGTCAATAAAGGAATAGTAATCCATCCCCAGGTTTCAGGCCTTTTTATTCTGCATGCTTTTCGGGGGCACAGGCAAAGACAGGGCTGATCATATTCAAGCTGCTATGGCGTTTTCAAACACCGCAGTATTTTTCCCCTTTTCCATCGGGGAAGCTTTGTGCACAAAAGTCTGCCGTGCGCTTTTTTGCTGATGAAAACGCATGGCAGTTGATTCATGCGGCACGATTCGTACGACTATTGGACCCTGAAAGGTCTCATCATTTCATGGTCTTCGTGTGCCAGGATATGGCAATGCCACATATACGTTCCAATCCGGTCAAACTTTGCCCTGATTCGCACGTATCCCTGTGAACCGATTGCTTCATCGGCGGGAGGTACGCGCACCGTATCCTTATGCCCGAGCTCATTAGCCAGTACCCTGTATGGCGAACCAGAATCCGCCTCTGTCCCATCCGGGTTGGTTGACGGCCTGAGCCCGCCGGGAGATACTGTCGGCATGCCACCTTCACCATCTGCTGGTGTATAGGCCCCGGGAGCGATACTTCCTTTTTCAACGACTTCAAAATCCACCAAGTGAAGATGCATGGGATGCGTATCGACAGTGTTATTAATAATGATCCAATCTTCAACATTGTTTAAAATTATATTCTCAGTTATTGGCGCATCGAAGGCCAAGCCATTGAGAAGAATTTTGAGACGCTTCGATATTGATCCGCTATACGGGTCAAATAAATATGCGCCGTCTTCTTCGGTTTCCTGTAAATCAACGTAACGCGTGTTGTCAGGTGTGCCATACGGCGCCAGGACTCTGGGATGTGCCGGCACCACGCTTGAATCCGTACCGGACAGCGGCTTGGTTATCTTGAACTGCATTATTTTGCCGGTTGTCGATGGATTCACATCACCGCCGTCAGGATACGGCGTGTGGGCGTCATTACGCATGGTGATGTTGGTGCCGGCCGGAAATTTGGAAAAGTCGATGACAATGTCAGCCCGTTCAGCCAGGGCAAACAGGAGCCCGTTATCCGGTCCATTTCCGATATCGTTGACTGCGGTCGGCAGGAGTCCGCCATCGTTGCCAATCTGCGTAATTGCACCAGCGGGAATCGGCAGTCCGTCGGAACGTTCCAGCCAGATATTATAGAAGCGTGAATCGGAGCCATTCAGCATACGGAATCGGTATTTACGAGGCTCCACATCGAGCTTCGGCCATGCTTTACCGTTGACGGTGATGATATTACCGAAGAACTCCGGGTTAGACGTATAGACCGGATTGCCATTTTCATCGGTCTGCTGAGAACCGTCCGGGTTGAGCAGAGCCGTTGAGTCATAATGCAGTGAACCGTCTTCATTGAATGACCTGTCCTGAATAACAAGCGGAATTTCATATGCACCCTTCGGGAGATCCAGACCATCTTCGACACTGTCACGCAGAAGGTAGTTGGCGGCCAGGCCGGCATAAACATTAAGTCTGGTGATGCCCATGGCGTGGTCGTGATACCAGAGATGGTTGGCAATCTGACTGTTGTCGTAAGTGTAGGTGACCGTATTCCCATTGGGGCGAGCCGGGCGGCCGCTGACCGGATCCGCAGGAAGCCCGGTTGTGGCGTTCGGATCATTGGTGATCCAGGCATCGGGATGACCATCCGATTCCGGGGCAACATGGGCACCGTGAAGGTGGGTAACAATACGAACCTCCGGCTCTCCCATATTGGCGCCGTGCAGCGTTGGATCAACCGTCAACAGGTGTTTTGTCAGGAGTTTTCCCGTTGCGTCTTTCAGGTTGTTGGTGTATTTGACCACGACTGTCTTGCCGGTTTCTCCTGAAAGAGTTGAGCGGGCTTCGATCGTTGCGCCCAGGTAACCGGTCTTTATGCCGTTCGTATTGTAACCCCAGACAGTTGTCCGGATTGGAGCGCCGGTGACCGGGTTGGTAAATTCACTCCCATCCTTTTTCCGCAGGCCAAAATCATAATCGTTGGTCTGTTCCGCCAATACCGTATAGTAGTCGGACCCCGGAACCGTGCCAGTGTCAGGGACAGCTACCGGGATAATAGTCAAAGGCGTGGCAAACTGCTGGACCGCCAATGGATTGCGCAATACGGTTTTTGAACTACCCTCCACGACAGTGACGGTGTCCTTGCCGTTGCCGCATCCGGCAATCATCAGAACACCAAAAATCATGAACAGAAGAATCTTTAATCTTTTCACGCTTTCCTCCTCTTTAATATTTTACATTTGTTATCGCAATAACAATGCCAACTGTTTTCATCAACTAACCACATAAAAAGGCTTGACTTTTCAATGGGTAAGCAACTACGAGTCGGAAACAATTTTCTCAATTTGAGACGACGTGTCGAATTTGAGACACGGGGTGGTAACCGTTTGAAATCCGGAAAGGATATAATCCCCTTGCAAAACATGCCGTTCCACGGATACTTTATGTGGGCATTTATGTTTATTTACACATTAATAGCGACGGATCACGCCATGAATGTTCCATACACGACACTCAATGTATCCTGGTGGGAAACGCTATCCGGATTAACACGGAGGACCTGCGGGGTCGTCGTGGCTGCAGTTATTTTGCTCCATACTGCGGCTGACCTTTCGTTTGCCGGCGAGAAAATAACGTCAAATTCTCCACCTTCAGTTGGAATGATCCCATGGCCGGGGCCAATTCCCAGGGAGGAAACAAAACCATGGTTAGTACCTCTCCCATGGCCGGAACCTGTCCCCTGGTGGAGCCCCACCCCACCGATTGGTTACTTCGCTACCATCGAAAAGACCGTGGATGAAACCCACACCATGCTTGAACGGAACATTCTCCGGCAGACGATCCGCTTTGATAACTTCTTCGGCACCGTCAAGCCCGAAAACTACCGCACGACAAGTTACAATATCCGCTGGCGAAATTCCCTGAGAATTGGCAACGGAGGGACTTTTAATCTGGGTTCATCCCTGCAAGCCAATTTTGCGTTGACAAAAATCAGCGAACGGCTCCACCTCTTCATAACAGGGGAAAACGATCCGGGATTGACGACACACAGCCTCCCGGAAGACCCCGGCAACCCCGGATTCGACCGGACCACGCCGACAACCCACTTTGCCAATACGGAACTGCGTTATGAGTTAATTCAAACACCTTCCCTGAACCTGTTTGTGGGAACAGGCGTCCGACTGGCACTCCCTTTCGAAGTTTTTGCGCGGAGCCGCGTTCAGTACCGGAAAAAGCTCGGCGAGCTTGCACTCATGCGTGTCGGCGAGACGTTCTTTGTGAAGAATACCGATTATTTCGGAGAGACCACAGAGGTCAGCCTTGAAAGGTTGCTAAACGAGGCCACGCTTCTGCAGTGGGCCGGTACCGCGACCGCTTCCAGGGAAATCAATGGACTGGAATGGGGCTCGGAACTATCCCTCACCCGACAGATCTCTTCCAAAGCTGCAGCTACCTTTAAGGCAGGCATTTACGGCAACACCACCGCCTCCTCCCAGATACAGAATTACCTGCTTCTTGCCAGATACCGGCGAAACTTCCTGAAACCATGGCTGTATTACGAAGTGGAACCCCAGCTTAGCTGGCCACGTGACCCTGTCGGGATACAGCACGCCAGATTTGACGTTACATTCCGCCTGGAAATCGTATTCCAAGGTACAACCGCAAACAAGAAGAGACCTCGCAGCAGCAAGTAATCCAATGTGGGAGTAGCCAACGCGACCGACTGCCGGCTGTAGAGCGAGAATGGTGTGAGATCATTTTCAAATTGCCTTGCACAATCAAAACTTGCGGGTAAACTTTTACCAGAGGCGTGAGACAGACCATGAAATTGAATGATAACTGCATGTTTTACAGGAGGTTCACATGGAAGATTACAGAAATATTCTTGTCATCAGCAGGATGATCCCCCACTGCCTGAAAGCCATTACGGCTGGTATTTCTCTTGCCCGCAAGTATGATGCACAACTTACAGTCATGCATCTTGTCTCCAATCCCGTTGATATGATGGCGGTGAACGCACCGGGGCTGTTTCCCGGCGAACAGTACAAGAATTACATGAACAGCCATCAGGAAGCGCAAGAGCAGTTGGACAAACTCATCAAGCGGGAAATCCATGGCGGGTTTCCCATTAAGGAACTGATCACCGACCGTGATCCGGTTGAGGAGATTGTGAAGACGGTCAAAGAAGAAAAAATCGACCTGATTCTCATGAGTGCCCATAAGGAGGGGCTTCTTGAACATGCGCTTTTTGGCGGTGAGAACAATGCCATACTTCGCAAGATGCCCTGTTCGATCCTGCTGGTAAAAAATTAATCCGGGCAGATTGGAGTTTCTACCCCCGAAAGAAAAAGTATTCGGGAATACATGATTCATCCACGAAAAAATTCTGCTGAAGGTCACGTACACTGCCGGATATCCACAAGGAGAACAGCTGATGCAAATTGGAATTGCCGCCGATCACGGTGGCGTTGCCATGAAAGTACAACTTGCAGGAGAAAGAGAGGCACAAGAATGCAAATAGGCATGATTGGGCTGGGGCGTATGGGCGCTGACATGGTGCGCCGTTTACTGCAAAACGGTCACGAATGCATCATATTTGACATAAAAACCAGCGCCGTGGAAACACTGGAACGTGAAGGAGCTCAGGGTGCTCGATCAATTGAAGACTGTGTGGCCAAACTGGTAACACCGCGGGTGGTCTGGCTGATGGTGCCGGCCGCCGTTACCGATTCGATGATTACAACGCTCACGCCGCTTCTGGACCGGGATGATATTATTATTGACGGCGGCAACTCTTATTATCTGGATGACATTCGTCGGTCTGCACAACTGCAGACACGAGGTATCCGGTATCTTGATGTCGGAACCAGCGGCGGAGTATGGGGGGCGGAGCGGGGCTACTGTCTGATGATCGGCGGGGAAAAAGCTGCCGTGGGGCAGCTTGACCCGGTTTTTGCCGCCTTGGCTCCCGGAATCGGCGCTATCCCTCGTACAGCGGGCAGGGAACAGAAGAGTGGAACTGCCGAACAGGGGTATCTTCACTGTGGACCGAGTGGCGCAGGACATTTTGTCAAAATGGTGCACAACGGCATCGAATACGGACTGATGGCAGCCTATGCCGAAGGGCTCAATATACTCCACCAGGCAAATATCGGCAAACAGGAGCGGGAAGTTGACGCCGAGACAACACCGTTGCGTCATCCGGAACACTACCAGTATGACTTTAATTTATCCGATATTACGGAGGTCTGGCGACGTGGAAGTGTCATCTCTTCATGGCTGCTCGACCTAACCGCAGTTGAGCTGTTAACACAACCCGATCTGGAAAATTTCAAAGGACGTGTGTCTGATTCTGGCGAAGGTCGCTGGACAAACATTGCCGCCATTGAAGAGGGGGTCCCGGCTCATGTACTCAGCGCTGCACTGTATGAGCGCTTCAGTTCGCGAGGTGAGGCCGATTTTGCCGACCGGGTCCTGTCTGCCATGCGCTATGGGTTCGGCGGCCATCAGGAGAAGACTGGCGACAGAAAAAGAGAGTGAACGAGGACTCCATAACACCTGGTCCTCCACCTCACTGTCATATAGAAAGGCGCAAGCATGCTTACGCAACAATCCGATTCGACTGTTCTGGTAATCTTCGGAGGTGGAGGTGACCTGGCCTGGCGCAAGCTGGTCCCGGCGCTTTTCAATCTCCATCTCGACAATCTTCTCCCCCAACGATTTGCCATTGTGGGTATTGCCCGAAAACAGCGCAACGACACGGAGTTCCGACAGCACCTTCGGGAAGGCGTGGATCTCTTTTCCCGAAGAAAACCGGCAACTGAGGAAATCTGGAACCGCTTTGCCGATCATGTTTCCTACCTCTCCGACGATATCACCGACTCCGCCTCCGGGCCTGCCCTCAGCCGGAAATTTGAAGAGTTTGAACAGGCCTGGAGCGTCCGGGCAAACCGGCTATTCTACCTCGCCATACCTCCCGACATGCTAGAGCCTGCTGCAGCTCACCTGCAGCGGATCGGTGTATGCCGGGACTGCACAAGGGATCGGCTGGTAATAGAAAAACCGTTTGGTCGAAACCTGGCTTCAGCGCGGGAACTGGACCGGATTCTGACCGGCATGTTTGCCGAGTCCCAAATCTACCGGATCGACCATTATCTGGGTAAAGAGACGGTACAGAACATCCTCGCTTTCCGGTTTGCCAATTCCCTTTACGAGCCACTCTGGGACCGGCGTTACATCGATCACGTGCAGATTACCGTGGCCGAGACCGTGGGGGTGGAGGAGCGAGGCGGTTACTACGACCAGGCAGGCGCCCTGCGTGACATGGTGCAGAACCACCTTCTCCAGATCCTCTGTCTCATTGCCATGGAACCTCCGGTTTCCTTCGATGCCGACGAGGTTCGAAACAAGAAAGTGGATGTGTTGCACGCCATTCGTCCCATCCGGCCCGAGGAGCTTCATCATGTTGCAGTGCGGGGACAGTACGGTCACGGTATCGTCGAAGGCACGGCACGTCCTGGATACCGGAATGAACCGGGAGTAGCCCCCGATTCACCTACCGAGACTTATGCGGCATTCAAGTTCTTCATTGACAACTGGCGCTGGCAAGGAGTGCCGTTTTATCTGCGCACCGGCAAGCGGCTCCCCACCAAGGTGTCGGAGGTTTCCATCCTCTTCCGCCCGGCTCCCCACCAGCCGTTTCCCTCGGCTGCGGTTGAAAACTGGCAGACGAACCGCCTGATCATTCGCATTCAGCCGGAAGAAGGGATCATTACCCGTATCCAGGCAAAACAGCCGGGCACCCGTTTTCTACTTGGCCCGGTGGATATGCAGTTTCGTTACCGTGATGCCTTCATGGCAGTTCCGCCCGAGGCGTATGAGACACTGCTTCTGGATGTAATAAAAGGTGATGCCACACTATTCATGCGGGCCGACCAGGTGGAGTGCGCCTGGAAGATCGTTGATCCGGTACTTGAAGCATGGGAATCTATACCGCCAGGTGATTTCCCCGATTACCCCGCCGGGAGTTGGGGGCCTGAGGCCGCCGACCACCTTATAGCAAGTGAGGGGCACCACTGGTTACAGCCTGTCATAAAAACGGGAGAAAATGCATGATCAGGGTATGCGATGATCTGGAGGCATTGAGCCTCGCTGCCGCAGAACTATTCGCGGCGGAGGCGCGGCAGGCGGTGGAGGCTCGCGGCAGCTTCACCGTCGCGCTTGCCGGTGGTAGCACACCACGCCGTACCTATGAGCTCCTGACCAGCGCACCCTTCCGAGAACTGGTCCCGTGGCAGAACACGCATATTTTCTGGGGTGACGAGCGCTGCGTCCCTGACGGCGACATCCGGAATAATGCCTTGATGGCGCGGCAGGCGCTGCTCAACCACGTCCCAGTCCCCCAGGATCAAGTCCATCCCATGGTCTGTGATCGTTCTCCGCAGGAGGCCGCAGTTGAATATGAAGCGCTTCTGCGCGGTTTCTTTGCCAAAGACCGCCCCCAATTTGATCTGGTACTGCTGGGGCTTGGGGAAAACGGCCACACGGCATCCCTCTTTCCCGGTACTTCAGTTCTGGAGGAGCAGAAGCACTGGGTGGCCAGCGTGTATGTGGCCGAAGAAGGGCTGCACCGGCTTACCCTGACGGCTGCGGTCATCAATCAAGCGTCACTGGTCGTTTTCCTGGTCTCAGGTTCCGCCAAGGCGCCAATCTTGCGAAACGTATTGAAAGAGGCCCAGGACCCGCACAACATTCCGGCTCGGCTGATCAAGCCAATAGACGGCGGCTTGCTGTGGCTAGTGGACCGGGATGCTGCCCGTCTCTTGCGGCAAAGAAAGGAGTGACAATTCGTGCGCTCTACACTGTGCCACTCATACTCGGGGAAACCATGAGCAAACAAATACGGGTAAGCAACCCGCTCTACAACATTCTACCTACGGAAATTGAGGGATTTGGTGCCCTGGCTGAGTTGGCTCTTGATATGCGTTCGTCATGGAACCATGCAACCGACAAGGTATGGCGTACGCTTGATCCGGTATTGTGGGAACTCACTCAAAATCCCTGGGTTGTTCTGCAGACGGTCTCGCGAGACCAGATCGAGAGCATGCTTGCCGATTCCGTTTTTCGTAAAAACGTCGCTGACCTGCTGCAGGCCAGGCGGCAAGCGGCGGAGGCGCCGGCATGGTTTCAGCAGAATCACCCGCACTCTCCCTTGAATTGCGTCGCCTATTTCAGCATGGAATTCATGTTGAGCGAAGCTCTTCCGATTTACTCCGGAGGTCTTGGCAATGTCGCCGGTGATCAGCTCAAAGCTGCCAGCGACCTGGGCATGCCCGTCGTCGGAGTAGGACTACTGTACCAGCAAGGATATTTCCGTCAGGTTATCGACAAGGACGGCGCACAGCAGGCCCTTTTCCCCTATAACGACCCCGGGCAGTTGCCGATCACACCGTTACGCCGGCCTAACGGCGAGTGGTTGCGATTGGAGGTCGCCTTACCCGGTTACTCAGTCTGGCTGCGCGCCTGGCAGGTACAGGTCGGTAGAGTCAAGCTTTACCTGCTGGATTCGAATGATGCGGCAAACTACCCCGCTCATCGCGGGATTACCAGTGAGCTGTATGGCGGCGGACCGGAGCTGCGTCTCAAGCAGGAGTTGCTTCTCGGGATTGGCGGTTGGCGGTTACTCACTGCGCTGGGTATCCGACCGGAAGTCTGCCACCTGAATGAAGGACATGCGGCCTTTGCCGTGTTGGAGCGCGCCCGAAGTTTCATGGAAGAAAACGGGCAACCCTTCGATGTCGCGCTAGCCGTTACCCGAGCGGGGAACCTTTTCACCACCCACACGGCAGTTGCAGCCGGTTTTGACCGGTTTTCTCCGGCGCTCATCGAGCAATACCTCGGTGCTTTTGCCGAGCAGAAGCTCGGTATTTCATGCAATGGCCTGCTGGCACTTGGTCGCCAAAATCCGAACGACCAGTCGGAAAGCTTCAATATGGCCTATCTGGCCATCCGCGGAAGCGGAGCGGTTAATGGCGTGAGCCGCCTGCACGGCAAAGTCAGTCGGGATATTTTTTTACCCCTCTTTCCGCAGTGGCCACGGGACGAAATCCCGGTTGGTCACGTGACCAACGGAGTTCACACGCCGAGCTGGGATTCATGTGATGCCGACGAGCTTTGGACGGAAGCCTGTGAAAAAGACCGGTGGCTGGGAACGACGGCAACTCTGGAACGGGACATACGTTGTGTTTCTGATGCCCGGCTCTGGCAATTTCGCATTGCCGCCAGCAAATCTCTTGTAGAGTACGCTCGCGAGCGGTTGTCACGGCAGCTGGCATCCTCCGGTGCGGCGCCCGACGCGGTTGACAGGGCAAAACATCTCCTTGATTCCAACACGTTGACCCTTGGCTTCGCGCGACGCTTCGCGACCTATAAGAGGCCAAACCTGCTATTGCACGACCCGGAACGACTGCTTCGCCTGTTAACCAACCCGGAGCGTCCGGTGCAACTCATCATCGCCGGCAAGGCTCATCCGGCAGATCTGGCGGGGCAGGCGCTGATTCAGCAATGGACTCATTTCATCCGGAGGCCTGAAGCCCGTCCCCATGTCATCTTCCTCAGCGATTACGACATGCTTTTAACCGAACATCTGGTGCAGGGGGTTGACCTCTGGATTAACACACCGCGCCGACCATGGGAAGCATGCGGCACGAGCGGTATGAAAGTGCTCGTCAACGGCGGACTGAATCTGTCGGAATTGGATGGCTGGTGGGCCGAGGCATACACCCCGGAAGTAGGGTGGGCATTGGGCGATGGCCTCGAACATGGTGATGATCCCGCGTGGGATGCTGTTGAAGCAGAGGAGCTTTATAATCTTCTCGAGCAGCAGGTTATCCCTGAGTTTTATACCCGCAACAACCAGGGAATTCCGACGAACTGGGTGGCGCGTATGCGTGAAAGCATGGCCCGGTTGACACCACAATTTTCTGCTAATCGTACGGTGCGGGAGTATGCCGAGAGTTATTATATCCCTGCCGCCACAGCGTACTACAAACGCGCCGCTGAGCAAGGCAAAGCCGGCTTGCAATTTGTTGATTGGCACCACACGTTATGTAACAAATGGGCAAACATACGTTTTGGTGATGTTAACGTAGAGACAAACGATGAATGGCACCTGTTTGAAGCCCAGGTTTATCTCAACGGCATCGGCCCTGCTGCGGTGCATGTCGAACTGTATGCCGATAAATCAGAAGATGGGAACCCGGTCAGGTTCGAGATGAATCGCTACCAGCAGTTGGTTGGTGCGGAGAACGGATATATTTACAAGGGGAAGGTATCTACGAAACGCCCATCCGGGGATTTTACCGTACGAATCGTCCCGTATTTTACCGGGGCGGCAATTCCTCTCGAAGAGACTCATATACTTTGGCAGCGATAGATCATGGACAGCGCGCAGCATTACTATCAGTTTGCTGATGGTTACAAACCACGGCAGCTCCTGTAAATAGATATGTTACAAGGTAAAATTGGTGATCTTTTCAGAGATCTATTCTAAACTCAGCTCCCATGGAATTATTCCGGACGCTCAATCTTCCGTTCATATTTTTTTCGATGATGTTTTTCGACATAAAAAGGCCGATTCCGGTCCCCAATGGTCCCTTGGTAGAAAAATGAGGGTCGAATATCTTGTGAATTATTTCATCAGGAATGCCACCGGCATTATCGCTGACAATTACGACGGTTCTACTCTCTTCAAAATCCGCCGTAATACGAACCTGTGGATTGACCGTTTTGTTCGCCTCTAACGCCTCTTTTGCATTGATCAGTATGTTGAGGATAACTTGGGAGAACTCATTCGGATAGCCATTAATACAGGTCTCTTCATTACACTTCATATCTATTTTTATCTGGTAATTATCAAAACTTGCTTTGACAAGCTGCACAGCCCTCGCAACAGTCTGACAAACATTAAAATTTTCTTTTTCTTTGTCAGGTTTAAAAAAAGTCCTGAAATCGTCGATAGTCGCGGACATGTGCATGATTAACAGCATCGCCTCTTTAATCGACATGTCCAGAGATTCCTTACTCAAACTTCCCGAGTCATATTCCAGCATTAAACTCTGAATTTGAAGCCCGAGTGCATTCAACGGCTGTCGCCATTGATGAGCGATATTATTGATCATTTCACCCATGGCAGCCAAGCGACTTTGCTGAATCAGCACCTGATCTTTCTGGCGGAGTTCCAGAATTGATTCTGCTACGCGTTTTTCAAGTGATTCGTTAAGTTCCTCAAGCTGTTGACTTTTAAATTTGAGCCTTTCTTCAATCAGCTTCCTGTCAGTGATATCACGAACAATTGCCCACATCATCATCGGTCTTCCCTGATCATCACGAACAAGCTGGGTTCTCAATTCCACCGGGAAGATTGTACCATCTTTTTTTCGATATTCCTTTTCGTAAATATCAGAGTACCCTCTCGAAACAACCTGTTCTTCAACCATTTTTTTCTCGATTGAATGCCATTTCTCGGGCGTAAGTTCGATGTATGTCTTTGAAAGCAGTTCTTCCGGCTCGTATCCCAGCAGAGTCCGATACACTTCATTGAACTGAATGATCCCGCCGGTCATATCTGTGCTGACATAGGCGTCTATCATACTTTCTGAAAGAAGGTTGAACAATAGTTCGTTTTTTTTAATCTCGTCTTTTAGTTGTGATGATTCAAAAAGATAGCGGCTTACAAGATTATACAAGAGGATGCTGGTTATTATGACGAACAAGAAACCCTTTAACACCGAAATTCGTGTGAGAATGGAGGGATCTGTGGTGAAATAACTCAGGTTTGTGTCGGATATATATATCCATAAGAAGCTGAATATCGCATAGATGGCTATTATTTTTAGCATGTTGTAGCGTTCTGTTTTGCTAAATACCCTATTTTTAACTAAACCGGTCATGGCAGTTCCTTGCAGTTAGATGCTGCAGACACATTAAGTTGCCCGGATTCAAGACTATCAGTTACAGTATGTTTACCCCCCTAATATTAGACATTTCTGTATATCACCTGCCTTCCAAAGTCTAGTAAAATCCGTTCAATCTGCCTAAATGTGGTTGGACAGGCGGAAAGCAGGTGTAAGCCAACTACTCACTCACCCGTTTTTGGACTGATGATGCCAGTGATTGAGAAGTGCCCTCCCATTAAACACGTTACAGCGTCCCCTACCCGCTTTTGTGAAAAAGATTTATATGGTTAATAAGAATAAAAAAGGAGTAAACTGACTCAGTTTGCACACCAAATCAAATTGCACGGGCGGGGCTGGCATGACAAACGTTACGCAGAGTTTATCAGGATTAGGAGATATCGCAGCAAAGATTCAATCGGGTGAAGCCGATCCCACCACAACGGCCCTGAACATCGGATCTTTGCTTGGCAACATGAGCATGACCATTATCGTCATAAATATTCTGGCAGGGCTTGTTGGGTCGGCCTACTTCATGTATGGAAAGAAACGCAGTAATATCAAAATATTGTGCAGTGGAGTGGCTCTCTGTGTTGTACCGTACTTCATCAGTAACACGATATTCCTTGTCGTTGCATGCCTGGCAATGGCAGCTGCACCTTTTGTCATCTAACAAATACAGACACCGTTAAAACCATTCACGCCATCGGGTTGAGTCGCGTAGCGGACTTCGCCTCGTCACTTCGGACATGGCTTGAATGCTGCGCTGCCGCACTCGGGCTGAACTCCTCGCGTTAACTTCGTAACCTCGGAAAATTCCTCCGGAGTATTCAGATTCCGGAAGGATTCCTCCGCTCCATGAATAGACTGAAAGGTATCATTCGCTATCTGTTTCGTCTTCAATCTGTCCAGCAAATTCATAATACTTTTGTCACCCAGTTCAATAGCCTGCTGCATGGCATTCAGGGCCGATTTGGCATAGAGCGCATGGAGCGGTTCACAAAAACCTGAGCAGCTCAAGGGGACGATGGCATCATATTCCTCAGAGTTTTGGCAGAGGAACCGAATCAAGGCGGCATTGAGAAAGGGCATATCGCAGGCTGCGGCAAAGATTCGATCAGTGCCGCTGGCACGCAGCCCCGCATGCAGGCCGGCAATTGGACCGGCCCCCGGATAGATATCCGCCACTGTACGGCAGGAAATGAATTCGTAGAGTTCGGGCGTGTTCGTCACCATGATGATGTCGCGGAAGAGCACCGCCATGATTGCGTACACCCTTTCAATCAATAGCCGCTCGCCAATTTTCAGAAAGGATTTGTTCTTACCCATACGGCGGGAAGCGCCACCAGCCAGGATAACGCCAGTAACACCGGCAATGTATCCGCAGCCGAAAGGCTGTTCACAAATAGTATTTTTAGAGCTGTTACCATAATTCATTCTCAAAGATAACTCCTTAAGAAGCACTCTAATACACTCCGATTAGAGATAACAAGGCTGAATTATCTTCACTCCTGTATGGAGCGCAGCACCAAGCGCGCCGGTGATGGTCGGGATGCTCGGCACCAGCACCGGCACTCCAAGCTTTCGCGCCAGCGCCTCCACAACAAATAAATTGTTGGCAACCCCGCCGGTAAATATTACCTGGTCCACATACCCTACCTTCTGGAGCATTCCCGCCAAACGGTCGACAACGGAAAGATGGATGGCCCTGGCAATATCCTGGACAGGAACACCCCGGTTTTTCAACGAGATAACCTCACTCTCGGCAAAAACGGCGCACATGCTGTTGATCGGCACGTCCTGATCCGATTGGGCGGCAGCCGCACCGAATTCGTCGAGGCGAAAGCCAAGGGTCGTCGCCATCATCTCCAAAAAGCGACCAGTGCCGGCTGCACACTTGTCATTCATCTGGAAGGTGGCGACCCGCCCCTCCTGTGTCAGGGCAATTACCTTGGAATCCTGCCCCCCCACATCAAGGATAGTGCGGCACTCCGGAAAGAAATGGCGCGCGCCAAGGGCATGGGCCTTGATTTCGGTAATGACCTCATCGGCGAAATGTTTATGTGCCATATGCCGGCCATATCCAGTGGCGATGATGCGGGACGGAGTGAACCGGGCAATGAGTTCGCACGATTGGGCATGAGGTTCAAAACCGCTCTCCGCCACGGCATGATCGATGAGCACCCCGTCCTTTACCACAACTACCTTGATTGTACGCGACCCCAGGTCGATTCCCAGCTGCATAAAGATTACCCCTGAATCTGCTCGATAAAGGCCTCGACCCGGGTCTGCAACTGCCCCACGTCCTCGGGTGAATAATCCGACTCAATAGCCAGAAAGGGAATCCCCTCTTTCTCGCAGACCTGGCGCAGCTTTACCGCCTCAATGTTGTAGGTATGGCAAAACTGCAGGCAATAGTCGATGATCCCCTGTGCCCCGGACTCCCGGTACTCTTTGACCACCTGGGACATCCGCTCGTCATTGGGTGTAAAACATGAGCAGTCAATCTGCATGTAACGTTCAGTGAGGCGCTCCAACTGACTCTCGACCGTTGTCGAAGACTCATCAATCAGATCCTTGTAATAGCGGGTGCCGATGCAACTCTCTTCGTTGACGACGATGGCGCCGGACTTCTCGATGATGTTATGCAGTTTCCAGTTGGGAAGCGCCATGGGTGTCCCCGAAACCATGATCCGCGGGGTGGTGGCCGGGGCCACGGCACTACCGCTTTTGATCCGTTTTTCCAGTTCGTCGCACAACTCGTTCACCTTCCCGGCAAAGCGTCCCGGCTCGTCGTAAAAGGCGATCTGTTCTATCAGGAGCATATCCAGTCCGCTGATCGGCGCAGGGTTGTGATGGCGCAGGGTGTTCAGTCGCTGCAGGGCGCGACGCTTGTCGTTGATCAGCCGGATGGCACCGGAAATTTCATCAAGACCGGTCCGGTTGCCGGTAATCTTCTCGACCGCAGCCTTGAAGTCTTTTACTTCCTCCAGCCAGAGGACCTTGTCACGGGCACCCTTTCGCTGCGGGATCTCCATGACGTGTGTGGGCACGTAGGCGTCGAGAAGCTCCCAGGTTTTCTTCTTGGCATCACAGGTGGTTTCGCCGTAGACAAAATCCACCGCCTGGAAATAGGGACAGATGCCGCCAACCTTAAAACCGAAAGCCGACTTAACCATGGGACAGATATTGCGCGGCAGGATCTTCTCCGCGTCTGCAATTGAGCCTTGAGCCCCGCCGCAAAGACCAACACAGATCCCGCCGGCCGCGACCACCAACTCTTCCGGCACATACACGCAGAACGTGCCAACAACCGGCTTTCCCTCATCCTTGGCGGCCATCAGCTCATCAATACGGCCAGTATGGATATTGGCCACACAGTCATTGAAATAAGACATCCCCTCCGGGCGGTTTTTCTGGCTCAGGAATATGCTTGTATATGCCTGAGTCAGCATTGGCGGCATATTCTTGAACCGTTCCACATCCATGTTCAGTCTGGTCCAGAGTTCCGGGTCCGACTTTACCGTAAATTGCTCAGCGGCCATTTTTTTCTCCTTGTTCTCTTGGTGTGCGGGCATTTCTTTTGGGAAACCATCATAAGATAAACCGTTGCTACCGAATCAACACAATGTGGCACTATCCATTACTTGGACAACATCTGACAACGTGCGTCAATCCGTCGAAATATAGTACCCACTCTGTGTAACCGGACTTCCGGAGTCAGGAGGTCTGGCACGGTCAGAGCATTTCAAGGAAGGCCTCGATCCTGACCCGTAACTGTTCAGAGTCTCCTTCCGAATAGTCGGTCTCAATCTGAAGGAACGGGAGATCATGGTGCTTCTGGAGACCTTGCTGCAGGGTGAAGGACTCCAGGTTATAGGTATGGCAAGCCTGCCAGGTCAGGTCGATTATGCCGTCGACGGCGAATTCCCCGGCAAGCCGCGCAACCAGTTCCAGCCGCCCATTATTAGGTGACATGCAGGAGCAGGGAGTGAGGAGATATTTTTTGGCAATTGCGGTAAGAGGTTCAAGAGACTCGTCAACAGGAGCAACTTTCTTGTAGGCGCTGCAACTTTCAAGGCAGACGACGCTGCCGCCGCTTTCCTCAATGATCCTGATCACCTTGTCAGAGCCGGTCCCTACCGGGACACCGGTCAAGAGGATCCGCGGGGCACCAGGTCTAAATGGTGAACTACCGGCGGCGGACATGTCCCTCAGTTCGGCGGTAAGCCGGTTGAGCATGAGTATAGCTTTCCGTTTGTCGATAAAGAAGTTACGGAGGTGGAGCACAGCCAACAGGTCAACACCGCTGATCGGTGAGGGAATATGCTTGCAGACATCCTGCAGATCTGCAAGTGCCTGCCGTTCTTCATTCAGAAGCTGAACGGCGCTTTTCAGCCCCGAGTCAGTGATTGTCGTCCCCAGTTCCTCTTCGAGCCGGTTTTTAAACCGCACGACTTCCCGATACCAGTAATTAAATGAATCCTCGCCCTCCTGCGTCTGGGGCAACTGCATGAGATGAAGTGGTTTTATCTTCCCAAGGATTTCATACATCTTTTTCTTGCCGTCACAGGTGGTTTCCGCCACCAACAGGTCGGTAAAATAGAAGTAGGGACACGTGTCGGTGACTGCAGATCCGAAGCTTGATTTAATGAGTGGGCAGAGGTTCCGTGGCAAGTATTTTTCGGCCGCTGAAATCGGGGCTTGACGAGTACCGCAGAGGGAGACGGGTATCGCCCCGGCAGCGACAATGAGCTCGGCAGGGGTATAAAGACAGTAGGTGCCGACAACCTTCCTGCCGGCACTGCGCGCGGTCGTGAGCTCCATCAGGTTCTGGTCGCGCATCTCTTCAAATTCGGTCAACAGTAATGGTTTCATGGATGCGGATCCTCCCATTGACAACTCTTTCAAATCAGCAACAGCGGCACTCTTTATAAATGCGGGTTAACACATGAGTGATACTTTAAATTGTTTTATGAATTCATTATATCACTGTTTACGATAAGTCAAATTGATAATACAAATAACAATCCATGACTTCATCGGCATTTCGGATAGAAGGACCACGCGCAACAAAGTTTCCGGCGGTGACATAATAAAAAATCTGAATTTACTGTAGAGCGCTGCTGAGTTTTAACCTGTTTAGCTGAAAACCTGGAAGATGATATAGAAAATATCACCGATTATTTTGAGATGGATTTCTGATAAAGCCCGGAAAAAGAACAACCCCGAATCCACCCTATGAGGGCAGTTTCGGGGTCAGTATGCTCCCGATTCAGATAACTTAGAATAGCAAAACTATCTTCTTCAGACTAATGTAGCTTTACTGCCTCAGCGTGGTGGGGCGCAGCGGCTTGTCTCCTGCTGCCGATAGGTGGTGATTCAGATTATTCTGCTGTCGTAGGCCCAGTGTAACAGTGCCTGCCGTTGTTTTCTCCTGCAAAGCAGGTGCCCCTCTGGACAATTCTTTCTTAGCTGGGCTATATGCCGTGTCATTGCCTTCCATCTTTTGATTTGCCGATGATCATCACTGCACCTTCTTCCCATGTAATACCGGCAGTACCACTGAAACCAGCCGCGAGGGTCATCGGTATGGATCCACCCCATTTCCCTCCAGTAAGACAAGGGCTTGGAAGCGTTAACACCGAAGTAGTTCAACTCGGGAACATGGTACAAATGGCAGAGTTTCGCATTAGTAAACCACTCGTGCGGAAATTCGTTTGTGCAGTCTGTCATATATTTCCCGCCAAAAACTCCAAGTTCAAGCATCTCTTTTGGGGACAATTCGGGCTTGAAGTCTGGATGGAAGTTTTCTCCCACAGGTTCCGTCAAAAAATATCCATAATTAGTCTGCATCATATCGCTGACGCGTACGTATATACTTTCCATAATGAGCTTCCGTAAGGGTAGTATTTATGCCGAATTACCCGCTGTGCTCAAATATCCTCAGCACCATTGAGCGAGTTCTTGACAACATTAATTGGAGGCTTGATCCCGGTGAGGTCACTGCAGAGACTGGCCAAAAAGCGAATGGTAACCAACGTATGTATTGATGCCTGGGTAATGTGATAAAGCCACTTTCGAAAACGTGTGGGGCTGTGGGAACCAAGGAAGAGCGGGCAGTAGTCAGACAGTCGTATTTCAATCCGAATCTGCTCCGGAGTGCTGATAATGGAGAAGCGGAGTTGTCCCCGGGAACATGAATCACGCTGTACGAGGAGCCCGCCATTGATAAAGAGATCGGCATGGGTGGCTGTTTCGTCCCGGGTGACAACCGGAAGGCATAAACATATCAGTGGTAATCCCAGGAAGCGCAGCGCTATGCCGTCAGCATTACGCTCCGGGTTGACAAGGCCAAGAGTGCAGAGTCGGAGAAAGGCAAGATAGCGTGCCGCGATATCCTCAACGGAAAGATCTGGTGCACACGTGGCTGGCAGGACAACCCACTGATGGGAATGGACCGTGCCATCCGCTTTGAGTACCTGATGAAATTCTATCGTTCTTCCCCGGATGGGCATACCAGCTCCTCGTATTAGCCAGATAATATCACGATCCCATCAAGGCTTTTTGAACTGCTTCATCGTACGGAGTCAACCGCAAGGGGATCAGGTCACGGATGGCGCTTTCGCGGCAGATC
>JAJXWO010000001.1:266435-277050 GCA_021781535.1 Deltaproteobacteria bacterium | reverse complement strand
TGCGTGGCTTTTGCCATGGGAAGCATGCACCAGGAGCTTCTGAAAGGGAAGGCCTTGGCAATTGCCTGCCCGAAGCTGGATGATACTGGCGCGTATGTAGACAAACTGGCTACTATCTTTTCGACCAACGAGACACCTCATGTCACCGTGGCGATCATGGAAGTACCGTGCTGTCGCGGGCTGGATATCATGGTCAAGGAAGCGATTCAGAAAAGTGGCAGAAATATTCCACTCGAGACGGTAATCGTCGGCATCGACGGCAACAGGAGAAGCTGATGAAAACAAACATTACCCAGGCATTGGTTGATGAACACCGTCTTATTCTGCGGATGATCGCTCTGCTCGAAAAGAATGCTCCACTGACAGCTGAAGGTAATTACCTGAACTGGCAATTCTATCTTGATGGTGTCGACTTCATTCGTCAGTACGCAGACCGCTTTCACCACGCCAAGGAAGAAGACGTCCTCTTCAAGGCACTGATCGACAATGGTATGCCGAGGGAGCACAGTCCGGTAGCTGCCATGCTGATGGAACATGATCTGGGGCGCGACTTTGTCCGCGCAATGGCAGCTGCTGTTCACGATGCCCAGTCAGGCTTTTCGAGTAGCTATCAGATAATTGCCGATAATGCCTTGGGCTATGCGGCCCTTTTGCGTGACCATATAAGTAAAGAAGATGACATTTTGTATCCGTTAGCGGAGCGAGTGATCCCGGAAGCCATGCGTGGTGAAATCATCCAAGGATATCAGGCTGCAGAGGCTCAAATGTCTCCAGAGTTTGGCACGCGTTATCACGCTGTTGTTTTGCAATATGAGCAGCATTAATCAACTACGAGAACAAGGAGAGAAATTATGGGGAATTGCGGATGCGGTCATCCTTCAGGAGCAGGTCCATTTGCTGAGGGGAGAGAGTTGGTAGAATTTGTCTCATGTGCCCATGGAGGCACGCTCAAGAATCAATTGTTACCTAATGGAGGATTGCCGACACGCTGTCAGGGATGTGGATCATCCTTCACCCTGACAACCTTCGTGGCCTGTTGTCCAGAGTGTGGCGGAGTTCATGCCGTTTCACCACCACGATGTGATGACGCAGCCAATATACAATTTGCCGGGGTTGGCTATCAGTTGACCTAAAAGTTTGTCGGATTGATGTTAATCAGCTTCCAACTTTGACTCCCAATAGGCGTTCTGACCTTAACATCAGTAGTGTTCTACTACAGCTGTGGACGTCACTGACGGCAAACCGCCGATGCTCGGAAACCTCGAAGGTGCAAGTCTTTAACTCAGGACAAAAGGAACGAGCATGATCCAACCGGCCAGAGGACTTTGCTAACGGGCAAGCCCCCGACATAATCAACCAGAAACTCTCAATTAAAACCCGGGATGTTTGCTATTCAGGTTTCGCACTCAAACATTCCGGAGTAACCAGAACGCCACGTTATTCCGCCGAACACCTGACCCGTACAAGACTAACATTGGCTAAGGGCATGAAACGCTCCAGCAAGTTTCACCCTGATCCAAACATTCCTGCATCAGAGCGTGAAGAACTCCGGGACTTATGCGCAATCAGGCTATGATCGAGGACACGTTGCGCCATCGGGAGACATGCCAGACCAACAATCACAACAAGAATGTTTTACATTAGCAAACATGTTACCGTAAGAATCTTCAGTAAATAGCGGCCTGATCACCATAACCGCCTGGGATGTAATAAGCAGGGCCGATGGTAAAACTTTTACCATGCGCAAAATCAACACGACCCTGCGGACCGCTGCACATCCTCTGTATTTCCACCCCCGGCTTGTACATACAACTACCATTCCGCAGTATAGAGCATGATGCCAACCGGTTGTTATCCCGCGTTTTTATCGGGAGCTACTTGGCACAATATGTGAAGTAGATGTGCTTCACATATATCAACTTACGTCCGGACCGGGGGAAGCATGAATCTGGAAATACATGATGTCAGGATTGACTATCCTGAAGAGTGCGGCATCATCATCGGGCAATCTCATTTCATCAAGACGCCGCAGGATTTGTATGAGATTATCGCAACCACGGTGCCGCAAGCGTACTTCGGAATAGCCTTCAGCGAAGCGTCCGGTCCTTGTCTGATCCGTACCGAGGGAAATGACGATGAGCTGATTAAAGCCTGCATCACCGCACTCAAAGCGATCGGTGCCGGCCATGTTTTCTGCATAATACTCAGGAATGCTTATCCGATCAGTATTCTTACGCAGATCAAAAACTGCCCGGAGGTCTGCACCATCTTCTGCGCGACAGCAAATCCGCTGCAGGTTCTCGTCGCATCAACCCTCCAGGGGTGGGGTGTAATCGGGGTAATAGACGGTTCTCCCCCTAACGGTGTGGAAACCGATGAAGATCGGCAGGAGCGGCGCGAGATGGTACGCCGTATCGGCTACAAGTTGTGACAGGCGCCGACAGTCAAACGGCTCAGACGCTGCAAAGTCCACTCGGCAGCAACTTGAGGGAACATGCGCGCTACCCGCCGCTTCTGACGGACCTCTATGAACTGACCATGCTTGCCGGCTATCTGGAGGAGGGGATTGCCGAAAAGCATGCGGTTTTTGACCTGTTTTACCGTAATAATCCCTTTGAAGGGGGATATGCCCTGTTTGCCGGACTGGAGCCGGCCCTTGATTATCTGGAGGGACTGTGTTTCAAACCGGATGAACTGGAATACCTGCAGAGTTTGAGAATATTCAAGCCGCGCTTCATCGAATTTCTCAGCGAGTTTCGTTTCCGAGGTACGGTTACCGCACCGCCGGAGGGGACGGTTGTCTTTGCCCACGAACCGCTGCTGACGGTGGAGGGGGCCTTGGCGGAGGCGCAGTTTGTGGAGACGGCGCTTCTCAATATAATCAACTTTCAAACCCTGGTTGCCACCAAGGCGGCACGGATAACCCATGCCGCTGCGGGAGCGCCGGTGATCGAGTTCGGGCTGCGCCGGGCTCAAGGTCCGGACGGTGCCCTCTCCTGCGCCCGTGCGGCCTGCATCGGTGGCGTGCGCAGCACCAGCAACGTGCAGGCCGGTATGGTCTACGAATTACCGGTGCGCGGTACGCATGCACACAGCTGGGTACTGGCCTTTCCGGATGAACTTGCCGCATTCCGCGCCTACGCGGACACTTTTCCCAGCAGCACGATCCTGCTCGTGGACACCTATGACACCCTGAAAAGCGGGATTCCCAACGCGATCACCGTTGCCCGGGAACTCCGGGCCCTTGGCCATGAACTCCATGGCATCCGACTTGATTCCGGAGACCTTGCCTTTCTCTCGCGGGAGAGCCGCAGGATGTTCGATGAGGCGGGGTTTCCGGCGGTCAGGATCGTGGCATCCAACGAACTTGACGAATTTGTGATCGATTCGATCAGGAGCGAGGATGGCCGGGTGGATATCTATGGTGTCGGTACGAAGCTGGCAACCTGCTCCGGTGCCGGAGGCGGAGCACTGGGAGGAGTCTACAAACTGGTGTCCCTGAACGGTGTTCCGAAACTCAAACTGACCAGCGATATTGCCAAGGCCACGCTGCCGGGGGAAAAAAAGGTTTTGCGGGCAGTGGGACATGACGGCGGGTACATTCAGGACGTGATCTGCCTGAGTGAGGATGAACCGGTCGGCGGTGATACGGTCTATGACCCTGTCAATCCCCTCCAGTATACGGTTCTCCCGGCGCATGTCACTATGCATGATGTGCGCCGGGTGGTTATGGAAGAGGGGTGTCGAATACATCCACCCGAATCGCTGGACGTTATGGCCGAGCGAAGTGCTCAGGAACAGGCGGCGCTGCCGCAGGGGTGTCTTCGCTTTATCAACCCCCACCGCTACAAGGTGTCAATTTCCGGACAGCTGAACGATCTGAGGGACCGGTTGATTGACCAGGTGCAAAGGAGCATTGACCGTGCATGACAAAGCGGCATTGATTATAGTGGATGTTCAAAATGATTTCTGCCCCGGCGGCACCCTGCCGGTACCGGATGGTGACCGCGTGATAGAGCCGGTAAATCGGGCGATCAAGATATTTGTCGCGGCTGGTCTGCCGATACTGGCGAGCAGGGATTGGCACCCGCGGGTCACCAAACACTTTCGCGAATTCGGCGGCGTCTGGCCTGCACACTGCATTCAGGGCACCGAGGGAGCCGCATTTCATCCATCCCTCCGCCTGCCGGAGGGAACGCTGCTGCTCACCAAGGGGATTAATCCGGAGCTGGACGGTTATTCGGCCTTCGAGGGGGTAGCCAGCGACGGCAGAATGATGGCGGAACTGCTCCGCGAACTAGAGGTGCGAGAGCTTGTTATCTGCGGCCTTGCTACCGAATACTGTGTGCTCTGTACAACACTTGAAGCTCTACGAAACGGCTTCAAAGTCACCGTACTGACAGACGCCGTGGCGGGAGTAGACATTATTGCCGGAGCGTCGGCCTGTGCCGTTGAAGACATAAAAAGCGCCGGGGCGCAGGTGGCTTCCGTAGAGGAATTGCGAACTCTGTTTGGTCTGAAATAAATGTCCAGATTATCGAAGGGTGTTTGCGGCAATTCCACCTGCCGATATTTTGCACGATCGAACGTCATGATCTATGGTGCAACAGACAATGAACATTCTTGAACTGCGCGAAATAGTTTATTCGGCGGCCGGTCGGGAGATTCTCGCTGGGTTGTCTTTTCGTATAAAAGTCGGCGAAGTGCATGCGCTGCTTGGCACTAACGGCACCGGCAAGAGTACTCTGGCTCACATGATAATGGGGTGCCAAGGGTATCACCCCGCGACCGGCGAGATTTCTTTTAACGGCTTCCCAATTAATGATCTTAAAATTCATGAACGGGCCCGACTCGGCATCAGCATGGCGTGGCAGGAACCGGCCAGGTTTGAGGGATTGCTGGTACGGGACTACCTCACTCTCGGAAAAACAATCGAAAAACCGGAATCAGCTCTCAGGCTTGTGGGAATGGAGCCGTCTCGCTATCTGGGGCGAATGGTGGATCGTTCGCTGAGTGGCGGGGAACGCAAGCGGATCGAGCTTGCGTCGGTCCTCGCGCTGCAGCCAAAGCTGGCGATACTCGACGAACCGGACTCGGGAATAGATATGCTTTCCACCGACGACATAATCAGGGTGCTTGATCGACTGCGTAGCGGAGGAAGTGCCGTGCTCCTGATCACGCACAGAGATGAGATCGCCGAGGCTGCCGATCAGGCTTCCCAGATCTGCGGCGGGCGGATCGTCTGCACCGGGAAACCGGCCCAAGTTGCCGCAGTGTTTAAGAGCAGAAAGTGCATATCCTGCGACGGGGAGGTCTGCAACAATGAATGAATTTGACAAACTTATGGTGGCGATGGGTGTCGCCGGGGGGGAGAGCGCCATTCTTGATGACAGGGAAACGGCGCACCTGGTGGTGGTCGGCAAGAGAATCATCAGCTCCAGAACCGTGCCGGGTTTGGAGGTTGAAGCCGACGAGACGGAGGCGGGCGCCAGGATTCATATTCGGCTCATCGAGGGAACCCACCTGACGACGCCGGTACATACCTGCTTTGGAATTGTGCATCACGAAGGTGATCAGCATATCGAAATCGAGGTGATTCTGGAGCGGAATTCCTCCGCCCGCTTCATCGCTCACTGCCTCTTCCCCAACGCTGAACGTGTCCAGCATATCATGGACGCCCATGTGGAGATCGGTGAAGGCGCCGCCATGGAGTATCAGGAGCGCCATTTTCATGGCCCTTACGGAGGAATCGAGGTGATTCCGAAGGCAACCGTCAGGATCGGAAGCGGCGGCAGGTACACATCTGATTTTACCCTCACCGACGGCCGTGTCGGCAGCCTTGCCATCGATTATGATGTGGAGGCCGCCGAGGATGCCGTGGTTGAGTTGACGGCCCGAGTATTCGGGCATGGCCGGGATGACATAAAAATACGGGAGCGTGTGGTTCTGGCCGGGAGAAACGCACGCGGAATGATCAAAACCAGGATCGCGATCGAGGACGATGCCCTGGCCGAGGTAACCGGCATTACGGAGGGGAATGCCGCCGGAGCCCGGGGACATGTGGATTGCATGGAGATAATCCGTGATCGGGCGATGGCAAAGGCAATCCCGATTGTCAGCGTTACCCACCCGCAGGCCAAAGTAACTCACGAGGCGGCCATCGGCAGTGTCGATAAGCATCAGATGGAGACCCTCATGGCGCACGGCCTTTCACCCGAAGAGTCCGTGGATATGATCGTCAAGGGAATGCTGCGGTAAAAGCATTTTACCGGTATGAACGAGAGCGCCTTCTCACAACAGCAGCTGTTACTCACCGTTTTTACCGATTGTTACCTGTTTCTCTGCTTTCCGGCGGTCGGAGCCAGGCGTCCACGTCCCTTACCATGAGCGGTTCCGGCACGAGATGTTGCGGCAACGGGAGGATGACGGTGATGTTCTGTGTAGAGATCCACCGTACGAAGATGATAACTCTTGGAGAGATGCATCGGAATCAGGAAATCAGGAGCAAGCCGTTTGGCAGTCATCCGTTCTTACCGTTACAGCCCTACCTAATAACATCCCTAATATTTCTGCAATATCAGCTTAAGTCTTTGGCAGGTTTGAGGAGTACGTCATCATATCATTCAGCTAAAAACCGATATCAGGCATGAGGTACTCAGAAGTTTATTTTGTGGAAGACAAATAACATTCCGATTTCGGTAAAAAAACTTCTGGAGATACAGCATGGAGTCCATTGCAGTCGAACGCGTAGTCATTTTCTTCCTGATTCTTGCGAATGGCTTTTTTTCAGGATCAGAACTTGCCATCATATCGGCTCGCAAGAGCACTATTGCACGCTTGGTCGCCGAGGGTAACAGTCGAGCAATGGTTGTGGAAAAACTCCAGAACGACCCGCATCGCTTCCTGGCAACGGTACAGGTCGGCGTAACGTTGGTCGGCTCTCTTGCATCAGCAGTAGGTGGAGCAACTGCAGTTGGATATTTAAAACCGTTGCTGGATTCCGCTCCTTATGAGTTGGTGCGAGAAGCATCAGAACCCATTTCCATTGGCCTTTTCGTTGCCGTAGTCTCATACTTTTCCTTAATCATCGGTGAACTTGCTCCCATGACCATTGGCCTGCAATTTGCGGATCGGATATCACTGGTAGTTGCTAAACCCATTAACACTCTGGCAACAATTGGTGGTGTTGCGGTAAAATTTCTGACGATGTCGAACCGAGCGGTACTGGCCGTATTCGGTGCAAAACCTGCCAGTGGCCAGGAGTTTGTTACCCGCGAAGAGGTGCTTCACACTGTGACCGAAGGCGGTGAGACGGGTGCCTTGACTAAACACGAACACAAAGTAATTGAAAACATGCTGGACTTTAGCCATACGCAGGTCAGCGAAATAATGAGTAGAATCCTTCTCATCCAACGGGGCTCCTTGAGTTTCATTCCTGCTGATGGGCAATGATCTCCCTTGAAATATTTTTCTGCTACGCCAGCACTAATGCCATTACTACCAGTCCAATCATCAGAATCAGTATCGATTTCTTCATGTCACCTTCTTGAATATATTGAACTATCTAACTTTGGTTAATTGCCGACAACTGCCAGGGGTTATTCCCGACTGGCCTGGTAAAAGTCCAGAACTCTTCAAATTTCACCGGATCTGTCTTGCTGCCGGATACAACCGCTCCGCTTGTGTCGTCTGTTGTATAATCAAGCAGGTTGGCATAGATGGAGGCGGTTATATAATCTTGTCCAGACTCCTGCCAAATTTCGGTGAGATCCACCTTTCTGACCGCAATATTCTCCAGTCTGTTAACCTGTTTATCCCGCAGCAAACGATCCAGGTCTTCCTGCAACACACGCTTCATCTCATCGGTCAATAGTCCGGACACCGGCGACAGGTCCCGGTTCATCCATCCACCCTGAATTTTGAAGAACATATCCATTGCTGTGTCATTGAATCGGTTTTCATCAAAGGACGCATCCATCTGTCGGATGTTGGCCAAGCCCCTATCCACCTGATCCGTTGCCGGTTCGTTAGTCTGTTGTGCGGAGGATATCAAGGGGGCACTTACTTCCTGATACCCTCACAGTTGATTGGGAGCAGTGGCGCTATCTGCTCTCCTTTTTTTTATGAACCGGTAAATGAGGTAGCCAATCCCGGCCAGAAGGGCAATTTCAAACAAGCCGATGCCGCCGCCTCCTAAACTGCCCATTCCGCCACCTGCTCCGGCAAAACTGCTGAACAGCATACTTCCCAGCATGCCCCCCATGATGCCACCTGCCATGCTTCTCATAAAACCACCGCCTGCCTGCTGCTGGAACGGACTGGGGGCCGGAGCAGCGTGCTGTCGTGTCTGGTTTGGCTGGGAATAATTTGAAGCCGGCTTGGAATAGCTGCGCGACCCACGGTTTCCGAATGAGCGGCTCCCGCCGACCCTGGCTTCAGCATTGAGCTGTAATACGGTGATACTCAGAAACAAAACGGCTGCAAGTACGGTAAATACCCTGACGACATGTTTTTTCATTACCTTAGCTCCTTGGTTGACTGCTTTCTGTAACATACGATGCATATCACGTCTCCAATCCTTTCCAGTACATCAGGAATCAAGGCAAAACCTCTTACGCCTGGATATCCAGAGTTCAATGGCCTCCCGGACAATCTCCGACACATTCTTGGAGCTGGATTTGGTAATTTTTTCCAACTCACGTTTTTCCTGGTCGCTTATGCGCAATGAAACAACGTTGCTTAGTGCATCTGCGTCTTTCCTACGTTTAGACTTCTTCATTGATTCCCCTCGATACTGTTTCTGGTGATGCTGCATATCGTATTCTCCTTTCTTGACTGTTTACGGATATTTTCCTGCGCCCATATGCAAAGAAGAGCGGGCCAAGACGGCAATCTGTTCTCACTGGCTAATCTTGATCTTCACAGGCTTTCATTTTTACTTTTTCAGTAAATTAATGGTGACCACTTCAGCAGCAGGAGCCGACTTTAACCAGCTGTAAATCTCCTCAATCGCCAGTTCTGCCTGTACTCGTTCTGGTGAGCCGGTCGGCAGAGCTTTTGCTTTTTTCACCAGTTCACGACTTTTTTGCCCCATTTCTTCAGCTTTTTTCGTAAGACGCGCCTTGACGGCAAGCTTGTTTCCTTCAGCAATAAGCACCAACCGATGCTCATCCCGATCCTGCACCATTAACGCCTTGTTGCCGTACGTAGTGCCTGCCGCCATCTGGATGCCGTCAACAGGGCAGGAAAGGTCGTAATAACGTGCAGTGAATTTTCCTGTACCACCAGCCTTTTTGAGAGCCTCTTTTGCAGCAAGTCCGAGTCGGGCTCCAAAGATAGATCCGGCACAGACCTGACCGTGGAAAGACTCCAGTTGGCTGTACAATGCTTGGGGTGGGACTGTGCCGTCAGACGCAGAGGCACTGTTATACATAACTGCCATCGACATGGCGCCGGCAAAAGCAACGCAGGGCAACATCTTGAAGTTCATACTTTTTCTCCTTGTAACGAAAATTTCCAGTTCATACGCAATGCTGGCATAAACCATATGGTCTTGCTACCGTACACCCCTTGCCATCCCTTCCAGCCTGGCGATACGTTCTTCCACTGGAGGGTGCGTAGAAAAAAGTTTCAATAAAGACCCGCCGGTCAGTGGATTGACGATGAACATATGGGCTGTTGCCGGCCGTGCATCCTGCATGGGAATCATTTGGGAGGCATTGTGGAGCTTGCGCAGTGCGCTTGCCAAGGCCATTGGATGTCCACAGATCTGTGCTCCAGACTCATCCGCCATGTACTCACGAGAACGGGATACCGCCATCTGGATCAGCATGGCTGCTATTGGGGCAATGATGGCCATTATCAGAGAACCGACAAAACCACCTGATCCTTCCTCGTCATCACTGCGACCAGCGCCGAAAATTGCACCCCACTGGAGCATATTCCCCAACAGAGAGATGGCACCGGCAAAGGTGGCTGCAATGGTCGAGATGAGGATGTCACGGTTTTGGACATGAGCAAGTTCGTGGGCCATTACTCCTTCGAGTTCATCAGGAGTGAGGATTCGTAAGATTCCCTCGGTGGCCGCAACTGCGGCATTGGAGGGATTACGTCCCGTGGCAAAGGCATTAGGACTCTGTTCAGGAATGATGTAGACTTTCGGCATGGGAAGACCTGCCTTGAGCGCCAGTTTGCGGACTATCCCGTAGAAGGCTGGTTGGTCACGTTCGCCGATCTCCTGGGCGCCGTACATTTTGAGGACGATCTTGTCGGAAAACCAGTAGGAGAAAAAGTTCATGCCAAGTGCCATGATGAAGGCGAAGACCATGCCGGACTTGCCGCCGATGGCGCTACCCATTGTGACCATGAGAATGGTGAGGAGGGAAATAAGAAAGGTTGTTTTAAGTCTGTTCATTGCATTTGTCTCCGACGATTATAATCAGCTCCCGAAAGAACTTTTTTTCGCCGAGGACAAATAAAAAAACCCTTATCCCCGGCCTGATGCCTGGATAAAGGTCTTGTTGACAGGATACTGTCCCAGCTCCGGGTCTTTCGACCGTATTGACGGAAACCGGGTCGGCCATTTCTCTAGCCGATAACTACTCCCCTTTATGCT
>JAJXWO010000001.1:0-266425 GCA_021781535.1 Deltaproteobacteria bacterium | reverse complement strand
TGCTTGTTACATGGTAATTATTCAATGCACGGATGTCAAGGGGTTTCAGCGTGACATACACTGTCACTACAGGCATAACTTTGCAGAGTAAAAAACTATAAAACGGCAAAAAAGAGCCGCGATTTATCCCAAAAGGGAGTCGCAGCTCTTTTGCGTAAAACCATAAAATTGCACAGCGTAGAAAATAAAAGCATAAGATGGCAATAAGCTTTAAAAAACCGAAAAAAACTGCGCGTCCATACAGAAATTTCAACGCGCTCTACAGGTCTGGGATTATTTCAGAATAGTTTCTTTA
The DNA here is from genome assembly GCA_021781535.1 of Deltaproteobacteria bacterium. GTDB lineage: Bacteria > Desulfobacterota > Desulfuromonadia > Geobacterales > Pseudopelobacteraceae > JACRCG01. The sequence goes on along the minus strand of JAJXWO010000001.1, from coordinate 266,130 downwards.
TCAGTTGTCAGACGAAATCCCCATAACGAGTAAGTTTCGGTTTATTATTAGCTGATTACCATTTTAATGAAGATTGACGTATGCGGTATATTTATGCTAAAAGCTAATCAAAATCATCGAATGGGCAAAACTCGGGTAACCGGGTGACGCAAAGCTACCTGTCCAATATCTTGGATAGAGGGGTTACCGAAATGGAATTATATCAATATACAACAAAACCCACCATTTGCGTCTCGATGGTGGGTTTTGTTGTTACTACCTTTCTAAAATTATGTTAATTCAGCGTGCAAACAGTATTGGCAAGCATTCAAACTATCAAATTTCATCTGAACATTTTTTCTGCTGAAGGATTTTGCAATCAATGAGTAAAGAACGTTACTGGCGGGCGATAAGTATCGATAGCATCACACCGGAATATTTTCCCAACGTAGCGCTGTTCCTCAAGACCAGTGGCAATTACGTGCTCTACAAAGATCCTGACAGGATGTTTACTCTCGCGGACTTTAGCCGTCTGGAGAGAACGTATACGGAATTTCTCTATGTCCGAAGCGGCGACATGGAAGTTCTTAATGAATTTATGGAGAACAGCATTGCTGATATGCTTGCCAGAAACGATCTCAGCAGCATTGCCAAGGGGAGGATTCTCTATCAGACCTCTGTAAACTGTCTGATCGACATGTTTGAATCTCCGGAAACCACTGCGAACCTCCTGCGATGTCGTCACTTGGTCCAGAATCTTTTACAATACGTAGCCTCAGTTCCACATGTGCTGGAATCACTTAAGTCGGTGGTAGATAACAATTTTTATATCTTTGCTCACTCAGTTCAAGTCGCTGCACTCTCCCTGCTGATTCACGAAAAATTGTTTGAACTGGCCCCCGACGAAATGGTCGATGTGGGGATCGGTTCTCTGCTTCACGATTACGGAATGACCTTCATCACGAATGAAGTTCTTGAAAAAAACGATGCCCTTTCCGAGATTGAATATTGGAAGGTTAAACAGCACACCCGGGAAGGTTATGAATATCTGAGGCGTTGTGGAAATTATGGCGAGATTGTGCTCAATATTGTCCGTTACCATCACGAGCGATACGACGGAAACGGTTATCCGACCGGGCTAAAAGGGGACAATATCCCGCGAAGCGGGCAAGTTGCAGCGATTTGTGACGTTTACAGCGCCTTGATCATGGATCGGCCGCAACGCAAGGCGAATACGCATAGCGATACAATCAAAATAATGCATGATGAGGCCAAAAAGGGGGCCTTTAACATTGAGTTGTTCAATAAGTTTGTAGAGATCATTAACGAAACAAGCACCGCACAGGTGTAGCTTGAACCCACTACTTGATAAAGTCATGCAGACGCCATCGTAAGTAGGAACGAACATTGAAATTGGTATGAGCGTAGTAACAATGCAGTAATGCAAGGTAAGGTTCCCCTTCTAACACAGGTAACAGAGGCAACGATGCGGCAGTCGCAAACTATTGAAGATGAACTCAAACGAACCAACCGTGCCCTAAGATTGCTTTCTGCGAGCAATCAAACGCTTCTCCGAGCACATGATGAATCCGCGCTTCTTTATGATGTCTGCCAGATATCGACAGAGATTGGGGGGTACTCTCTTAGCTGGATCGGATATAAGGAGTTGGACGATGAACTGTCTGTTCGCCCTGCCGCCCATTGTGGCCATGATGACGGGTTTCTCTCTGTAGCCAAAATGTCATGGGCAGATGGGGAGCACGGATTCAGTGCAATGAGTACTGCCATCCGTACCGGTACAACCCAACTCAGGCACGATATTCTGAACGATCCCAGACTTATCACTTGGCATGAGGACGCCAGAAGCAGGAACTACCAGTCTGCAATTGCCCTCCCGCTTAAGGTGGATGGAAAAACAATCGGCGCCATTGCAATCTATGCACCGGAACCGAACGCATTCCAAAGCGAGGAGATTGCCCTTCTCGAAGAACTGACAAGCGACCTGTCATTCGGCATTGAGACTATTCGTCTTCGCATGGCTCACGAACACGCCAATGCTCGTATCCACCGGTTAGCGTTTTATGACAGCTTGACTGGACTACCAAATCGGAATTATCTCTCCTCTCTGCTTGCTGACGCCATTACAATAGCCCGAGAAAACTCCAGCCAACTGGCTTTGCTTTTGCTTGATCTTGATTATATCCGTGAAATCAATGAATCCTACGGTCATGAAACAGGCGACAAGATCCTGGTGAAAGTTGCACAGAAGTTACGAGAATTATCCGACGATAACTGTATGATTGCTCGATTTGGTGGTGACGATTTTATCGTCATCTGCCAACAAAACAACCCCAACAAAGCCATTAGCCTTGCAAAACATATCTTGGAAGCCATTAAACAGCCATTCCTGATTGACGCTCACTCCTTTTCCATAGGTGGCAGCATCGGTATTGCGTTATACCCTGGCGATGCCGATAATCCGACTGATCTGCTGTCAAGAGCCGATCTTGCCATGTCAAAGGTAAAGGAAACTGGCGGCGGATACCGTTTATACAAAAGTAAAATGAGTCACGCGCTTATCCGAAAGTTGGAGATTGTCCACCGCTTGGAAAGTGCGGTGTCAGAAGGAAACTTGCAACTTCACTATCAACCTAAGGTGGACCTGCACTCCGCGATGATTGTGGGTGCCGAGGCGCTGCTACGTTGGCACGACCCGGTACTCGGCGCAATAAGTCCCGCTGAGTTCATACCTATAGCAGAAGGCCGAGGCCTGATGATCCAGATAGGCGAGTGGGTTCTCAGGACGGCTTGTCAGCACATAAAGCTGTGGAATGAGCGGGGATTGAGCTACCGTGGCAGAATTGCAGTAAATGTATCAGCCAGGCAACTTGATGACCCATACTTCATTGAACGCGTCGCAAGGGTATTGGAAGAAGTCGGCGTATCACCATCTACTATAGAGTTGGAACTTACTGAAAGTTGCCTTATGGGCGATCCGGGACGGATGTCCGAGATTATGGCTGAACTTAGATGTCAGGGCTTTAGCATCGCAATCGATGACTTTGGTACGGGGTATTCGTCTCTTGTTTATCTAAAGCGTATTCCTATCGATACCCTGAAGATCGATCAAACTTTTGTAAAAAATATGCTTGATGATAATAATGACTCGGCGATCATCTCTACAATACTTGCCATTGCTCAACAGATGGGACTAACCACTGTTGCCGAAGGGGTCGAGACGGAAGAACAACGTCAAGCACTCCTACAACTTGGTTGTGGGTTGGGCCAAGGGTATTACTTTTGCCGACCGGAGTCAGTAGAAAGTTTCACTGAAAAGCTGCTGAAAAATTCCTGCCCTCTCAGTGCTTCGCTATAAACATGCAAAATCCCACTGAACTTCGACATCTGTTTCAGCCAATTCCATCGGGCCAATTGGATATCAAGTATCAGATAGAATGCTCACAGGCAACCAGAAGCTTACAGACCAATATATCAATAACTATGAGGGGCACAAGGGACACGGAGTCCCGTATGAATTCATTCCAAAATCGAGTAAAGGTGGGCGCAAATGACAAAAGTTGATGTTTTCGAAAAAGTATCTGAGAGTATGGGTTTAAAAAAGAAGGAATCAGCTGAACTGGTAGAAGCAGTTTTACACTAAGGGTAACGATCCTGAGCAGAGGCTTGCCAAAGGAACGATTCAGCCGGCTGATGTAAACCGGCGTGCAATAATGACCCACCTATAGCCTAAATCGGCGTCCAAAATTGACCCACCCCAGCACCCTTCTCCATACTCTCTTGATTCTGTAAGAGAGAGGAGATTTAAGGAGATGCTGATCGTGGAGACCATTACTAAAGTCCGTCTTGCTTATTTCAAAGACGGCAAAGCGATTCGTGAAATTGCCCGTAAATTCAACCTTGCCCGCAACACCGTTAAAAACATAATTCGTAGCGGCGTGACTGACCAGAAGTACGAGCGCAACGAACAGCCTCGTCCCAAGCTCGGCAGCTTTATTAAAATAATATCAGAATTGCTGAAGGAAGATTCTGGCACCGTCCGTCACCGCAAGAGCGCCCAGATCCTTTTTGAACAGCTACACCATGAAGGCTATGAAGGTGGCTACGATACTGAGGGATGTTCATGGGAAATATCGAGATTTTGCATGATGATAATGGTGAATTATCTACCAAGCTCTGGACTCACAAATCATAGGTAACATGCACATTGATCTTTTAGGACTAGCGTCGCAATTATGACCAAAACTCATCGAACCGATTCATGACCTTATGCCCGTCATTCTCCACCCCGACACCTCCAACCTTTTGCTGAGTCATAAAATGCATGGCCGTGAACAACTGCATCCGCTCTTCCTACCGTTTCCTGCCGAACAGCTCCAATCAATCAATGTACCGGATCTGGTTAACTACCCACGGTTTGATAGCCCAGTTTATATCATACAGGTTTGATCTTGCTTCAATCAACCGTCGATCTATGACAAAAAAACAGGCATAAAGTTCCAATAGAAAAAAAAGCATAATATTGCAAATTTGGAAAGTTATGCCTGTAGTTACACAAACCAATGTACCGATCTTCAACAAAGTGTGCCAAATGTTGCACATATTTTCTATTTAGTGTATACATGAACAATCAACTAATTTAAGAATTGAAAATAATGGAACCTATTGTTACCTATAAAGAGCGTTGCCGACGGTGTTATTCATGTGTTCGAAGTTGTCCGGTCAAAGCCATCAAGGTTGACGGAGGCTTTGCACAGATTGTGTATGACCGCTGTATTGGTTGCGGCAATTGCCTGAGCTGCCCGCAACATGCCAAAGTAGTGGTTGACCGCATGGCAAGAACGCAAGAGATGCTTGCGTCCGGCTCCCCGGTCGTTGCAGTGCTCGGCTGTTCCTTTCCGGCTTTTTTTCACGCCTTCCTGCCTGGACAATTGGTTGCGGCCTTGAAAAGCCTTGGTTTCTCTGAGGTCCACGAAGGTGCTTATGGCGCCCGAATGATTGCCGACAGCTATCGGAGCGCCCTACAGTCCGCCGACCGCCCCCTGATATCATCTCACTGTTCGGCGGTGGTCGATTTAATCGAACGCCACTACCCGACTCTGGTTCCAAACATAATGCCGGTCGTTTCCCCGATGATAGCGATGGGACGTTTCATTAAAAATATTCTTGGCGAAGAGACCAAGGTCGTCTACGTCAGCACCTGTATTGCCGCAAAATTTGAAATCCAGGGTGAGTCTTCCGGAGCAATCGATGTCGTGTTGACGTATCAGGAAATCGAAAAACTTTTTAAAAACAGGGGGATCACTCCGGCCAGCCTGGCTGAAATGCCATTTGATGGAGTTGACCCGGGTTCCGGTCGTCTTTTCACGCTTACTAACGGCCCGCTTAAAGTATTTGGCATCGAGACCGATTTTCAGGACAATGAAACCATCAGCGCAGAAGGTGAGACGCACACGATCGGCATCATTCGTGACTTGGCTGCCGGGCGGATTTCACCGGCATTTGTCGATCTCCGCTTTTGCGACGGCGGTTGTGTTGATGGCCCGGCCCGCGATAAAGGGCTTAATCATTTTTTCAAGCGCAAGCTGATCGTTTGCCACAACAATTCCAAGCTGCCTTATGACACTGCAGCCCACTATCTTTCAACCACACTTCCACCCGAACTTTGCCGCTCCTACTCAGATAAGTCACTGAAGCTGGCGAGCCCCGGCAAGGACGACATCAAGCGCATCCTTCAATCTACGAATAAATTTACGCAAGGAGACGAACTTAATTGCCGCGCCTGCGGGTACAACAGCTGCCGGGAACATGCAGTGGCGGTATTTCAGGGGTTTGCTGATATTGAAATGTGTCTTCCCCACAACATGCAGATGATTGAAGAGGAACGCGGGCGCCTCAAGCAGAAGTGTGAGCTGGTGCAGCGGGAATTGGATCGGCAGGCGGGAGACGACATGATCGTCGGCAGCGATCCCGGAATTGGTGAAGTAATGGAACTGATCCGTCAGGTGGCGCCCACTCCGACAACGGTGCTGATTAGCGGTGAAACCGGGACTGGCAAGGAACTGACTGCCCGGGCCATCCACCGCCAAAGTCAGCGCAACGACAAACCGCTCATGACGGTCAATTGCACGACACTTACAGACTCTCTGCTTGAAAGCGAGCTTTTCGGCCACAAGAAAGGCTCATTCACCGGAGCGATTGCCGATAAAAAGGGACTGTTTGAGGCGGCCAACGGCGGTACCATTTTTCTCGATGAAATCGGTGACATTACTCCCAAGCTTCAGGCTGAACTGTTGCGTATTCTGGATCTGGGTGAGGTGCGGCCGGTCGGCAGCGTCGCTGCCAAAAAGGTAGATGTGCGCTTGATAGCCGCGACCAACAAGGATCTTGAACTGGGCGTGCGGGAGGGATGGTTTCGAGAGGACCTGTATTATCGCCTCAATGTTTTCTGCATAGCACTTCCGCCATTACGCATGCGCGCTGAATCCGTGCCGGAGCTGGCCCGACATTTTCTCGACAAAGCCAGGAAAAAACTCAACAAAACCATTGCCGGCATCGAAGATCGGGCAGTCAAAGCCATGCAACTCTATCCCTGGCCAGGAAATATCCGCGAAATGCAGAATGTTATCGAACGTTCGGCTGTACTGGCTCAAGACGGCATCATCCGGCTGGAAAACCTCCCCACCGTTTTTATCGATACCTACGAATCTTCTCCAGACGCGGATGTTAACAGGCGCAGGGTCTCATTCAAGGCTGAGCGCGAACTTCAGGTTGTGCGTACCGAAAAGAACATTATGATGCGCTATCTCGAAGAAACGAATGGGAACGTAGCCAAAGCTGCCCGCTTGGCGAACCTCACCCGTCGTACCTTTTATCGTCTTCTCGAAAAGCACAATATTACGGTAGTTCGTCAGCCAAAATCAATTACCGTCTAGCCAGTCATCATCCCCTGGAATCAACCACTCGAAGAAACGCATACTGTTTCAAAATAGTGTATACTTTTAGGCATGCATGTGCCGTTTTTGTCACACTTTTTTAGATTGTACATCAATAGGCCAGGAAAAATCCAATTGCAACCACTTGTAACTATTAGCTGTTTTTTTAATATTGCTTGTTGGCATGATATTGGCTAGTGTATACACTATATTCGTAAATGCAAACTCGAAGAAAAATATAAAACAGGGAGGTAAGTATAATGGGAAGAATGGGCGAAAATCCGCGTTACAACGTCATTTCAATGAGGGTGAGCGATGAAGAACGTATTCAGCTGGAAAAACTGGTGAAAACTACCCACAAAAGCGTATCGGACATCATGCGGGAAGCTATGGAATATTTTTCTACCCACTATGAGCAGAATGATCTGGGCAGAAAAGCCGCTTAACTGCACTCTACGCCATACCACGAAAAATGAGGCGGGGGAATCACATCCCCGCCTCATTACATCCAAACACCATCTCTGACTCAGATCAATTTATCATAATCTCAAACTGCTCCTGATGGAAGCCCGGCTTGGCCCGCACCGTGATCCTTTTTTTGAATTTCTTTTCCAGCTCTTCAAGCCCGCGGCGTTCTTCATCATAGAGCAGGTCAGCCACCTGCGGATGAACGGTTACCGTCACTTTGGCTCCGCGGATGTCAAGCATTTCGCGCCGCAATTCACGAAATATTTCATGACAGACGGTAATTTTAGACTTGATATATCCACGCCCTTCGCAGTAACTGCACGGCTCACACAGCATCCGGCTGATATTTTCCCGTACACGCTTTCTGGTCATTTCGACGAGACCAAGCTCAGATATTTTCAGAATATTTGTCTTTGATTTATCCGCTTTCAGCGCCTCTTCAAGCGCGCCGTAAACTTTTTCACGATTGACCTCTTTTTCCATGTCGATAAAGTCAATTATGATAATCCCGCCGATATTCCGCAACCGGAGTTGGTACGCAATCTCCTTGACCGCCTCCAGATTGGTCTTCAGAATTGTATCTTCCAAATTGTGTTTGCCCACAAAACGGCCGGTATTTACGTCAACGGCGCTCAATGCCTCTGTCTGTTCAATAATAATGTAGCCGCCCGACTTGAGCCAAACCTTCCTTCCCAGCGCCCTGCTGATTTCAACTTCCAGCCCGTAATGATCAAAGATCGGCTCTTCTTCATCATACAACTCGATCGTATATTTCATTTTTGATGCAAAGGTTGAAATAAAATGCACAATACGGTCATAATCAATCTGCGAATCGACAATAATCTTGTCAACCTGCTCGGTAACGATGTCACGAACCACTTTCTGGACAACATCCAGATCTGAATGCAGCAATGACGGCACCCCCGCCTTTGCTTGCCGCTTGGATATTTCCTCCCACAGGGTGGTCAGATACTGCATATCTGCGATAAGATCCTCTTCACTCTTTCCTTCCGAGACGGTTCTGACTATGTAACCGGAACCCGGTTTTTTGAGTCGGTCAACAATCTCGCGCAGGCGTTCCCGCTCCTCTTCATCTTCTATCCGCCGAGAAATGCCTATATGGTCAACTGTTGGCATATACACCAGATGCCGCCCCGGCAGGGAAATATGAGAGGTGATGCGAGCACCCTTGGTGCCAAGAGGCTCCTTGGATATCTGCACCAGCAGCTCCTGTCCCTCCTGCAACAGATCCTCAATCGGGTGGAGAGGGCGGAAATCCGGGCGATCAGTGCCATCTTGGGCGTCATCTGCTGGATCATCGTCCTTTTTACTGCCGGCGTACAGGAGCGATTCATACTCCTCAATAGCGTCGAAGACATCAGCAACATAGAGAAAAGCTGCCTTTTCCAGACCTATATCGACAAAGGCAGCCTGCATTCCGGGAAGTACGCGAATGACGCGACCTTTGTAAATATTACCCACGATCCCCTTTTCGCGGCTTCGTTCGATATAAAGCTCGGCAATAGTGCCGTTCTCAATCAGCGCGATGCGGGTTTCGTGGGAAGCAGCATTAATGACTAACTCGGCTCCCATAGTAATTTTCTCCGTTATATATGAAATATGTAAAGTATGTGACCGTTACGGGGCAAAGATGACTTCAAGTTTCTCTACCTGAATATCATCCCCTTTCAGCGTCTCAACGCCGGTAATAGCTCGGGCGAACTCGAGCGGCTTTCCCCTTTTTGCGACCAATTCAAACGCATGACCGCTTGCAGCAAGCGAAACGGTTTCTTCCCTCAAATCGACTGACTGAGTCTGTCCTTTTTTTGTTCGCTGAATAACAAAAACATTGTGTGCCAAAAATTGCACACATTGATCCGGCAACGCAGCCGGATCAGCAGAGGCAATGGTTATCCGATAGCGGGTCGCATCGATCAGAGTCGAAATGGACGGCGATTTGACGTCAACCTCTTCTGATTCAAGGATCAGCAATCCTTCAGGTAACACGGCATTGAGACGTTCCTGCACTTCCCGGGCGCTAATGCCGGAAGCGACAAACATGTCCATATATTCTGCCTGTGATTCAACCCCGACAGACGTTGCGGTTCCAAAAGAAAAGCGGGGATGCGGGTGAAAACCGAGCGAGAAAAGGATCGGCACCCCTCCCCTGCTGACTGCACGCGTAAAAACAGTAATCAGCTCAAGGTGACTCAAATAGCGCATAACCCCGTTTTTGGAAAAGCGAAGGCGCATCCGGGCGGCGACCGGTTCATCAGATGGTACATTCTCACGAGGCGGCACATTTTCCTGCGCGGAAATCCGGTTTGTTACCACGGTGAAATCGCAGACGCCACAAGCACTGCAGTTACCATCTCGGCAATCTGCGGTGGCAGTTTCCGCTTCCGCCCGTTCACGCTCGGCCAACAGAAACTGACGCGTCACGCCGCAATCAAGATGGTCCCACGGCAGGACTTCATCCAGTTCCCGGCGCCGCAAATACCATTCCGGCTCGACTCCGCAGTCGGCACATGCCTGCAGCCAGCGTTCAAGAGAAAAGTGCTCACGCCAGCCGTCAAAACGACAGCCCAATTCAACCGCACGGATCAAAACCGGTGCCAGACGACGGTCTCCGCGAGCAAAAACTCCTTCCATAAACGAAAGCGGCGCATCCTGCCATTTAAATTTAAGCTTGCGCTTTTTGAGATCACAGTGGAGCTGGTACTGGAGATCGGCGGTTTGCTGCATCGATATCTGGGGTTCCCACTGGAATGGCGTATGTGCCTTGGGGACGAAGGTACTGACGGCAACGTTGACATCACCGGAAACACCGCTCCCCTTGGCCTGGTCCTTGACCTGACGCGCCAGCGTTGCGATCTGGGCAACATCATCGGCTGTTTCGCCCGGCAACCCGATCATGAAATAGAGCTTGATCAAGCGCCAGCCGGCCTGATAAATTGCGGCCGCTCCGGAAATCAGATTTGCCTCGGTGATCCCCTTGTTGATGACCCGCCGCATCCGGTCGCTCCCGGCCTCTGGCGCCAGGGTAAAGCCGGTCTTCCTCACTTTTTTAATCTCGTCAATCAGCTCATCCGTCAAACTCCCGACCCGCAGGGAAGGAAGTGAAACAGCGACCCGATCTTCGGCATAACGTGCCATAAGCTCGGTCACTAGCGGAGTAACACAGGAATAGTCACCGGTTGAAAGCGAAAGAAGTGATATTTCATCATAGCCGGTAGCTTTGAGCGATTCGGCGATATGATTTAAAATCGTTTCGGGAGAGCGCTCTCGCAACGGGCGATAGACATAGCCGGCCTGGCAGAAACGGCAGCCGCGAGTACAGCCACGGGCGATTTCTACGGCAACCCGGTCATGAATAGTCTTCATAAATGGAACGACAGGTGAATCAGGAAACGAAGCTGCATCAAGATCCGCCAGGAAGCGCCGGCGAACGGAAGCATAGCCCGGCTTGAGAGGCGCGATTGCCGTCAGAGTGCCATCAGAAGCATACTGCGGCTCAAAGAACGAGGGGATATAAACACCTTCAATATGCGACAGGCGCTCAAGCAGACGATTTTTATCTTCGCCCGACCTTTTTGCCTCTCGAACCATACGGGCGATTTCCAGAACAGCTTCTTCGCCATCACCCAGCAGCACCGCGTCAAAAAAGGGAGCCAGCGGTTCCGGATTATAGGCGCAGGGGCCGCCGGCAATCACCAGCGGGAAAGGCTCCTCCCGATCGCTCGCCAGGAGCGGAATGCCGCCCAAGCGGAGCATGTTGAGGATATTGGTATAGGAAAGTTCATACTGCAGGGTAAAGCCAACAATATCGCACTCCGCCAGAGCTGTGCCGCTTTCAAGTGTGGCCAATGGGACAGCGGCGGCACGCATCTGCGCTTCCATATCCGGCCAGGGGGCGAAGACGCGTTCTGCCGCAATCCCTTCAACTTCATTCAAAATGTGGTACAAGATCCGCAATCCCAGATGACTCATGCCGACTTCATACACATCCGGAAACGCAAGGGCAAAGCGCAGATCAGCAGCGTCCTTGCGAATGGAGCCCATTTCACCACCCATATAGCGGGCAGGTTTTTCAACAGAGAGAAGATTCATTAATAAAATTCAGTTCTTGTGCGATATCTAGAAGGTCTGGAAATATAACAAATCGACTGGGTCTATGCAAGGGAAATAGCCTTTTTTACAGCTTTCGCAGCCGAAGGCATCACCCGCACTTGCACTTTTTACTCATGATGCTTATCATGGTTTCAGGCTCAGTATTAGATGATAAATTAATTGATGCACTCATGAGGATAGCAATGAATACCTTGAAGACAGCTGTGTTGATGACACTTTTAACGATGCTGCTCGTGCTTATCGGGGGCGTCGTTGGCGGCAGAGGAGGCATGACAATAGCTTTTTTGCTGGCGGGCGGGATGAATTTCTTTTCCTACTGGTTCTCTGACAAGATCGTGCTCCGCATGTATCGGGCGCAACCGATAGAAGAGCAGGATAATCCGCGCTTCTACAGTATTGTCAGACGATTGGCCACGCGAGCCGGATTGCCGATGCCAAAAATATATATTATTGAGGATGATAGTCCAAATGCCTTTGCAACCGGGCGCAATCCGGAGCATGCTGCAGTCGCCGCCACAACCGGCATAATGCGCCTGCTGACTGATGAAGAACTGGCAGGCGTCATGGCCCATGAACTGGGTCACGTCAAAAACCGGGACATCCTGATCTCCACGCTGGCCGCCACCTTTGCCGGAGCAATCACCTATCTGGCCCATATGGCCCAGTGGGGGGCCATATTCGGTGCCGGCCGAAGCGATGATGATGAGGGCGGTGGCATCTTCGGCATGCTTTTCATGGCTATTCTGGCGCCGATTGCCGCCATGCTGGTTCAAATGGCTATTTCCAGATCACGGGAGTTCGGCGCCGATGCTGCAGGAGCACACATCAGCGGCAACCCGCTTTCTCTTGCCAGGGCGCTGCAAAAGCTTGAACTGGGAAGCCAGCAGATTCCGCTTAACGCCAATTCCGCGACCGCACACATGTTCATCGTCAATCCATTAACCGGCGGTGGCATGATGTCGCTCTTCTCCACTCATCCCCCTATTCAGGAACGTGTTCACCGCCTGGAAGACATATCGAGGACTCATGATTATTAGACGCGCTGCAACAGGCCCCTCTACTGCCAACCCCCGTCAAGCGGCCTGTGAAACCCTGCTGCGCATCAGGAAAGAGGGTGGGTTTGCCGATCGCCTGATCGACAACGAACTTTCCAACGGCATATTAAGCGGGCCTGACCGGGGACTCTATGCCGAACTGGTCTTCGGTGTCCTGCGACGGCAGGGGACTCTGGACCATATTCTCCAACAGTTGCTCGAGAAACCAATGGTTGAGCTTGATCCGCAGGCACTGGTCATCCTGCGCATCGGCCTGTACCAACTGACCTGCCTCGACCGTATCCCTGAGTCGGCAGCAGTTAACGAATCGGTCAACCTGGCAAAACTGATCACACCGGGCACCAGCGGCCTGATAAATGCTGTCCTGAGAAACTTCCTCAGGCGCCGCGACACGATCACGTTTCCAGACATCACCACTAACCCGGCAGCGGCAATAGCGGCTATCCATTCCCAGCCGGAATGGCTGGCCGAACAATGGCTTGAGCAACTTGGAGTTACTGAAGCCCGACAGCTGGCAGAGGCTTCGTCACAACAACCACCGGTGACACTGAGGGTCAACACGCTGCGCTCTACCCGCGACCAATTGCTGCAGGAATTTGACACGCAGGGTATTGAAGCAACGCCCTGCCGCTTTTCGCCCGACGGCATTACGCTTGCGGGACGCCACATCATCAGCACTCTCCCCGGTTTTGATGCCGGCCTGTTCGCGGTACAGGATGAAGCATCGCAACTGGCCGGACGACTGCTGGGGGCCGAACCGGGAGAGCGTATCTGGGACGCATGCTGCGCTCCCGGCGGCAAAAGCGGCCACATCGCTCAGTTGATGGATGATACGGGCGAATTGATCGCTACCGACATCTCCCGATCCAAATTAACGCTCGTCCAAGACAACGTCCGGCGTCTCGGGATCAACTCCGTGACAACAGCTGTTGCCGACCTGCATCAACCCTACACGTTCCCGGATGGAACTTTTGACCGCATTCTGCTTGACGCGCCCTGTTCGGGGCTGGGAGTTATCCGGCGCAATCCGGAAGCGAAATGGCGTCTCTTCTCCGGTGATATCACCCGTCTTGCCGCCGTCCAGAAAACCCTTTTGAAGAACGCCGCCGTCAGACTGAAGCCGGGCGGCACATTGCTGTATTCAACCTGCTCAACCTCAGAGGCGGAAAATGAACTGGTAGTTGAGGATTTCCTTTTGCACCACCCCGGGTTTGTGCTAGAAGACCTGAATGAGCTCTTTCCCGCCTGGAAGGAACTGTTTGCGTTTTACGGCATGTTCAGGGTCTGGCCACACCGTCATGGCATGGATGGCTTCTTCGCCGCACGCATCAGACGAATTTCATAATGTCAAATCAGGGAGTTCCCGCATGAAAAAAATCGCTCCGTCTATCCTGTCTGCCGACTTTTCGCGTCTTGGCGATGAAATACGGGCCGTCGAGGCGGCTGGTGCCGACTACATTCACATAGACGTCATGGATGGTCATTTCGTCCCCAATATCACAATCGGTCCATTGATTGTTGAAGCCGCCCGAAAGGTGACATCGCTGCCACTTGACGTGCATCTGATGATTGAGAATCCCGATCGCTATATTCAGGATTTTGCTGCGGCAGGGGCCGATATCATCGTTGTTCATGCTGAAGCGACGCATCATCTGCATCGCAGCATACAGCTGGTCAAATCATGTGGAAAGCGCGCCGGCGTTTCTCTCAACCCGGCGACTTCGTTGAATGTTCTCGACTACGTTATCGATGACCTGGATCTGGTGCTGCTGATGACTGTTAATCCCGGTTTTGGCGGTCAAAGCTTTATTGAAGCCTGCCTCCCCAAGATTCATTCTTTACGGGCACTGTTGGACCGCCGCGGCTCAGAGGCAGAACTGGAGGTTGATGGAGGAGTCAAGCCGTCAAACATAGCCCTGATCTCCCATGCGGGAGCTGATGTCTTCGTCGCCGGTAGCGCCGTCTTCGGTGCTTCTGATTATGTGGCAACAATTGCGGAGATGAAGCGCCTGGCACAAGAACCGTTGTTGTAATTTTATTTTGATTCCCGCAGAGATACCCGTTTTGTAATTGAGTTTCGAGACGACTTGGGCTAAACTTCCACGCTATGTTTACCAGTGTACTGATCATAGATGATTCGGTTACCGTTCGGGAGCGAATCATCAGAACCCTTGAGTCTTTCAACCTCTTCTCCCGCTATTACGAAGCTGAAGACGGTCTGGAGGGATTCAAAAAGTTGCTCTCATCACCTGTGGATATCATCCTGTGTGATCTGGAGATGCCGCGTATTGACGGCTTTAAATTCCTGAGCATGCTTAAGGCCCGACCCGACCTCCAGGACGTCCCTGTCATTATCCTGACCGGCATGGATGATCGGGAACGCAAGATAAAGGGGCTTGAACAGGGAGCCAGCGACTACATCACAAAACCGTTTGATCCGGAAGAACTGGTCGCCCGGGTCAAGGTCCACCTCAAGATCAAAAAACTGCAGGATGAGTTGAAGCGCTCCAATGAGCTGCTGCTGGAACTTTCCAACACCGACCATCTGACCGGGCTCTTTAACCGCCGCTACTTGATGAAAGTTCTCGATAAAGAGGTTCAGCGCGCCCTTCGCAAAGGGGGCGATTTATCACTGATCATGCTTGACATAGACCACTTCAAGCAGGTTAATGACAGTTTTGGCCATTTGCAGGGGGATGTCGTACTGCAGAAGCTGGCTTTGCAGCTGCAGAAAGAGTTGCGCAGCTATGACTGCGCTTCCCGCTATGGCGGCGAGGAATTTGTCGCCATTCTTCCGGATTCAACTCTGAAAGAAGCTGTTTTCGTCGCTGACCGGGTTCGACTTGCGGTCCAGGGCAGCAGATTCAGCGAACCGCTTGCCAATCTCAGTCTTACCGTAAGCCTTGGGGTCGCAAGTTTTTCTCCAGAGCACTCTCCTACCGTTGATGGTTTTATCAAACTGGCTGATGATGCCCTGTACCTGGCTAAGGCCAACGGCAGAAACCGGGTCGAGTTCTATGATCCGTCAGGAGCGATTATGCCTGCATCTGCTGCCGGCACAGCCGACTAAAACTGAAAATCGAAACAAGGCTAAAGAAGCCTCACACGGTATAATTTATTGTCACAGTATCCGGACCTCATAACGCCATCTGCTATCAGCCTGCATTACGGCATCTGAAAGCTGGTGGCGCTTGCATATTCACATTAAAAGGAAAAGTACATGAATCTATATTTCAAGTTATTCACGGCAGCCATACTTGTGCTGTGCACCAGCCTGGTCTCCGTGGCAGCGCCATTTGGTAAAATCGATATTCCACCGCTCTCCGAACGCTGGTTCGGGATCTATGTAAACGGCGAGCGGGTCGGCTTCTACCGGGAACGGATTGACAAGGAGGAAGGCGGCTACCGGATGGAGGGGAATGGAAGCGTCCGGATGAACGTAATGAGCTTCTCCAAAGAGGCATCAATACATGAGACCTATCTGGTGACAAAAAGCCTGGCACTCCGTTCCCTTGATGTCGAGCAGACCATCAACGGTTCATCGTCGCACCTCAGCGGCAAGGTCTACGGCGGGGCCATCCATATAAAAAGCGAAGCCAACGGCAAAACAACCGACAGATCGATTAAATTCAAAGGTGAAGTCTATCCAGGTCCGGCCCTTAATTTATATCCTCTGATGCGGACAGTTTCACCGGGATCATCATATAAAATCCAGGCATTCGACCCTGAAGAGCCGAAGATCAAGGTGATACAGATTACGGTACTCGGTGAGGACAAAACGTCTGAAGGCGTGCCTGCCCTAAAGCTCCGCAACAATCTGTATCCCTTTGTAAACAATGATATCTGGGTCGATGGGCACGGTAATACGCTTGAGGAATCCGTTCGGGATGGACTGGTAATAACCAAAGCTGAACCACCCGCGGCTCTTGGCACTTTCATCTGCGATTGGGCCCTTGCCAAGAAGGACCTTATTTATGACTTTAGCCTGGTGCGCGTACAGCCACCAATCAAGGATCCAAAGAAGTTGACAGGCCTGAAAGTTGAGATCAGCGGTTGGGATGATGCTTTGCCGCTGTTGCAGGGGGGAGGACAGCAGGCAATTAAGGGCAGCAATGGCCTCGTAACCTTTAGAACCGGTTCTCTTGTCCAGATTTCTTCAGAATCAAAAGCACAGGAACCGACAGATGCACAGCTGAAACCGGCTGACAAGATTGAGGCTGACGCACCTGAAATTCTGGCTCAGGCCAAAGCTCTTGCAACTGGTGTCAAAAGCCAGAAAGATCTGGCCAGGGTGCTGGCATCCTGGACGGCGGATTGGCTGAAAGATACCATTGATGACGGCGGCAGTGCCGTAGAAAGCTTCAAGTCGAAGCGCGGCAACTGTCAGACACATGCACGCCTCTACACTGCCTTGGCACGGGCTGCGGGTATTCCGACCCGTTTTGTTTCCGGCCTGGTATATCTGGATGGAAAAGGCTTTCTCTACCATAGCTGGGCCGAGAGTTTTATTGAAGGCCGCTGGGTTTCAGTCGATCCCACGTATAATCAAATCCCGGCTGACCCCACCCACCTCAAACTGCTCGAAGGTCATCTTCCAAAGGATATGGCACCGATCATTGCAATTATCGGCCGAATCAAGATAACAGTTCTTGACTCGGCATACTAAATATTGTTTTTGATGAATGAATTGCAGAGTTTACCGGTTAGTTTAATTCAGTAATAAGGGAGGAGCCATCATGCCGATGAAACCAGAGACACTTGCTGCGATCAACATGACAGAAGATCAACTGATTAAAAGCCTTATCAAGGATGTCCAGGATGTTTTTATCACTATGGTCGGTGTTGAGGACCTGATGCACCTGCCGATCCAGATAGATGTTACCACGCATTTCAAAGAGTGCCTCACGGCCATGGTCGGGCTTGCAGGCACCTATAACGGGCTGGTGAGCGTACACCTTCCCTGGCCACTGGCCATATCGTTTACATCTTTGATGCTGGGCATGGAAGTGACCGAGATCGATGATGACGTCAACGATGCCATGGGAGAAATTGCCAACATGGTCGCCGGTTCTTTCAAGCAGCACCTCTCTAAAGGCGGATCGGACATTCAGCTATCGACCCCTTCGGTTGTTAATGGCGCTGACTATGTTGTCTCGACCGGAAACAATCTTGAAAACATTACGCTCAAGTTTGCCACAGACGAAGAGTGGTTCATGGTAGCGCTCTCAATCGAAGAATAACCTGCCGGCATCCGCCGAACACCACTGAAAACTATTCCTATGAATACCGACATTCGGGTACTCGTTGTCGATGACGACGAATTTAATATCGATTTGATCGAGGTCATGTTGACCGCCCTTTCCGGGCTGGAAGATCTTACGATTCTGCGTGCCTTGAACGGCCGCGAGGCTCTGGATATCCTGGAGCAGAGCAGTGATATCGACATCATTCGGCTTGATCTTGAAATGCCCGTCCTGAATGGCTTTGATACCCTGCAGCTCCTTAAGCGCCACGAGCGAATGCGCGAAATCCCGGTTATTGTTGTGACAGCTGATAAAAGTGAAGTCCTCAAAACTCTTACCATGGGGGCCAATGACTTTCTCGCGAAGCCATATGATCCGCAAGAACTTAAACTGCGGGTGATGAATCACGTCAGAATTAAAAAGCTGAGTGACATTACGCGGGATATGAACGATGCACTGGAACGGGAGGTAGTTAAAAAGACTGCCGCACTGCAAAAAGCGCTGGTGCTTTCGCAGGAAGCAGAATATGAAATTTCACTCCGGCTTGGTAAGGCGGCGGAGTATCGCGACCTCGAAACTGGCATGCATACGGTGAGGATAAGTCACCTCTCGCGTGAACTGGCTCATCTGGCCGGCATGACGGCGGAAGATTGTGAGATCCTGCGCTACGCATCACCACTCCACGATGTCGGCAAAATCGGGATTCCGGATCACATTTTATTGAAACCGGGCAAACTGACCGCACAGGAATATGAAATAATGCGGATGCATGCCGCTATCGGCGGAAAGATCCTGAGTGGCGCCGAGCATTTTCCTGTCATTGAAGCGGGGCGAATAATTGCGGAGCAACACCACGAACGCTGGGATGGCAATGGCTATCCCAACAGATTGAAGGGCACGGATATTCACATTTATGGCAGGATTGTGATGATTGTCGATGTCTTTGATGCCTTGGCTTCCGAACGCCCCTACAAAAAAGCGTTTTCTATCGAGGAGACGGCAACTCTGATGCTGAAGGACCGGGGCGTGTTCTTTGATCCGGAATTGCTGGATCTCTTTATGACAAATCTGGAACGTTTTGTTGTCATTAAAAACTCGCTACAGGATATTCCTGGCTGTGAACATAACCCTTTTGAGGAAGTACTGAAATCCCGGCACATTGCCTGATACAAGAGTGAGGAGAGACGGAGTGTCGGACAAGCCGTTACCACCACAACCGCTTCTGGTTATCTCATACAGTGATGAAACCAGGATGGCACTATCCTCCGTCCTGACCAAGTCAGGAGCTGCCGCAGTTGCCTGTAGCAGCTTTTGTGAGGCAGAGACGTTCGCCCTCAATGGTTTGTACAGTGGCATACTGGTCGATCTCCCTTCAATTATCAAGTCAAAGGGAGAAGAGAAGATTGTCGCCTATACCATGGCCAACTTTTTACCGACCTTGCGGGTACGGACGATGGGTGGCATGCTTGTTCCAATGGCAATGCCGGGAAGTGCCAAGCAGGACAAAAGCCTTGATGACTTTCTGCACAAAACCTGTGTGACTCATGTCCCAAAGCGGCTGCGTGAATTCCGGCGTCATCCGGTCTGCCTTGCCACCATTATTACTCATAGTGGCGTGGAGTCTCGGGGATTTACCTTGGACATTTCGTGGGGAGGAACATTCATCGTTGATTTGCAAGCCGAAAGATTCCGTATTGGAGACCCGTTAACGATTCTGATCCCGGAATTCGGCTGTCTCATACCGGCAGAAGTACGCAGAATCAAACCGTGGGGGATTACACGCCATGCACCCGGCATCGGCCTCAGCTTCGGCACTCTGGACGAAACGGTTGAACCTGTTATTGCAGGTATTACGCGAACTCGCAAAGAATTCGACCGGGACCGGTTGACTGCCTGAAAACAGACCTGATTAAAATTGTTGCTGGTACTCCATGAGCAGCTCCCGTAACGATTTCTTCATTCCGCGCTTCCACGGCCCTACCGCGACCAGACGGAGATTTTCGGGGGCAAAGAGTTCCCGGGCGGTTTCTTGAAGATCGGCAGCAGTAATCCGGCGCGCTTCGCACTGATCTTCTTCAATACTCCTGACAACCCCCATCAGCTCTCCCCAGCCATATCGCCCCCCCATTTCGTACGCAGAATCACGGCTGAATTCAAGATCAAAAATATAGGAGTTCCGGATTCGTTCCAGCTCCTCTTCCGGAACCGGCTCTACTGTTATGCGGGTCAGTTCCTCAAATGCAGCCTTAACCGCATGGGTCAGGGTATCCGGAGCTGTAGACAGGTCAAACGTCAGACAGCCGGTTTCATCGTAGGCCCCGATTGCACCGTCCACAGAATATATGATACCCAATTCCTCCCGCAAACGGAGATGAAGACGGGAACTGCCACCGCCGGCCAGAATTCGACGCAAAAAGCGAAGCGCCATAAAGCGGCGATCATTGCGCGCAAAACCAAGGAATGCCAGCTGCAGATCCATCTGGCTGTCAGAATCCTGGACGCAGCGGATCTGTGGTGCGAATTGGCGATATGTTACCAGATGCGCTGCCGGCACACGCTTATCAGGCCATTGGGCAAAGCAGTCCTGTGCAGCAGCAATAACAGCCCGGTTTTTCACCGGCCCGGAAACAACCAGAACGGCATTTGAAGGGACATAATAGGTATTCAGGTGACCTTCAAGATCGCTCCGCTCAATGGCGGCAATGCTTTCAAGTGTTCCGACCGTCGGCATTCCCAGCGGGTGACGGGGCCAAAGGAGCCGGCTGACGATGGTATCCGAATTGACCTCCTCCCCCTGTTCGTTCAGGTCTTCCCGGGCTTCCTCGGCAATGATCCGCTTTTCAATATCGATCCCGGCTAATAGCGGCGTCGTCAGCATTGAAGCAAATATTTCCATGCCACGCTTGACGCAGTCCGGATGGACCCGTGAATAATAGTAGGTTGATTCGGCATCAGTTGCGGCATTAGGGGCCCCACCAATGATTTCGAAAGCCGACTCGATTGCCAGTGATGAAGGAAACTCTGCTGTACCTCGAAAGAGAATATGCTCCAGAAAATGGGAGAGCCCTTCCCTCCCCGGCGGGTCGTGACGACCGCCAACCTTGAGATAGATCGCCAGTTCGGCGGCATGCAGATGCGGCATTTCGACACAGACAACCCGCAGTCCGTTTTCCAGGGTGTGCAGAAAGGAGCGAATCATATCAGTGCACCCCGGATGGCATCTATATGCTGCCGGTATTCGCCAGGAGGCAGAAACCGCTCTTCATGCGGCTCAGCCCAGATCGGGCGCGGCCAGTGCAGTTCAGAAGTGAAGCGCGGTACAATGTGCCAATGAATATGCGGCACCATATTTCCCAAGAGCTCATAATTGATCTTGGCAGGAGTGTATATCGAGTACAGCGCCTGCGCTACCGAAGTGATTTCCTCCATCAGGCTGGTGCGCACACCTCGGTCAAGATGAAACAATTCCGTCGCATGAACCTTGGTGAACAACAGGGTATATCCGGGGAAATACTGATCCCGGTTGAGCATTACATACGAGTGCGGCAGTTCAATAATCCGCAAATCCGGATCAGTATCCCAGCGGCAACACATCGGGCAGTCGGACATATTATTCATACCTCAGAGCATCAATAGGATTAAGTCCGGCGGCTTTTCGGGCAGGATAAAAACCAAAAAAGATCCCCACCGCAGCGGAGAAGAAAAAGGCGATCGTGATGGATTGGATTGAAATCATGGTTGGCCACCCAAGCAGACTGGATACTATTGTCGCTCCACCGGTTCCCAGAGCGATGCCGATCAAGCCGCCCAGCATGGTCAGCAACACCGCCTCAGTCATGAACTGCAGCAGGATGTCATTCTTTTTGGCACCGATTGCCATCCGGATGCCGATCTCGCGGGTGCGTTCGGTAACCGAAACCAGCATAATATTCATGATGCCGATACCACCGACGATCAGCGAAATGGATGCCACGGCACCGAGAAGCAGCGACATGGCCTTGGAGGATTGCTCTGCCACGGCAAGAATCTCCGACAGATTACGGGTGGAGAAGTCCGGCTCCTTGTCGCCCGTGATGCGGTGGCGCTGATTGAGAAGGCCCTTGATTTCCTCCTCGGCCTTGCCCAGTAACGCTTCGCTTTTAGCCTTGACGATCAAGGCGCCGACACTATTGGTGTGCTGGGACCGAACCAGGTTACGCTGAGCGGTGCGGAGCGGAACAAATATCGTATCGTCCTGATCGGTTCCCTGGGGGGACTGTCCTTTGCTCTCGAGAACACCAATAACGGTAAAGGGAATCTTTTTAATGCGAACGATACTGCCGACCGGGTCCGCGGAACCAAAGAGGTTGTCAGCCACGGTTTGCCCCAACAAACAGACTTTTAAGGCACCGTCCACATCCTGCTGGGTAATACTTCGGCCACTGGCAACCCCCCATTCACGTATTTCGAACAGCTCCGGGCCGCCTCCCATGATGACGGTTGACCAGTTCATATTGCCGTAGACAACCTGGCCGGAGGAGCGTACGGTGCCAGCCGCCAAAGCCACCGAGGGACACTCAGTCATGATCGCTTTGACATCGTCGCTGGTCAGCGTCTGCGCCCCCCCGCTGCCGGTACGGAGCCCGCCACTGGTGGTAGAACCGGGGATAACAAGGATTATATTGCTGCCGATACTGGCGATCTGTTGCGAGATGACGTAGCTGGCCCCGGTTCCGACCGCCATCATGGCAATGACTGCGGCAATGCCGATGATAATGCCGAGCATGGTCAAAAACGAACGCATCTTGTTGGTTCGCAGGGCCCGGAGAGCTATTTTGAGAGTCTGTAGAATGTCCATAGATTCAAGCCGTCTTGCGAACAGGAGACACCAGACCTGTCTGACTATCCGAAATGATCCGCCCGTCACGAAAGGTTATCCTGCGACCGGCATATGCGGCGACATCAGTTTCGTGAGTGACCATGATGATTGTTATACCCTGACGGTTGAGATCCGTAAAAAGCCCCATGATTTCTTCGCTGGTGCTGCTGTCCAGATTTCCTGTCGGCTCATCCGCCAAAATTACAGCGGGATTGTTGACCAGAGCGCGAGCGATGGCGACCCGTTGCTGCTGGCCGCCGGAGAGCTGGCTGGGGTGGTTGTTTTCCTTCCCCGCCAAGCCGACCTGTTCCATCGCCACCAGGGCTTTTTGCCGCCGTTCTTTAGAATGAAGTCCGGCGTATACCAGTGGCAGTTCAACGTTTTCTATTGCTGGAGTTCGGGCCAGCAGATTGAATCCCTGGAACACAAACCCGAGTTTTTTGTTACGGATATCGGCCAACTGATCGGTCGTCATCCCCCCCACATCCACACCATCAAGAAGATAACCGCCAGAGGTGGGGCGGTCCAGGCAGCCCAGGATATTCATGCTGGTTGATTTGCCACTGCCGGACGCCCCCATAATAGCGACAAATTCACCAGCGGCAATGTCAAAGGAAACTCCTTTAAGAGCCTCGAATGTCTGGTCTCCCATGATGAAGACCCGGTGTATATCGGATAAAGAAATGACGCTGTTCATTTAAAAGCGATGCCCCATGGGTGAACCGCCAGCTCCCGCCTTTTTCTTTGTCTCGCCACCGATCTGCTCGACAATAACGTCATCACCTTCCTTGATGGTGCCCTCCACCAGTTCAATGCTGCTGTTGTTTGCAATTCCGGTTTTTACCGGCGTAGCGACGGGCTTGCCTTCTTTAAGCAGGTACACTACCTGCCCCCTGTCCGTGCCTTTACCGGGACCGGTTTTGCCGCCAGCATGTGAGCCGCCTCCACCCGCAGAGTGCTGGACAGAACTAACCGTACCTTTCTCTTTTGCGTCAGTCACTATTGATTTCGGCTTAAAGCGCAGGGCGGCGAGCGGCAGCTTAAGCACAGCGTCCTTTTTTGCCACTTCAACCGAGACGTTAGCCGTCATGCCCGGCATCAGCTTCAGATCGCTATTATCGACGTTGACAACCACGACATACGTGACCACATTCTGGGTAATTACCGGGGCGCTGCGGATCTGGACGATTTCGCCGCGGAAAGTCAACTCCGGGTAGGAGTCAACCGTGAAACTGGCTTTCTGGTGAAGCTGGATACGGCTGATGTCAGCCTCGTCAACACTGACTTCAATCTGCATTTTGGTCAGGTCCTGGGCAATTGTAAATAAGGTCGGAGTCTGAAATGATGCAGCGACGGTCTGGCCGACGTCTACCGCACGGGAAATCACAACGCCATCGACCGGCGAGCGGATGATCGAGTAGCGCAGGTTGGTTTTGGCTTGCATCAGTGAGCCTCTGGACTGGGTGAGTGCTCCTTCAGCAGCCCTGACAGCGGCCTTGGAAGACAGAAAGGAGGTCTCGGTTGCGTCGAAGTCTCCTTGTGAGATTATCCCATCGGCCAATAGTTGCTTGTTGCGGTTAAAGGTCCGCGTAGCATCCACCACGGCGACTTTGGCTTTTTGCAGATTGGCCTCAGCACTGAGATAGTTCCCTTGGGACTGCTCGACTGAAGCATTGAACAGAGATGGATCTATTTCAGCAATAGCCTGCCCTTTTTTGACCCGCGAGTTGAAATCCGCATAGAGTTTCTGGATCGTG
Source organism: Deltaproteobacteria bacterium (assembly GCA_021781535.1). Taxonomy (GTDB): domain Bacteria; phylum Desulfobacterota; class Desulfuromonadia; order Geobacterales; family Pseudopelobacteraceae; genus JACRCG01. Next base: position 241,686 of record JAJXWO010000001.1, on the reverse strand, counting down.
CCGGACACCTGGGTCCCGACTTGTACAGTGGTTACCGCAGAAAGATTGCCGGTAGCAGCAACAGTAGAAACAATTGTACCACGCTCAATTTTAGCAGTTTTATAACGGACCTCAGGTGTACGCCCGTAGAAGAAATAGCCGGCAATGCCGACTACGAGGATGAAAACAGACGCCATGACAATATATTTTTTCATGTACAGTTCTCGATATATCAGAAGTTAAGTGTGTTGGTTGCCGGCCATCATAGCAGATAACAGGCGGAACGACAAAAAAAAAGCCCCCTGCCTTGCGACAGAGGGACTTCTTTTCTGAGCGCCCGCGGCCGGTCGGCGGCGGGCTAACTAGGGCAACCCTCTTTACAGTGGGAAACCGGACGGATTCTAAATCTTGAAGTCCACATTGGCAGGGTCTCCTTTCAACGGTATATTTAATTCCTAACAGGATAGTTTTTATCTTAATACTATTTCAAATCTTGTCAAGCATGAAATTTGAATGGCGTGATTTAGGTTGCAATCTCCGCTGCAGATGGCAAAATGCTTCTGTGTGATAGTGTGTGACCACCTTTGCAGAAAACTGTATGGCAGCAGGCCACGTCAGAAGACGCCGTTCGAGTCAAAAACCTCTGAGGCTTTGCTTGTAGCCTGAAGTATGCTAGTATTCAGCTAATGCCGTACGCAGACATCATACCAAATCTGACAAGAGGGAAGAGGCGTTACCTACGTTATTTTCCGACAGTTCCATTCATGCAGATATGAATGTGTGTAACATCATTCAGGCGAAGGTGCTCAAAAACTCCCGATAACTTACTAAAAGGAATACCAGACAGATGCCGCACACCATTATCGAAATACCCTCTAAGTTACCGCTTTACTCCCAAAAAGAGGCCGTCGTTTTTCCGTATATGCTGTTTCCTTTGTATGTCAGCGACAGGGATGCGGACGTTTTCCGCGCAGCGGACAACTATGAAAAATATGTCGTGTTCACCTTTGAGCGACCGGATGACCCTGACAGTGAGCTTCCGGGCGGTAGATGCGAAATCGGTACGCTTTGCAAAGTTAACCAGATTAAAAGGATGGATGACGGCCGTTATAAGATTTCGCTGGAAGGAGTTACACGCTTAAGGATTCTTGATACCGAACCCGATGGGGCACTGACATTGGCTCATTGTGAAATTGTGCGAGAGTTCGTTGAAAAAGACCTCGTATCGGAAGCATTAGTCCAGAGCTTGAACGCACTGTTGAAAATAGCGCTTTCACACGGAAAACCGCTCCCTGACGATGTCATGAAAATGATCGATTATATCGATAATCCGGCTCGCCTGTCCGATCTGGTGGCGTTGTATGTTAATCTGCCGCCGATTGACCTGCAGGAACTGCTGGAAACGACTGATCCTCTGGAACGGCTGAAAAAAGTTTACATGCATCTTACCAACGAAGTGCAGCGGATGCAGATCAAGAACGAGGTGGCCGGTGAAGTCACCAAGCGGGTCGGTAAAAACCAGAAGGAATATATCCTGCGCGAACAGATGAAGCATATTCAGGAAGAGTTGGGTGAAGAAGACCCCCGTTCGGCGGATATGAACGAACTGCGCCGGAAAATTGATGAGGCCGGACTTCCCGAAGATATCAAGAAAATTGCCGACAAGGAGTTGAAGCGCCTTGAGCGAGTTAACCAGGCTTCCCCTGAATACAACGTAGCACGAACCTACCTTGACTACCTTGCCGGCATGCCGTGGAATACCAGTACGGCTGACAGCCTTGACATGGTGCGCGCCGAGGAAATTCTCAACGAAGATCATTACAATCTGAAAAAAGTCAAGGAGCGCATCCTGGAATTTCTGGCGGTGCGGTCACTTAAAGACAACATGAAGGGGCCGGTGCTCTGTTTCGTCGGCCCGCCGGGAGTCGGTAAAACCTCTCTGGGCAAGTCGATTGCCCGCTCGATGGGGAGGAAATTTGTGCGTATTTCACTGGGGGGCGTCAGGGATGAGGCCGAAATCCGCGGTCACCGGCGCACCTATATCGGCGCACTGCCGGGGCGCATTATCAAGGAGCTCTATCGCTGCGGCGTTAACAATCCGATCTTTATGCTGGATGAAATCGACAAGCTCGGCAATGACTTCCGCGGCGACCCGGCAAGCGCCCTTTTAGAGGTACTCGATCCGGAGCAGAATTTCAGTTTCAACGACCACTACCTTGATGTCCCGTTTGACCTGTCGAAAGTTATGTTCATCACCACAGCCAACCAGCTCGACCCGATACCCGGCCCGCTCAAGGATCGCATGGAGGTCATTCGTCTCGCCGGCTACAGCAGCCAGGAAAAGCTGCAGATTGCAAAGAACTTTATTGTCGAGCGCCAATTGGAAGACAACGGCCTGTCTGATCGCGGGCTTAGCTTCAATGACGAAGCACTGCAGAAAATCATCGGCGACTATACCCGTGAGGCCGGCGTCCGAGGTTTGCAACGCACCGTGGCCTCGATCTGCCGCAAGGTGGCCAAAGAGATCACCCAAAAGAAGGCTACGCGAGACTCCATCACCCCGGAGATAGTGACAGAGCTGCTCGGACCGAAAAAGTTCCATAACGAGGTTGCAGCCGAGAACGACCGCATCGGCGTCGTGACCGGTCTGGCCTGGACGGAAACCGGAGGGGATATCCTCTTCGTTGAAGCCACCTCCATGCCGGGTAAGGCGGAACTGATCCTGACCGGATCCCTTGGCGATGTCATGAAGGAGTCGGCCCGGGCGGCCCTCTCCTACATTGAAGCACATGCCGACACATTCGGCATCCTGACGGATGCATTTGAAAATCGCACCATTCACATTCATGTTCCTTCCGGCGCCATTCCAAAAGACGGTCCTTCAGCTGGAGTCACCATGGTCACTGCGTTGGTATCGCTGTTGACCGGAAAGCCGGCACGCCGCAGTGTCGCAATGACCGGAGAAATAACACTGACCGGCCGGGTTCTGGCGATCGGCGGCCTGAAGGAAAAGGTCCTGGCAGCGCATCGGGCAGGCGTCTCCACCATCATCGTCCCGGAACGCAACCGTGACGATCTGGACGACATCCCGGAAAACGTCCGCAAAGAGCTTCAATTCATCTTCGTACAGGAAGCCGCTGAAGCGTTGGCTGCGGCGCTCTAGCCGGATATGACTGCTGCGGCTATTGACAAAGTTCTGCTGTCTTTTTTTTACGAGCTGCAAAATTATTTCACTCTTGCGGGGCGTACTTTTGTACGGATATTCCAACGCCCCTTCTACTATCGCGAGTTCGCCATCCAGTTCGACAAATTGGGATTTGCGTCCCTGTTCATTTGCATCCTGACCGGTCTTTTCTCCGGCATGGTCATGGCGCTGCAGTCACTGATCCAGCTCAAGCCATTTGCAGCAACCAGCTATGTCGGCGGCATGGTGGCAGTGACGATGATCAAGGAACTTGGCCCGGTTCTGGCTTCGCTGATGGTGGCAGGTCGCGTCGGATCGGCCATCACCGCAGAATTGGGAACAATGGTGGTGACTGAGCAGGTTGATGCGATGCGGGTGGAAGGCACCGATATTATCAAGCGCCTGGTCGGACCGCGTCTCAAAGCCATGCTGCTGGCCCTGCCGCTCCTGACGATCGTGACCGATATGGTTTCTATCTTTGGCGGCTATATCATGTCAGCCGGCTATCAGATCAATCCGCTCATGTACATCAGCGGGCTGCCCCAGTTCATGGTATTCCAGGACCTGATCGAGGGTGTGGTGAAACCGGCGGTGTTCGGCGGAATTATTGCCATTACCGGGTGCTACGTTGGCCTCAACACCAAGGGTGGTGCAGAGGGAGTCGGCGCAGCAGCAAAGAAGGCCGTTGTGCTTTCTTCGGTTCTGATCCTCATCTGCGATTTCTTCATAGCAAAAATTTTTGTCGTTTTCAGAGGATAACATGGCGCATTGGCTGTTCAAAACCGAACCGGGCTGTTTTTCCTTTGATGACCTGAAAAAACGTCCTAATATGACGGAACCGTGGGATGGGGTGCGCAACTTCCAGGCCCGCAATTTCCTGCGTGACCAGGTCAGGATCGGCGATCAGGTACTGTTCTATCACAGCAACATAGCTGAACCTGCTGTAGTCGGCCTGGCAGAAGTCGTACGGGACGGTTACCCTGATACAACCGCGCTGAATCCGAACGCCGAGCACTTCGATCCCAAAGCTTCCCCTGTCAATCCGATCTGGTATATGGTTGATCTGCGCTATGTTGCGCCGCTGAAAAAAATTGTGGCCCTGGAGAGCATCAAACAAAACACACTGCTGGCGGACATGCTGCTGGTCAAACGCAGCCGCCTTTCGATTCAACCGGTAACGGAGCATGAGTGGCACATTATTCTGGCCATGGGTGGAATGCCGGGAGGCGTGAGAGGGCAATGATCTCAAACGATTCAATCCGCATGGAAAAGGTATGTTATTCCGTCGGAGGACGCAGGATCCTGGAGAATTTTGACTTTCAACTGGATCGAGGCGTCAACCGCACTATTTTGGGCATCAGCGGCGCCGGAAAAACGACCATTCTCAAGTTACTGCTCGGCCTTCTCGAACCCGATTCCGGCACGGTTTCCATCGGCAATCTGTGCATCACCGGGTTGCCTGAGTCTGGCTTCATGCAGCAGCGCAAGCAAATCGCGATTGTTTTTCAGGGAGGGGCGCTTTTTGATTCAATGACGGTCGGCGAGAATGTCGGCTATCGCCTGTTCGAGGAGGGGCATCTTTCTCAAGCTGAAATTACGAAGATCGTGCTTGAAAAACTCAGCTTTGTCGGAGTGGAAGCGGCTCTTGATCTGTATCCGGCTGAACTGTCAGGCGGCATGAAGAAACGTGTTGCTATCGCTCGCGCTCTGGCAGCAGACCCTGATTACATTTTCTTTGACGAACCGACCACCGGACTCGATCCGATAGGAGTCTATAATATTTGCACTTTGATGCAACGCCTGCAGGCCGAAGGTAAAACTACCCTGATGGTCACTCATGATCTGGCAACCGCATTTGCAACGTCTCAGCGTTTCACCTTTCTGCATGACGCCCATATGCTGTTTGAAGGAAGTGAAGAGGAGATGAGGTGCAGTACCATTCCCGAAGTGGTCGAGTTTCTGGCCCCGACGGAGAGGTCGCTGTTCGTATGATATTCGAACCCATCAGCGCAAAACAACAGGGACAGGTGGAATCAACATGAAACGAAGTAATCAGATCGGCTGGGCTCAGGTACGCGGAGGTATTTTTATCCTTCTGGCGCTGATTATTTTTGCCGCCGGGGTTCTGCTGATGGGACAGAAAACAAAAATGTTTGTCGCCAAAGGAGCCATGAGAATTGTCATGAGCGATGTTGTCGGCCTGAAAGTCGGTGCTCCGGTGTGGCTGGCCGGCGTAGACGTTGGTCTTGTCACTAACATCCTTTTTGCCGATCCGAAGCACAGTAATGAGGTCAGTATCGATATTGAAGTTGATAAAGATGCTTTGAAGAAAATCGGTCCTGATTCGGAAATAACGATCAAGACCCGTGGGCTGATGGGGGAAAAGTATGTCGACATTCTCCCCTCAAAACATTATTCCGACACGCCCCCGACCGTAGTCCAAGGGACACCTGCCGTAATACTGGATGATGTCATACAGAAGGCCGGCACTGTTTTTGATAAGGTTAACGGAATCATTGACAATATCAATCAGGGGAAAGGGACCCTGGGTAAACTTAACAAGGACGAGACGCTTTACAACAATATTGCACGCCTGACTATTGAAATGAAAAATCTGGTAGGCACCATTAACCACGGTGACGGGACTCTTGGCAAGCTCAACCGCGATCCGGCACCGTACAACAAGTTGATCAGCATTCTTAACCGTGCCGACCGTACTTTGCAGGATATTCAGTCTTCTGACGGGACGCTTAATAAATTGATCTATGACAAGTCACTCTACACGAAACTAACGGCTCTGGCTGACAAGAGTAACCAAGCAGCCGATGAGGTCCGTGATCTGAATAAAAAAATCATGTCTAAAGAGGGCACAATTGGCCTGCTGCTGAACGATCGGGAATTCTATGACAAGGGCATTTCGCTCCTCACCAGGGCTGAATCATCGGTTAAAGCGATCGAAGATGTGACTGTAAAAGTCAAGGCGGGTGACGGGACTGCGGGCAAGCTGGTCAACGACAAAGCGCTCTATAACAAAATGGACAAAATGGTCGATGATCTGGATGCGCTGGTAAAAGATTTCAAGGAAAATCCACGGAAGTACATCAAATTTTCGGTATTTTAGGGAGTACGGAATATGAAGCGAATCCTGCTCGTAATTACGCTTTTGGTCGTATGTTCTACGCAGATTTATGCGGCGACTCTCGATGAGAAGGTTGTCGAGCACACCATGAAAAATGGCATGAAACTCCTGATGGTTGAGCGGCACACGTCACCAACGGTCTCGGCCTGGATCCGGTTCAAGGTTGGCAGCGTCGATGAACGGAGCGATGAACGCGGAATTGCCCATATGCTGGAGCATATGCTCTTCAAGGGAACGACCACGCTCGGGACTACAAATTATGCCGCAGAAAAACCGATCCTTGATAAGATCGAGGACGTTGCCCTCGCATTAACAGCCGAGAAAGCGAAGAGTGAAAAGGGTGATGACGGAAAGATTGCGCTGCTTGAGAAACAGCTGACCACTCTGGAAGCAGCTGCGTCAAAATATGTCATCAAGGATGAATTTTTCGAACTGTATTCGAAAAATGGAGGCACCGGCTATAACGCCTATACCAGCCGCGACGGCACCACATATATGATCAGTCTGCCGGCCAACAAACTTGAACTGTGGGCAGCAATCGAATCAGACCGCCTGCAGCATGCGGTCCTCAGAGAGTTCTACTCCGAGCGTTCGGTAGTGATGGAGGAGCGGCGCAGATCGTATGACGCTGACCCGGAGAGCAAGCTATGGGAAACGTTTGTGGCCTCCAGCTTCCTGACTCACCCTTACGGTCATCCGACAATCGGCTGGAAAACCGACATTGAGAATCTGACCCGCACCAAGGCCGAACGGTTTTTTCACAGCTACTATGCGCCGAATAATGCCATCGTTGCCATTGTCGGAGATATTGACTCCAAAAAGACGATTGCCATGGTCGAGCGATATTTTGGAGCGATCAAACCGGGAAAAGTGCTGCCGCCGGTCACCGACGTTGAGCCGAGTCAGTCGGGGGAACGGAGTATAGAATTGATAGCCGATGCGGAACCAACCTTGATGATTGGATTTCACAAACCGGCAATCGGCACTCCGGATGACTATGTTTTTGACGTAATCAGCATGATTCTGAGTAATGGCCGTACCTCACGCTTATATAAAAAACTGGTAATTGAAAAACAGATCGTCTCCGATATCGGGGCATTTGATGCTCCGGGACACCGTTATCCAAGCCTGTTCGTTGTAAGCGCCAATCCGCGTGCGCCTCATACGGTAAAAGAGGTCGAAGAGGGAATTCTGGCCGAGCTGGACCTGCTGAAAACGACGCCGGTTTCCGAACATGATCTGCACCGTATCCTTAATAAAATTGAGTACGAGGAGGCACGCAGGATGGGTACCAACGGCGGACTCGCACGTAACCTGACCGAGTATGAAGCGACAACCGGCAGTTGGCGTTATATGATCAAACAGCGCGGTAAAATAGCCACGGTCACTCCCGCTGATATCATGCGGGTGGCCGCCACCTACTTCACCCGTGAGAACCGTACCGTCGGCTTTATCACAAAAAAGGGCGGTGACAAATGAGACAACTTATTATTTCCATCTGTTTCATCTTCACGTTAATCGCGCCGGCTTGCGCTGCGGAACAGGAACAGCCTCCGGCAAACCCTCGAACCATGAAATTTCCCGCATTGCACTTTCAGATCCCCACAGCGGAACGGGTGGTTCTGGAATGCGGAATGCCGGTTTATCTGCTGCGCGACACCGAACTCCCGATCATCAATGTGACCGCCATGGTACGGGCCGGGTCAGTCTATGAACCAGCCGAAAAATCCGGACTGTCCAGCATGGCGGGCAGCGTTATGCGCAGTGGAGGCGCAGGTGGCATGGCGCCGGATCAGATAGATGACGAACTGGAATTCATGGCGTCGGCTGTCGAGAGCAGAATCGGCAGCGATATGGGAACGGTCTCTCTCACGACACTGAAAAAAAATTTCAACCGTACGCTGCAGATTTTCAGCGATGTCCTCCTACGCCCGGATTTCAATGATAAACGGGTTGAAATTGCCCGCAGACAAATGATTGAAAGTGTGCGGCGTCAGAATGACGACCCCAAGGAAATTGCCGACCGGGAGATCAACCGGGCCATCTATGCCGGTCATCCACTGGGAGAAACCGCGACATTTGCGTCAATCAACGCTATCTCCCGCCAGGATCTCATTGATTTTCATCATCGCTATTTCCGGACTGATAATATGATCCTATCAATATCAGGCGACTTTGATCAGACTGCGCTACTAAAAGAACTGAATGCGATTTTCAAACCGGAAAAGGGACGTACTGTTTTGATTTTGCCGAAGATATCCCAGCCGCAAGCTCTGTATAAGAGTGAAGTTCTCTATGGGAAAAAGGACGTCAATCAGACGGTCATCCGCATGGGACATCTGGGATTAACGAAAGACTCTCCTGATATTTATGCCGTGCGTCTTCTTGACTATATTCTTGGGGGAAGCTTTACCTCACGGCTGATGATGGAAATTCGCACCAATCAGGGCCTGGCGTACAATGTTGGCAGTCACTTCGACATCGGTCGCCGTTTTACCGGCAGCTTTATTGCCGAAACGGAAACCAAGGCCGGGTCCACAATCAAGGCGATCGACCTGATGAAAAAAATAATTGCCAAACTGACGACAGATCCGGTCAGTGACGGAGAACTGAATGCCGCCCGGGAATACATCATCAACTCGTTCATATTCGCCTTTACCAGCCCGGCTTCGATAGTTGACCAGCGTGCCCGGCTCGAATATTATGGTTACCCTGACGGCTACCTTGAACAGTATCGTAACAACATTGCCAAGGTAACAAAAACAGATATATTGAACGCAGCACGTAAATACCTGCACCCGGAAGCGCTCAAACTGGTGGTTATAGGTGATGCGGCACAGTTCGACCAGCCGCTTTCAACGCTGGGTGATGTGCAGGCACTCGATTTGAAACTGAATATTCCACATGAGGTGAAACGGTAGTTATTTCAGCCGCCCTGCAATACAATCGGCGACTTTGATGCCATCCACGGCAGAACTCATGATTCCTCCGGCATACCCAGCACCTTCACCGGCAGGGTACAATCCTTTGACGCCAACAGATTCAAAACTGCTGTCGCGCAGAATGCGCACCGGAGATGAAGTGCGGGACTCGATGCCGATCAGTGTCGCCTCGGAAGTTATAAACCCCCTCAGCTTTCGTCCAAAATCGATTATCCCTTCCCGTAATGTATCAATAACAAAAGGTGGCAGCACAGAATCAAGCTCCGTCTCGGCAATACCGGGACGATAGCTCGTCCGTGCAGCCCCTTTCCCCGGAAGACGCAAAAAATCGAGCAGGTTCTGAGCAGGTGCGCGGTATCCCCCGCCACCGCGTTCAAATGCCCGTTGCTCCCATCTGCGCTGGAGACGCACCCCTGCCAGAGGACCGGGGCCGTCAAAGTCTTCTTCCCGCACATTGACCACCAAGGCACTGTTAGCGTAGGGAGAATTGCGCAATTGGCCGCTCATGCCGTTGGTAACGACTCCTCCCGCCTCTGATGCTCCACCAACCACCACTCCTCCCGGGCACATACAGAAGGAATAGGCGCTGCGCCCGGTGGAACTGTTGTTCCAGGCCACAGCATAGTCAGCGGCCGGCAGATTTGGCGGTTTCTGAATGCCATACTGGATTCTGTTTATCAGTTCCTGTGGATGTTCAACCCTGAGACCCATTGCAAATGGTTTACGCTGCAACGGCACGTTCAGTTGTTCCAAGAGCTCATACGTATCCCGCGCGCTATGTCCGCTGGCCAGAATCAAATAATCACACGGAATTTCTTCCACGCCATTCAGAGTCACTGCTTTAATCTGACCATTGGTGATGTTCATGCCAGTCATACGGCACCCGAACCGGACGGAAAAGCCTTTCTCAAGAAGACTCCGCCGGATTGAACTGACTACCGCCCTCAACCGGTCTGTGCCAATGTGCGGTTTGGCCAGATAGCGCACCTCTGGCTGGGCACCAAAAGCGGCTAATCGATCCAGCACCCACGGTACCATCTGATCCTTGGAGCGGCACGTAAGCTTGCCGTCGGAAAAAGTTCCGGCCCCACCTTCACCGAATTGAACATTGGATTCAGGATCAAGCACCCCGTCTTTCCAAAAACGTTGCACGGACAACGCACGTTGTTCCACAGGTTCTCCGCGCTCGATGATCACCGCCTTCAATCCATACTCCGCCAGACGCAGTGCAGCAAAGAGGCCGGCCGGCCCGCTTCCGACAATGACAATGCGCGCGGACGACTGAACCGGCGCTTGATCCGGAACCGATTTTTCGTCTTGCCATTCCAGCGCCGGATCAGCGCCGACATGTAATTTGGTCGAAGCATCAACAGTAAAAGAAAGTGTGTAGACCACTTTTATGTGTGGTTTTTTTCGGGCGTCAATCCCTTTACGAATAATGCAGATATTGTGCAATGATAGGGGCGGAATGGAAAGTTTCCCGGCCAGTAAGGCAGGGAGGGTTTCTTCGGATTCAGAGGGAGCAAGGGAAAGGTTTCGATAGATAAAAGGCATGCCGTCAGTTCTTCAGGTACTTTTCGCGCTCCAGAAGCTGCTCGACGATAATGACAATATCCACCGGGCGGGTGGACTTGGGGATGTGAATTTTGGCACCCATTTCAGCTGCATCATGCTCATGGGGTGATTCCTGAAACATCGATGTCAAGAGCACTATAACAGGGGGAGTATCACCTGCCAGCCGGCTGATCTCCATACAAGTACTGACGCCCCCCATACGCGGCATAACCAGATCAGAAATTACGACATCGGGGAGCGTTTCAAGAAATGCCTTTACCCCTTCAATACCGTCATTGGCATTGATTACGGTAAAGCCATTGTCACTGAAATTATCGGTCAGAACTTTCAAAAAAAACGGATCATCATCGACAATAAGAACTTTTCTGGATGGTTGGGTCATGACGGCACGCACTAACAAATTGGATATCAACAACCGGGGTATAGTACACACCTCAACCGTAAAAAGAAAGAACGTATTTAGACATTATATTTATACGGCCGGGAGTCTCACCGTCAGGACGGGACACTGGGCAGAGCGCACAACCCGTTCAGCGGTGCTGCCAAAAAGTATACGGTCAAGACCGGTCCTGCCATGCGTACCGAGCACGATCAGAGATGCATCCATTTTGGCGGCAGTTGCCGTGATTTCATCGTAAGGGATGCCGGTCACGATTGATGTTTTGTAATTTGAAAAGGTCCCTAGTTTTGAGCTGCAGAATGCTTCCATCATTTTGACCGCACTATCTTCGATCTCTTTTTCCAACTGCTCAAAAGAAATATGAGGTACATAGAAACCACGTAAATCAACCGGCTCATTGATAACATGGATAATTGTGAGTTCAGCATTAAACTGAGTTGCCAATGTCAGGGCATAGTCGAAAGCACATTCAGAATTTTCTGAAAAATCGATAGCAGTTAAAATTTTTGTAAACGGTTTCATAGAGTTCCTCCTGTTAAATAGTTCAGTTTTTCAATCATTTTTAAAAATCTTATCGATGACTTTTTTGAGATCATCGTACTTAACCGGCTTGTTTATGTATTCAAAAGCGCCCAGTGTCATCGCTTCAAGATACGACTCCACTTCGCCGTAAGCGGTAATCATGATAACATTACTGGAAGGATGACTGCGGTTGAGTTCGCGCAAAAACATCAATCCATTCATCTCCGGCATATTTAGATCCGTGATGATCAACTCGACATCTTTACTGCGAAGATAATTGAGAGCCTCCACTCCGTTCTTGGCTGAAGAAACATCATAACCGTCATGGGTAAGAATCTTCGAAAGTGCCACGCGGGCGTTTTCCTCATCATCAACAACCAGTATTCTTTTATGTTCCTGTCCCACAGAAGCTCTCCTGCATGGTTCGAAGTACAGGAAGTCTAGCATGGAGCAGCGGACTGTCAAGACCCTGAATCTCGTTTTTTCTTTGCTCAACGGACAGCAGAGCATGAAGTATTTTTAAATTACTGTTTGATCCCATTAGCATCAAGTTCCACATATGCTGGTTGCCCAGGAGGTCCGAGCGATTTGTACGGCTTGCCGTTCAATTCCACGTCAACTCCGCCGGCATTGCTCAAATCCAGTATGATATTTTTTTCTGCTTTCCACTCAATTACATCTCCGACCGTAAGATCATATTCTTGTGGGCCAGCTCCGTCAACCGTTGAGGTTAATGTGCCGTTTTGGGTAACTTTTATTTTCAGCACAAACCCTTTGGGAGCAACTAGCGGCTGTATCGATTTCACTGTTTTTTCAACGTCAGGTAATGCTATTGGAGGCTTCTCAGCCTCAGGCAGCGGCGGTGGAAGAATGTCCGGTTCTTTTTTCTTAACCCGTACAGAGCTTTGCACCGCCTGGACTGCAGAAAATTGCTGTGGAGGAACCGGGACCGCAGCAGGTTGCGGCGGACGAACAAGAGGAGGCGGAGGCTCCCTGAAAAAAGTCGCAGTAATCAGAACCGCCGTCAATAAAAGCGCGGGGAGCAGCAGTTTTTTAAGGAATATAAACCGGCGCGGTCGGCGGTGGGAAATAGCAGGCACATGGCCTGAATCGGGCTTTTCATCTGAAATTCCATAAAGTTTGTCATACATCCGTGCTAAATCATCAGATTTCAGGCCGAGATAGGCGGAGTATATACGGAGAAAACCCTTGAGGTATGCCTGATTGGCAAATTTGCTAATCTGGTCATCTTCAAGAGCTTTCAAATAAAAAATACCTATTTTGGTAGTTTCCGAAGCTTCTTCCAGCGTAATTCCGTGGAAGTCCCGGCAACGGCGGAGAATCGCCCCCGGCGAACCGCCAGAGGCCTCCGGTGAAGAGGAAACCGCATCTGACACTTTGACCTTACTCACTTGACAAGATCCAGATAGTCAAGTGCGGCGCGGCCCAGTTCACTGTACGGGATAAGCCGTGCAGCCTCTTTGAATGAGGCACGTGCAGCATCAATATTGTTCATCTTGAGCTGTGCCTGGCCGAGAAAATAGTGTGCCGCGCCGTAATCATGATAAATCTCAAGTGCCTTGGTATATTCAGCAATAGCTCGTTCGTTCTTGTCCATGGCAAACCAGACTCTCCCCAAAGAGACCCGGACAATCGGATTAAGGGGATTCATGGCCTCAACGGCCTGCAGTTCCTCCAAAGCCTTCGGGTAATTACCTTTCCCCAAATAGGCCAAACCAAGATTTATGGAAGCGTTTGTATTGTTGTCGTAAAAAAGATCGTCCTTTACAATTTTGAACTGTTGAATGGCACTGTCCCACCGCTTCAGATCAAGGTAAGCGACCCCAAGGTCATTGCGGGCAACAGAGAAGCCTGGTTTCAGATGGATAGCTTTCAAAAGTTTTGCTTCAGCAAGATCAGGACGTTTTTTTCCGATAAAAGCCTTGCCGAGGTTATAGAGAACGTCAGGATTGTCGGGGTCAAGCTTCTCGGCCTCGGTCAGTTCAACTAAAGCTGAAGTAAAATTATTTTCTCCCAGATAGGAAAGTCCCATTTGATAGTGGTACGACGCCGGATTTGGTATGGATCTCCCCTCGCCCCGCACCGATACGCACCCTGAAACGGCCAGTAGCAATAGTAGTGCAGCTATGGAGTAGAAATAATTTTTCACCATAAGGACATCCCTGACCCTGATAAACGCGAGAAGTGTGAATCAAAGCTATTTTCTGCCAGCATGAAGTCTCTCCATCAAAAAGTAATATTCCTGAAGTTCGTCAATGCCTTGAAGGTACTGAAGCGGGCTTGTATCTCTTTGTATTCGAGTCTCTTCATACGGTTAAGGCTGAAATCCTCAACGTTAAAAGAAGCCATGACGCTGCCGAAGATAATTGCTTGACGAAGCCCCTCTTCTGAATGATCCCCGGTATTTGCCAGATATCCCATAAACCCTCCCGCAAAAGTGTCTCCTGCACCGGTCGGATCGAACACCTCTTCCAACGGATAAGCCGGCGCAGCAAAAACAGTCTCGGCGGTAAACATCAACACCCCGTACTCTCCCCTCTTGACAACCAGTCGCTTGCAGCCAAGTGCTATAATTTGTCGGGCAGCTTTGACCAGATTAACTTCCCCGGTGAACTGCCGTGCTTCACTTTCGTTGATTATGACAACGTCAACCTTCTGAAGCACGTTCTTCAGAGCATCAGGCTTGGAAGAAATCCAAAAATTCATCGTATCACACGCAACAAGTTTCGGTTTTCGAACTTGTTCCAGCACATTCATCTGCAGGTCGGGGTCAATATTAGCCAAGAAGAGATACTCCGCATCACGATATGATTCGGGCAGCTCCGGGTGAAAATCCATGAGTACATTAAGCTGGGTGTCAAGAGTCTGGGCTTCATTCAGATCATACCCGTAGCGACCGCTCCATTGAAACGTCTTACCGGGAATGCGCTTCAAACCGGCAGTATCGATGTTTCGGCTCTGCAGAAAATCGACATGCTCTTCGGGAAAATCTTCTCCGACAACCGCGACAAGCGACACATCGGCAAAGAAACTGGCCGAAGTAGAAAAGTAGGTGGCCGACCCGCCAAGGACATTTTCTCTCCTCCCGAAGGGGGTTTCAACAGTGTCAAATGCTACGGTTCCGACAACAACAATACTCATTGGACTCTCCCACTGGAAAATATTCTACAAAGTATCACGCAGTACATACCGAGTCAAAAGGATTGTCGTACAAATACACTTTCTATCTTTTGCCCACTGGGCAAAATAGCCGCCTGTTCTTTCATGGTGCCGTACTATCCTCTCATTCATGATCTGAAAAGATTATCATACCTTTCCCTTTAGTTTGTAGACATACGCCAGTACCTCTGCAACAGCTGCGTAGAGCGCTTCCGGAATCGGCTCATTCTCTTTGACCTGGTCATACAGTTCGCGGGCCAGGAAACGATTTTCCACCAGGGTAATACTGTGCTCTCGAGCGATCTTCTTGATCGCTTCGGCCATGATATCCATCCCCTTGGCAAGCACGACCGGTGCAGCCATTTTCTGGCGGTCATATTTAAGTGCAACGGCAAAGTGGGTCGGATTGGTGATGATCACATCAGCCAGCGGGATGATTTTGGTCATCCTGCGACGGGCCATTTGAAATTGCATCTTCTTTATCTTTGCCTTTGTCTCAGGGTTACCATCGGACTCTTTATGCTCATCCTTAACCTCCTGTTTGGTCATTTTAAGATTTTCCACATAGCGCCACTTGACATAGAGCATGTCGAGCAGTCCGAGAACGATCATAATGCCGCAGGTATGGATAACAATCTTGAAAGCAATGTGACCCACGAAATCAAAAATTGTCTGAATATCGGCTTCTGCCAAAAACGTGATATTCTGCATTTCGTCCCGCAGCACCCCGTAGGCGATCCAAGCAACAACCGACAGCTTGAGCAGCGATTTCAGCATCTCAACAAGAGCATCTTTATTAAACAGCCGCTTGAAGCCGTTCAGGGGATTGAGCTTGTCGAAACTTACTTTCAGACGTGAGGTCCGGAACTCGAACCTGCCGTTGTCCTGAACCAGGCTTGAGAGTACAGCAGTGGCAATAATTGTTACGATAAGTGGCGCCAACAACAGTACAACGGTCCCAAACAACTTGAGCACCAGAACGTAGAGGTTTGCTTCGGTCAGCTGGAAGCTGCCCATCGTTGACAGTATTTTGACCGTACTCTGCTTAAGGCCGTCCATCATGAAACTGCCGAAGATATAGAGGCAGACGATGCCCGTGAGCAAGGTAAGTGACGACGTCAACATCTGACTCATCGGCGGCGGACTATCTTCGCGCGACTTTTCTAGTCTTTTTCCGGTCGGTTGTTCAGTTTTTGAGTGTTTATCTGAGTCTTCAGCCGTAGGTCATCCCCCCTTTGCCATGAGTCGGAAGAGAGCGTTTATTTGGGCAGAAAGATCCCCGAAGGACACCTCCAGAACATGAAAAAATATGGTCAGGGTCATCCCCAGAACGACCAGACCAAGTCCCACGTTAAGCGGCAGGCTGATCATGAAAATATTCATCTGCGGAAACGCCCGGGCCATGATGCCGAGCGCAACCGTGGTAAGGAGCAGAGCCACCATGACCGGTGCGGCCAGGCGGATTCCGATGATGAAAATATCCGCGGTGCGCATGACGAGAAAATGCACCAGCTCTCCGTTCATGCGCCACCCTCCGAGCGGAATCACTCTGAAGCTGTCCATGATGGCGCGGATAAACAGGTGGTGAATATTGAGCGACAGGAAGATCAGTGTTGCAAACAGTGACTGTACGACCGACATGATTTGGACTTGCGTACCCCTGGAGGGATCAATAATAGATGAGATAGTAAGCCCCATCTGCAGGCCGATGATCTGGCCGCTAAATTCGACAGCGGAAAAGATAATCTGAGTTATGAACCCCAGCGTCAGGCCTATCATGACTTCACTGAACAGCAGCAAGGCAAGACTGAAAGTATCAGACGGTACCTGGGGTATTGTTATCAAAAGCGTCGGGAAACAGACCAGCGTGATCATGAACACCGTGATCGCCTTGATGCGGACCGGCACCGTGCGGCCGCCGAACACCGGCAGTGCGGCAAAAATACCGGCCACGCGACTTAACACCAGCATAAAAAAAATGACTTCGCGGGGAGACGGAAAAGGGAGCAGCGGAAACATGGGAGGCTAACGCCTCATGATGGGGATAAATGAATAGATCTCACGGGTAAAGTCACTCATGTAGCTCATCATCCAGGGGAAAAAGATGATCATGGCAACCATGACGGCGATAATTTTCGGAGCAAAGGCAAGCGTTGCCTCATTGATTGAGGTAACGGCCTGAAAAACACTGACCAGAAGACCGACAACCAGACTGGCGATCAGGAGCGGTGCAGCCAGCATCATGGCGGTTTCAAAGGTGCGGCGGGCGAGTTGTACGACCAATTCAGGAGTCATGAGGGATCACCTAGCCAAAACTTTTTACGAGTGAACCGATTACCAGTCCCCAGCCATCCACCAGCACAAAGAGCAGGATTTTGAACGGGAGCGAGATCATGACCGGTGGCAGCATCATCATCCCCATCGACATCAGAACCGATGCGACAACCATATCAACGACGATAAAAGGGATATAGATTAAAAATCCGATCTGAAACGCGGTCCGCAATTCTGAAATCATGAATGCAGGAATGATGGTCAGGGTCGGAATATCTTCCGCGTTCTTGGGTCTGGGCAGCTTGGACAGGCTCACAAAAAGCGCCAGATCCTTCTCACGTGTCTGGGAAAGCATAAAATTACGTACCGGCTTGACGGCCCGCTCCATGGCCTGTTCCTGGCTGATCTGCTGCGCCTTCCATGGTTGGTAGGCATCCTTGTTAATCTGTTGCCACACCGGCGTCATGATGAAGAATGTCAGAAACAATGACAAAGACAAAATGACCTGGTTGGATGGAGCTGCCTGGGTGCCCATGGCGGTGCGTAAAAAAGAGAGCACGACCGAGATGCGGGTGAATGAAGTCGTCATGATCAGCAAGCCTGGTGCGAGTGACATGATCGTCAGCAGCAGGAAGATCTGAACAGTAACTGCAACATCATTTGGTTTGGTGGCGGTGCCGACCCCGATATTAAGCGACGGGAACGGAATCGGTGCCGCGTATGCGACAACGCTCACCACCAACAACAACAGCGCTGTCAGGCATAGAATAAAGGATCGTTTTGAGTGGTGCCGGATAATCATTATTTTTGTCTCAATCGAGTCAACAGCGTGGCAAAACTGCTTTGTTCCTGTTTTTCTTCGATGACTTCGATCTCTTCCAGCATGTCGATCTGCTTGATAAACGTCAAACCGGTGTCACTACTTGACAATAACAGGTACTCACCGCCAACCTCAAAAAGCAATAGTGCTTTTTTGGGCCCCAGATAACGGGTTTCTACTAAACGGATATGCTTTGAAAGCAGTTGCTGCCCGACCGGGAATCCCCTCATCAGCTTGCCGGAAAAATGCCAGATAAGTAGGATAAGCCCGATAACAAGTGCCAGGGCTGCAACCATTTGCAGTATACTTGACAGAAAGCTGAACTCCTGACCGGAGCTGTCAGCAGCCGACGCCATAGAAGGGAATAAGATAAGAAGTGCGGAAGCCGCACTTTTCACAAAATTTTCTCCACCCGCTCGTTTGGAGAGACGATATCCACGAGGCGAACACCGAATTTTTCATTGACGACAACCGCTTCGCCGCGAGCCACCAGTTTGGAGTTGACAAAAATGTCCAGTGGTTCTCCAGCCAGCTTTGTCAGTTCGACGACCGCTCCCTGGTTTAGCTGCAGAATATCCTTAACCAGAAGCTTGGTCCTTCCCAGTTCGACCGTCACCTGCAGAGGAATATCAAGAATGAAGTCGAGATTTTTCTTGTCAGGTGCCGTTTGATTCTCTTCAGGCGTATCACTCACTACTGCCCCCTATTGGTGCAAATCTTGCTGATCTGAATTGCCTTGTTGCCATGCTTTATGCCCGGAATCCCGAAATACTTGGGTACCCCCTCTACCTTGACAACCATCTCGCTCGAGCAGGCATTATCAAGCATAATGGTGTCACCCGGGGTTAGATCAAGCAGTTCACGCAGGGTAATACTGGCATTTCCCATCTCGACAGTAGTCTCCATCGGTGCTTCCAGTATCTCGGAGGACAGACGGAATGACCACTGCGGGTCGATCGCCATCAGATCGAACTGCATGCCGGTCTTGAGCTTGTCCCGGATCGGATCGATGGTCATGTACGGCACTGCAAACATCATATTGCCGGAAACATCATCAATCTGAATCTTAAGGGACATGGTTACAATCTGATATTCGGGCGGTACGATGTTAACCAGACGCGGATTCATTTCCATCCGGAGCAGGTTCATATGAGTGGCATACAACGGAGCCCAGGCTTTCTCCAGATCCTGCAGGGCATCGCCGACAATTTTTTCCATCAGCCGCACTTCAATTGAAGTAAACATCCGGTTAGCGAGCGGAACCTTCGCGTTGCCGGTCCCACCGAGCAGACTGTCAACCAGTGACAACACCAGGGTGCTGTCAAACGATATCAAAGCGGCTCCTTTGAGCGGTTCAATTTTAAAAATCCCCATACAGGCCGGTGACGGAAGGGTCTGGAGAAAGTCATCAAATTTATAGGAGCGGGCCCCGATTTTTTTTATTTCAACAGACTTGCGCAGACGGTTGGAGAGATTGACACGGTTGTAGCGGATAAAGCTATCGTAAATAATATCCAGATTCGGAACAAATCCCTTGTGAGCATCCGTGTTTATCAGATCATAGGAGGCAACAGCCCCCTCTGCTTTCGAGAGTTCCTTTTCAGGTTCAATGCGACCTTCAAAAACTGCATTGAGCAGCGCTTCGATCTCGGCTTTTGATAGGATTTTTTCCATTGCAGCCACTTCAGTACCTATTGAACCACAAAATCAGTGAAATACACCTTGGTAATCTTGCCGGGCGCAATGTTCTTGTTTATTGCTCCCAGTATTTCATCCTTGAGCGTATTTTTCCCCTGGACATCCTGAATATCCTGGAGAGTTTTCGAGCTGAGTAAGATCAGGATAGAATCCCGGATTGGAGCAAGCCGCCCATCCATCTCGCTCTTTACGGCTGGACTGACCATCTCCAGTTCAACCTTGACTTTCAGATAGCGCAGTTCCTGTCCATCATAGATATTGACGATAAATGGATCAAGGGGGTAAATGTTGGCGGCAGGACTGGCTGCTCCCGCTGCACCAGTCGCAGAGGCACCATGTTCGCCAGCCGCCGGTGCAGCTGCACCCTCGGTTTGAGCAACTTCGCTCTCTTTTTTGGTTTTCTTGTCACCCTTCCCCAGCATCATGAAAGCAACAATACCAAGAACTATCGCCACGGCCACTGCTGCACCGATAATGATAATCATTTTTTTCTTGCCGCCACCTTCAGCTGCGTCTTCCGCCGGTGTCTGCTCTTCCTTGGCCATATGCCAATCCTCCGCGAATGGATAATGAATTCAATGGATTAATATTGACGTCACTATGTAAAACGAATTCACTGTTTTTGCAACTATTTAAACGGGCACGGAGGCGGTTCCGCATAATGTGGAATACGCCTCCGTACCAATCAGGTTGTTATTTCTGCTTGGTTAACGCTTGAGCTGTAATACTTCCTGCGTCATCTCATCAGCCGTCGTAATGGTCTTTGAGTTTGCGGAGTAGGCACGCTGGGTCAGGATCATCTTGACGAACTCGGACGCCATATCCACGTTGCTCTGCTCCAGAGAGTTGGTATAGATCTTTTCACTACTGCCATTGGCAGAATTATCCGCCAAAGTGAACGCATTTGATGAAATTCCTGAAGCGGTCGTGGGCTTGAATAGTGTGCCGCCCGCTTTCTCGAGCCCACCTGGATTTGCTACCGTCACGACAGCCAGCCGTTGCACTGTTGCAGCGTTGGCAGCGTTGGCTGGAACGCCAACAGCACCTGAAGTATTGTAGTAGTTCGTGGTGATGCCATCCTTGCCTAGATAGGTGATCAGACCGCTGGGATCAATGCTGGTTATCTTGCTGAAGGCCAGACTGTTTGCCGTTCCCAACAGGGTTTGTGCAGCCGCGACATCTGCAGGTACAATCGGGACAGCTGTATTGGCTGCTGTGAGAGCTGCATTAGCAGCGGTAATTGCAGCAGCGTTATCGTTGAATTTGATCGGATTCCCCTGGGTATCCAGCACCTGATAGCCGTCAGGATTTACCAGAGTCAGGTTGCTGTCCAGACTGAAAGCTCCTGCACGTGTCAACATGGCGGCATTCTGGTTAACCGGTGCCGTGGAATTGGGGTCCTTGACGGCAAAAAAACTGTTACCCTGGATTGCCAGGTCAGTATTGCTTGTGGTCGTTTCGAACGTACCCTGACTATAAATATTATCCACCGTCTGGATTTGTGTACCGCGGCCAATCTGGGAGCCGTTACCGATATTGGCGGAAAGCATGTCGGAAAAGAGCATGCGACCGTCTTTAAAACCGACGGTATTGACATTGGCAAGATTGTTGCCGATGACGTTGATGCCTTCAGCATTGGCCAACAGGCCGGATACGCCGGTAAACATTGCGGATGTGATACTCATTGTGTTGCCTCCTTGTACGTGTGAGAGAGTTTTGTTGGGTGAAACGCGTCAATCGGTCGGCGTTTCGGGGCTTCCTCTCGGAGGACCAGCCCGGTAAATAAATGTTGAATGTTGGATTTTAGATTAATTCAAAATTCAAAATTCAGAATCCAAAATTGTTTTTTAAATCACTACTGCTGAGTCGATATTGGTAAAAACATTGCCCTTCATCTGGGACTTGTCCATGGCGGTTACTACCGTCCGGTTTTTGATGCTGACTACCAGTGCTGAATCTCCCATCATGACCAGCGATTCCTTCCCTCCCTTTTGGGCGACGCTGTTGACAGCCCCTTCCAGGTTAGCAAGATCATTGGCTGAAAAGTTTATGTTGCGTGCCCGAAGTCGATCCTGGGCGTGCTGTGAAAACTTGATCTCCTGTGACGGAATTTTTTGGTCCAGAACCCGTGCGAACGGTGAATCGGAAGTCTGGATGGATGCCGGTTTTTGCTGCTGCGGGCGATCAATCCTGCCCGGCTGAACCGGATTTGGAATAAAAATCTGGTCTACCATGCGTGTTACACCCCCATACCGATAACATCATTCAATGATACAGACGTAGCACCGATGATGAGCTGTGGCGTACTGCCGGACAGGTCGACACCATCGATCTTTCCGGTAGTGTAGGTGGTCGCCGCCAGCGAACTGCCATCTGCCGCTGTGGCTGTCACCGCAAAGGTATATGCGCCGGCAGGGAGTAATGCTCCGCTGCTATCGCGGCCATCCCAGGAAAAACTGTTGTCACCGGCATTACACGATCCGAGTGCGGCAGTTCTGACGGTGTGGCCCGATCCATCTACAATTGAAACCTGTGCCGATGACGCCGAAAGAGGAAGGTTAAACGCCAGATCAGCCGGTGTGCTGCCGTCAAATGTTGTAGCATTACCGTTTGCCTTGACATCTTTGCCGATGAATGAAACGGCAGTCAAGCTGATGGAATTGTTTTGCGCTGTCAGCAGATTTGTCAGCGCCGTATTGCTGTTGTAAGATTGCTCTACCAGAGACAGCTGTGAAAGCTGGTCCAGCATCGCACTCGGATCCTGTGGTTTCAAAGGATCCTGATACTGCAGTTGGGCTATAAACAGCTTCATGAAGTCATCCTTGTTCATTCCCAAGGAGCTTTTCATTGCCGCTGCAGCCGCGGTTGGGTCTGCTGTTGCTGTTACAGTACTTACCATTTTTTTCTCCTCGCCTTCAATAATGAATATCGAGCATCGACTGGCCTTGTCGCCTCTGGTATGCCGCCTGGCCGGAAGAGAGATCAGCCTGTGCAATGTGATAGCCAGGTGATGTCCAGGACTGATACTGTTGTTGCTGTTTAGCCAGTTCACGCCAGGCACTCTGGTTCTGTCCGTAATTTCCTGAACCTTTTCCGCCGGTGGTAACATCAAAGGATTGCATCGTGATGTTTTGGCGCGCCAGAGATTCTTTGAGGGCATCGGTATGCTGAGCAATAGCATTCCGTACGGTCTCGTTCTGGGTTGAAATTGTAACCGAAAGTTTTTGTCCCTGGAGACTCAGGTTCACTTTAATTTCACCGAGACTGTCGGGTGAAAGCGTCAATGTAATCTGATGATTCCCCGGCTTTACAACGTGCTGTGTCAAGTTCTCTCTTAGCTGCTGCACAACCTGTCCCGAAATATCCTGGGAGGAAGTCCCGACCGAATCGGTTTTTACAGAAAGTGGGGCTACTTTCTGATTCTCCATGCTCACTTGTCCACGCAACTGCTGTTCAAGCATCTTGCTGTCGGCGCCACCATCGGATTGTTGCTGATTATTGTCGTTGGTGTGCGAAGTATCGGAACTCAACGCTGATCCGCGGGAAGATACGGCAGTTTGCAATGGCGAAGCCATTTCTTTGACAACATTTTGCTCATCGCCAGTCCGGCTGTTTTTATTCTGTAGTTCGGGAACTGAATGAGCCGCCGATACTCCAGATTGAAGAATGCCGGATGCGACTCCCGTTTTCTCAGATGGGGACACGGCCACGACGCCATCTTTTGCTCCCTGTGATGCAGCGAGTTCGCCTGCCGTCGGGACACTGACAGCTTCTGCTGAAAGCGTTATCGGCGTTCGAGCCTGTGTTGCTGATTGTACCGGCTCAGAGGTCTTTTGCTCCACCTGAATTTTTTCAGGCAAGGTTGAAACGAGAGCCGATTGAGCTGTTGTGTTCCGTACCCCATCAACAGGGAGTGGCGTCGCCTTGTTGATCTCTGACATTCTGTCAGATTGTACCGGTTGGGGTATGGTTGCTGAAACCACCACAGCAGCGGATTGCAGAAGAGGTTGTGTATGCTCATCTGCGTGTTGTGTTACAGGGAGTAGTGCGATTTTTTCAGCTGGCTGCTCGGATGTTGTTTGCTGTGGTGCTGCAGCCTCACGCTCTGCCTGCTTGCCACCCTGATGAGCAACCATGACGTCAGTGGAGTCTGGTACTGTTGCTGCGTTCTGCAGCACGCTACTGTTAATCGGTGCAGGAATGGTGACGTTTACTATTTTGCCGGATTGTGAATAGGCTGCCATAGCCACCTGAGAGGCAACACCTGATGATTCGCCCTGCTTCGGTACACTATCAGCACGCGTATCCGTTTTTTTCGTATCCTCTGTTGTTGGGGAAGCAGGCATCACTGCTGCGGCAACCTGCGGTGATCCATTAAGCAGTGCCAGCAGATCATCACCTGAGCCCGCTGGATCAGCATCAGAAGGATGCTGATCTTTGCCAATCTTGTTCTTATGTTGCCCCGTCTGCTCGGAATGGGATGAACCCCCATCTTTTGCCGATTGATGAACCCCGCTCAATATCCCGGCAAACTTTCCGCCATTTTGTTGCTCACCATCCGTTACCACGGCTGCGGTTGTGGATGTCTCCTGTGTGGCTGACGGTGCCGCATTACAAATTGAAGCAACAGTCAATTGTCCATTAGTCATTATTTTTTCACCTCCTTTCTATTTGAATTTTCTATAGGCTTGGACATACTGCAGCCCATAAAATATTAGCTATTGAGATTATCTTTTATCCATTTGAGAACCATCGGTTGATTAAGATACGGTATCAACTTTAAAACCATCTTGTTGTCCAAATCGTTCAGTATTGAGATAACCGCACCCTCCTGCATTTTCCCGAGAAACTGTCCCGCCTGTTCCGGACGCATTTTTTTGAGGAGTGTCAGCATTCTCTTGCGTTTTTCGTCTAAAGTCTTTTTCTTTTGTTTCAGTGAATCATCAAGCCGTTTTTTGCTTTCTTCGAGAGCTTTTACCTGGGCTTCAATCTTGGCGTTCAATTTTTTCAGTTCCTGCTCTTTGGCAGCCAAAGCCGCCTCTTTATCGTCCAACTGATGGCGGCGGGCATCCTGAAGTGCTTTTTCCTCACGAGCTGCGCGGGTCGCATTGATCGGCAGGTGGCTCGTTGATGCCGTTTCACCGCCATACCCCGCCTCATTCTGGACAGCAGCATTGGCAAAAACAGCAGGTAACGTATATTGTGACAGGATGAGCACACTCCCCAATAAAAATGCCACCACAAGTATTCTATTCTGGTTCACGTCTATTTAACCTTTTTCTGAATGGATATTTCGTCAAGAAAGTTCCGTTCCTTGGTAGCTGCCTCCTGACGGAATTCTGCAGCTTTTTTCTCTTTCAATGATTCAAGTACCTTCTTTTCCTTGCTTGCTTCCATCAAATCAAATCTTTTTTCGGTGGCGATCTGGTCCAAGCACTCGATCCGCTCCTTCTGTACTCTGATCTCTTCACGCTTCCGGGCAAAAAAATCCGAATACATCCGAATATCATCTATACACCCAATGTCCTGCTGACAGCGCACGTATTCGTTTGACAAAAGTTTGACAAGCTCCTCTTCACGCTTCAATTCCTGATCGGCCTGTTCAAGCCCCTGTTTTGCCGCAGCAAACTCCTGTTTACGGAGTTTTTCCATCTCGCGGCGGTAAATCAAGACCTGCTCCAGTTCGAATATCTTGCCAGCCATCGCCCATTACTCCTCGGTTAACAGCAAATTCAGGAATCAAACATTGATTTCAAGTTTTGTACCGCTTCTTCCAGCATAACCGGATCATCTACTGCCTGTTTCATAAATGACTGCATCGCCGCAATGTGTGATACAGCATAATCTATACCGGGATTACTCCCTGATTTGTAGGCCCCGATATTTATCAAATCTTCTGACTGGCGATAGGTTGCCATCACTTCTTTGAATTTTGAAGCTACGTCCAGGTGCTCACGGGAAGCAACATCAGTCATAACACGGCTGGCACTGGCCAGAACGTCGATCGGGGGATATATGTTACGGGCAGCAAGATCACGCGATAACACTATGTGGCCGTCCAGAATACTGCGCATCGCGTCAGAAATCGGTTCGTTAAAATCATCCCCTTCAACCAGCACCGTATAGAGTGCCGTGATGCTCCCTTCAGGAAAATTACCCGTTCGTTCAAGCAGCTTCGGCAGCGCAGCAAATACGGATGGCGTATATCCCTTGGTGGTCGGAGGCTCACCAATCGCAAGCCCAACCTCACGCATCGCCATTGCGAAACGGGTTGCCGAATCCATCATCAGCAATACTTTTTTACCCTGGTTCTTGAAATATTCCGCAATAGTCGTCGCGATGTAAGCACCGCGCATCCGTACCAAAGGAGGCTGATCTGATGTTGCAACCACTACAACTGATTTTTTCAGTCCCTGTTCCTGCAGATCTTTTTCAATAAACTCGCGCAACTCGCGGCCACGCTCGCCAATCAGCGCAATAACATTCACATCCGCTTCCGTGTAGCGGGCAATCATCCCCAACAAGGTTGATTTTCCAACTCCGGAGCCGGCCATTATACCAACCCTTTGCCCCCGACCGCAGGTCAGTAAACCATTTATACTGCGAATGCCGAGGTCAAGTGATTTACGGATCGGTGGCCGTGACATCGGATTAACCGGCAGCGCATAGATCGGATATTCTTCCTCGACGCCGATCGGACCCTTATCATCAATTGGCTCGCCCAATCCGTCGATTACACGCCCCAGCATGAGCGGGCCCACCCCTAAGGTAGCATTGTCGCGTCTGACCGATATCAGACTGTCGAGACCAACTCCACGCAACTCACCAAGCGGCATCAAGAGCGTTTTATTATTGCGAAAACCGACTACTTCGGCCGGAATCGGATCACCGTCAGCCGGTTTTATTTCACAAATGGCGCCAACTGACGTATCAGGGCAATACCCCTCTATAACCAAGCCGACCACTTGTGTAACCTTGCCTTGCAATCTGACAGGTTTTGCCGTTGCAAGCGCCGAATGATATTTATCCAGGTTCAGCTTCATGTCATGCATATCGCATCGTGCTCATGCTATGATTCTTCACTAACGACGGCGGTGCGCTGATCAACAAAGCTCCGGAATATCTGATCCATCTGCCCGTCAAGTGAGGCATCGATGGTCCCCATGGAAGTGTCCACAAGGCAAAAACCTGTCGCAACTGACGGATCAGGTTTGAGCAGCAGCCTCTCATTGAGCAGTTCATTATGCAGCAGTTTTTCACGTCCGGAAGTGACCAGCACGTAATCATCCGGGTTGATCCGGACGGTTATTTCTTCTCGAGCCGATAAACCGGCGAGTGCATTTTTGACTACCTCAGCCAGAATAGTGCGGTCCTGAGTTATCTCCCGGATAATTACCTTGCGTGAAACGAGCATGACCAGGTTGATTATTTCATCTTCTGATTCCCTGAAGATTTTGTCTCTCAGATTATGTATGGTTTCGCTTGAGGCCCGTAATGCTTTGAAAACATTGATAAGGCCACGTTCAGCAAGTTCCTTGCCCTCTGTGAGTCCGGCATTAAATGCCTCATTGGTTCTCTGATTGAGATCGTCTTCGCTTATTTCAATGGTGGGCGGTCCGGCAGCAACCGCCACATCCTGTGCGTCAGAGATCTGGAACAGCCCCATCGGAACGAAACTCCCCATACCATGTTCTGCAGGGGCTAATCCGCCCAACTGCCCGATGTTTCTGAAGCTGAATTCCGAGACTCCCGTACTGGCACGATCTGCCTGCTTTATGATCTTAGACGAGGACATCTTCACTTCCCCGGCCGGCCAACACAATTTTTCCTTCTTCCTCCATTTTGCGCACGATCTTGATAATTTCTCCCTGCGCCTTCTCGACATCTGAAAGCCGTACCGGCCCCATTACTTCGAGATCCTCCTTGATCATATCTGCAGCACGGCTGGAAATGTTTTTGAAAATCTTCTCTTTGACCTCATCCGGTGAGGTTTTCATGGCTAGCGTCAGTGTATCGTTTGACACTTCACGCATAACTGACTGAATGCTGCGGTCATCCAGGGCAAATACATCTTCAAAGGTAAAGAGATGCTTGCGGATGATTTCTGATAACGGCGGACTGAGAACGTCCAGTTTGTCGAGAATTTGCTTTTCTTTGCTCCGATCAAAGTGGTTGAACATGTCAACTACTTTGTCAATGCCGCCAACTTTGTAGCGTTGGGTTCCACCCATCGACTGAAGTTCCCGCTTCATGACATCGTCAATTTCTTTAAGGATGTCTGGTGATACCTGCTCAACATCAGCAATACGCAACACAACTTCTGCTTGGAGCTCCTGCGGTAAAAGGCTGATAATTTCGCTGGTCTGCTTTGATTTAAGCTTTGCCAGGATGACTGCGATGGTTTGAGGATGTTCCTGAGAAAGAAAATTGGCTATTGTTTTCGCATCCATATTCGCCAAAATATCAACCAGATCGCCATAGCTCGATGCCTGTAACTCGTCCATCAGCATCTGAGCCTTTTCCGGCCCGAGGGCTTTTTCAAGAATCTTCAGGACAAATTCATCTCCCTGAGAAAAAATGCCCGCCTGTGGGTCAATTACTGCAGTAAAATCAGTAACGACATCCATGATCGTTTCACGACTGACATGCCCAAGCAGACCCATACTCTTACTTATTTTTTTTATCTCAGTATCATCCAGATGCTCGAAAACCTTGCCGGTTACATCATTACCAAGATAGAGCAGCAAGATAGCGGCTTTTTCTGAACCTGTCATAATATCCCTTTTAGTAAATTAGAAGTTTCGCGTTTAAAGGGTGGAGTATATTGAAAACTACGAATGATTATTTATCCTCAGCAACCCAGTTCTGTAATATCTGGGCGACCTGGTAGGGATCTTTTTTTGCTTGCTCAATCAAGTTTTGTTGTTCAGCCATCTGATTATTGATCAGCGCACGTTCAGCATTAGTCAACTGTTCTCCACTTGACCCGATTGCTTCAAAACTTTCAAGCGCCGGGCGCTTTACCAGTCGCAGTGATGCCAGAAGCGGACGAATCACAAACAAGACCAGCACCAGAAAGCCTACTCCGATCATCAGGTTTTTAGCCAGAGAGATGAAGAATGGGTTTGTCCACCAAGCTGTTGTTTCAATGTCCCCCCCCTCATCCGCATCCTGAAAAGGGATATTTTGAACGCTCAACTGGTCACCACGCTCAGCATTATAACCAACAGCACTTTTTACCAAAGTTTCAATTTTTTGCATTTCTTCAGGTGAGCGAGGGACATACTTTGCTTTGGCAACCTGGCCTTCCTTGACAACTGCAGGTGCTTCATACTTGCCATCAACCAGAACGGCAATAGAAATTTTACTGAGCGCCCCCACCGGTTCAACAATCTTTGCCGACGAACGGCTCACCTCGTAATTAAGTGTTTCGTCGCTCTTGGTACCACCACCGGAGGTTGCTCCGCCTCCAGCTGGTGTGCGTCCGAGGTTGGTCTGTACTCCGGGGACGCCGGCGCTGCTGGTAGTGGAAGACCCTTTCTCATCTGTTCGCTGTTCGCTGCGCACAGCAATTGTATCCGGGTCAAACTTTTCTTCAACCCGTTCAACCTGCTTAAAATCAAATGTTGCCGTGACACGTGCTACGGATTTTCCTCCACCGACAATCCTGTCAAGCAAGGACTGAAGACGGTCTTCAACATTTTTTTCATAGGAACGTTCCGTTTCCTGCATTGCCGATGTGGCGCGTGCGGTCGGGTCGCTATCCCCTCCTTTGCTGAGCATCTTGCCGCGACTGTCCAGAATGGTAACCTGATTGGGATCCATCCCCTCGATAGAAGCGGAAACAAGATGAACGACACCTTGCACCTCTGAATCAGTCAGGGTGCGGTTCGACTTCATTTTAAGCACTATTGAGGCAGTAGCCGGTTTCTCATTGTCCCTGAAAAGCGATTTTTCCGGTATGACCAGATGCACACGCACCTGGTCAACCCCGTTTAATTGCGCGATAGTACGGGATAGTTCACCTTGCAGGGCTCGCTGATAGTTGATCTTCTGCACAAACTCCGTCATGCCGAAATTCTTGCGATCAAATATTTCAAAACCTACGCCGCCGCCCTGAGGGATACCTTCTGAAGCCAGGGTCAGACGGAGTTCATAAACCTTGTCAGATGGCACCAGAATCCCCTTACCGTCAGCTGTAATCTGGTAGGGGGTTTTAGCGTCCTTCAATTTTTTGACAATTTCTCCGGCATCCTCTGAAGTCAGATTAGTGAAAAGCGGTCGGTAGTCAGTGCGGTTTGCGACAAAGATTAAAATCGCGAATGCCGCTGCAGAGAGAAAAGCTACCGTGGCAATAACCATCTGCTTGCCCGGAGAAAGAGCAAAAAAAGGCTCTACTAGTTTACGAATTCCTTCTGGCATCGGTAATGTTCACTTTCCTTTGATATGTACTAATGGAGTTGAAAAATTATATTCCGGGGGTGGTTAATGAGACTACACCTGCATGCGCATGACTTCCTGGTATGCTTCAAGGGCTTTATTGCGGACCTGCGCCATAAACTGAAATGAAATGCTGGCCTTCTCCACTTCAATCATAACCTCATGGAGGTTTTTGTTCTCTCCGCTGGCGAGCCCCTGAATCGACTTGTCTGACTGCACCTGAATATCATTAACTTTAGAGACGAGTTCGCTGAAAAACTTGCCCGCTCCATCCGTTGTAGCCGATGAACCGGCTTTGCCTATTTCAGGGAAGGCTTTAGACAACCCGATTCCGCTCTCAATACCAGTCGTTACCATAGTTATATCCTCGTGAATTCTATTTCCAAATTTAAATCAAGGCACCATTTTTCGCCTTAAAACGCGAGACTTCATTTGCAAATTCTGCGTATTTCTTCATCGCCATGCATCTTGTACTACTTGCCGATCTCGAGCGTTTTCATGGCCATGCTTTTGGCTGCCTGAACAGCGGTCACGTTGGCTTCATATGACCGGGTGGCGCTTATCATGTCAGTCATTTCTTCAATCACATTAACGTTTGGCATGGCGACATATCCCTGCGGGTTGGCGTCCGGGTGACCGGGGTCATATTCGAGCCGGGGAGGATTTTGATCTTCGATAATCCCGGAAACTTCAACTTTTCGCAATTGCTGAGCTGTCGCTCCATCAAGAGCCCGGTCGAAAGGGCTATCAACCGGAGTAGCCGCAAAAATCGCATCCTTCCGTTTATAAGGGCCGCCTTCAGGAGTTCGGGTAGCTTTGGCATTGGCAAGATTGCTCGATATCAAGTTCATGCGCGTACGTTCGGCGGAAAGCGCCGACGAGCTTACATTCATAGAACTAAAAAAATCCATTTACTACGCCCCCCCTTTGATTGCAGTCCGTAAATCCGTAAACTTTTTGGTCAGCATTTGGACC
This sequence comes from Deltaproteobacteria bacterium, assembly GCA_021781535.1. Taxonomy (GTDB): domain Bacteria; phylum Desulfobacterota; class Desulfuromonadia; order Geobacterales; family Pseudopelobacteraceae; genus JACRCG01. The sequence goes on along the minus strand of JAJXWO010000001.1, from coordinate 210,558 downwards.
GACGCGTTAAACATGACCTGATTTTCAGCCATTTTGCCCATTTCGTTTTCAAGCTCAACGGCATTGCCGTCATTGCCGGGTGTCTTGGATGGTGTTTCTACGACCACGCCCGTAACCGACTGCACAGAGTTACCGGCGCCAGCACCCCGAAGCGGAATGTGACGCGCATTGGGGACGTAAGCAGAGCTTGTTCCGGATGCGCCGTTTTTAATGGCTCCTTGCAGCTCCTGCTCGAACTCCAGGGTCTTTGGAATAAAATTCGGGGTTTCAGCATTGGCAATATTGGAAGCAATCAAATTTTGATTTTTAGCTCTCAGATCGATGCTCTTTCCTAAAAGTCCGATTGTGCCGTCAAAAATGCCTTCAATGTGCATACCTGCCTCCTTCCGGGATAAATATCAATGTTGCAAAATATATGCCGCCAGCAACCACACTTAGATGACACGGCAATACTGCGGTTAACAAAATAACACCGGATATATACCATCTTTTCCATGCCGTTGCATCAAATACAAGCCCGCATCGAGCCATTTATTTGACCAAGTCACAATATTGACTTTTCATAGTGCGCTTACGGCAATACTACTTCATGTCGAGGGACGCTAACGCCTGCTGGGCAAGATTTTTCCAATCCGGATCCTTGCCGTTTTTGACAAGCTGGCCGAATAACTCTCTTGCCCGCAGTATTTTGCCTTCCTGGAGGTTAATCTGTCCTGTTCTGTAGATAAACTCGTCGGTGCGAGTATTGCCCGGCAGCTTTAGCGCAGCCTCAAACACCCGTAAGGCGCCTTTTCGGTCGCCCTGGCTTTCCCTCGCGGAAGCGGCGACAAAATATGCATCGGGTAGAAGACGGGGATCACACTTTAAAGGAGCCGCAAGAAAAAGGTCTATCGACTTGGCCGCCTGGGGATAGTAATTAAGAGCCCAGAGCGATCGTCCCAACCGATAATAGCTTTCAACACGCTGGGCATGCTCCCCTTTATTTAACAACCAGAAAAGTGTCTCCTTTACCTGTTTATACTTATCCATGGAAAAATAAATTGCGCCAAGGCGTTCCGTCATCAACCTCGCTTGAGAGTTGGTGGGAAATTTGCCCAGAAACATTTTTATGGCTTTCTCGGCAGTAGCCGTATCACCAATCAACTCGGAACTATCAGCTATTCCCACATACAGCTCCGGAGCTATCGGTGCCGCCCAGGGGCGTTCAGCCATATCAGACAATAACTGGACCAATTCTATCGGGTGACCGGCTTCGCTGTAGGCCCGAGTGACTGCTGCAATAAAACCGGGTTGAGCAACGCACTCTGCAAGATATTCGTGCTGCTCATCCATAAACCGAACGAGCGCTGATGGATCTTTGTTCCAGTCCGTCCGGCGGTATACCTCTGCGACCAGCACTTCCCGGATTGTTCTGACCACTGCGACGTACACACCGTGCGGAAATTTTCGCTGAAAACCCATTACCTGTTGTAACGCTTCGCCAGCTTCACCATGAATAGATTCAAGCAAAACGTATTTAAAATAAGCTTCCTCCCGCATGTCGAGGTCGCCGCTCTGCCGGGAAGCGTTCAGGTAGACGTCACTGACCGCCCGGTAATTCCAGGGAGTCAGTTTCAGGAATTTACTGTCTGCTATTCTCATTAAAGCCATTTGGCTTGCTTTGTTATCTTTAAAATTTTCCGCAACATTTTGATAGATGGCACGGGCTTCATACTCATGCCCCTGCCGGGCGAGAATATCGCCCATACGTACGAGAAGCGCCGGCGCAAAGTCTTTGTCAGCAAGTCGAACCACAAGACCTTCGAGCAAAGAACGGGCAGAGGCAAGCTCACCGCTCCGGGCAATACTGTCGCCGTAACAAAAAGTAATCCCCGGATTTATCCGGAGATAATCCGGCCATATTTTTTCGGCTTCACGGAATGCTGCTAACGCCTGAGAATATTTCTGCAGTTTGTACCATGTTTCTGCAAGTCGGTAGAGTGCCAACGGACGAATTGGTGCCTGCTGCGATGCAAAGTGAGTAAACAACTCCTCGGCTTCGGTCAGGCGCCCTTTGTAAAGAGCCGCTTCGCCTGCCATAAAGTTTTTCTGGTCATTTTCAGTAAGAAAGTGCGCCAGGACCTGGCTATCCGTTGGAGAAAAAGGGATTTCCGACTTTAGTGGCGGATCAAAATCCCGCACCAGTTTTTCGACACCATTCCATATTTTTTCGCGCCCTTCCAGCGAAGGTTGTGGGACTCCCGGCTTGAATGGAGTACCAATATCGATTGTTATCGCACTTATATCGGGACGTGACAGATCGCGCCATCCTGCTGTCCGGGAAATCTGGAACGTCACGATCAGGCTGTCGCCCCGCTCCTTAAGAACCACGCCGCCGATATTTTTATCAGAATAGCGTCTGAATTTTTTAAACAATGTGCCGTTTGTGTCATATATGACAAGACGCAGCCGGTTGCCGGGGATCTCAACCAGTGTGTACTGTGGGGGGCCTGCAAGGCGCACCATGAGGCGGGTAAAATCTTTTTGTCCGTATATATCTATTCGGTAGAGATGATTCGGAATAGACGCGTGCGCCTGCCGGGGAAACAGTATGGCACCAAGCATGAGAAGTGGAACGCCGGAAATGAGTATCCGACGATAGAATGGCAAAAAAGCTGCGTATAATACTGATTTTTGAGCCATCATCAAACCTGCTAAAGACTAAACCGACGCTATTTTGCAATAGCGACGGACCTTTGAAGTCACATCATCGCCATTAAATGGTTTTATGATAATGTCCCGCGCACCGTACTTAAGCGCTTTCAAGACAGCAGTCCGTGTCCAGCACTCAGCGCTCATGATGATCGGTGGCGGGGAATCCTGGCGGATGGCGTTGACTTTTATACAGACGGCTAACTCACGATCATCAGCATCCTGAGATCCAATGATGACCAGCTTTACATTTCGTCCGGCGAACAGCTCCTTTATATCTGCATTAAGCGTGCCTTCAGCAATCTGGAATCCTGTAAACGAGACCAGTTCTACCATCTGCCGCCGCTGTTCTTCATCATCCTCCAGCACAACCACGCTGTCAATTCCATCGGCAGCAGCAGGTGTTGACTCAGAAACTGCCCCCTCTGCCCCCTCTGCACCCTGAGCATCACCGCCACCGACAGATACTTCCTCTGATATATTCTCTGCTTCTGCTTCGACAGCCACCGGTTGCGGGTCATACAGGTTCCCCAGAGCAACCGGAATAAGAACATCAAGATGATTCATTTCCTGTCCCGGCATCTCCAGCTTGGAGCGGAACATCAGGTAATCGCCATCCGGAAGCGGCTCTTCAGGACTTAATTCATCAATCTCGGGAACATATTTCTTGGGCGGCAACAGCTTCAGCCGAACTTTATTGGCAAGTGTTCCCTGAAAAACGGTGTTGAGCGCCCCGTTTACCATATTGGCAATTTCTGAGAAAGCGTCTATATCATCGCTTTCTATGATGGAGAGCCGCTTTTTTTCCTGAATGCGTGCCGGTGGAATACCAAGCAGGATGCTGCTCATGACAATGGCATCACGCAGCGAAAAAATAAGGTAGAACTGTCCGCAGTAAGCTTCACCTGAGTCGACGCCGAGAACAAAGCAGCCGTCATCAAGTACTCCAAAATAAGAGTTCTTGCTTGTCGACAGTGAGTCTGCCAGGGCAATGGAAAGCTCCTGCCCCAATAGCATGCCGCTTTCTTCACCGGCCTGCTTCAGAGCCGTTTCCAGCATTCCGTATAGCGTTGTATAACCATCCATCAGATAGTGTCTTCCGGTACCAGATTCAGAATTGACCGACACGCATTATGGCAGCCGGAGATATAAAACGGCAAGGCTAATCTTCCTTCTTCAGCGTAATTCCGACTAATAGCGTGTGATCTTCAACCGTAAACGGAACGACGACGCAGTCATTGTCAGAAAGCGAGTTAACGGTATAGTCTTCCCCCGAGATCACGGTCGGAATCGACAGTTTTACATCCAGCCCCCCCTTGGAGAGGACCTGTTTGACACTACCGCCAAGCATGTTGGCAATTTCTCCGATTGCATCGTTCAGGTCTTCGTTCACCTCATCGCAATCAATGCCAAGCATATTGGAGGTTATCTTCAACGCCAGAGTAACCGGACAGTGGATAGAAATTACCCCGGAATATGTCCCGGCAAAACCAACCATCCCGGTAATACTGCATTTAAAGCGGCTGACCGGCTCTTTAAGCGGGAAGCTGTCAACCACCTCCATCATGACCATCGTAGAGAATACCTCCCTGGTCGCATTAATCACATAACCCGCTACCTGCTCTTCAGTAAAGCTGGTTGACCGGGAAACGCCCGGATTAAGCGTCATAGCAACCCTCCCAGCTTTTCCTGGAGCTGGTCCGGAGTGAATGGCTTTTTAATGCTGTCACTTGCACCGCTCGACATAGCCTCCGCGATAATTTCCTCGCCACCTTCCGTGGTGATCATGACAATGGGAGTTGTGTTACCATTGGCACGCACCGCCTTGACAAACTCAAGACCGTCCATGTTCGGCATATTGATATCAGACAGAATCAGCTGAATTGATTTCCCGGATGCAATTACTCCAAGCCCTTCGATACCGTCGCCGGCTTCGTAGATTTCATCGACGGTAAGGCCTGCCTGGCGAAGAGATCTCGAAATAATTTTACGCATGGTGGACGAATCATCAACAATCAGAATATTTGCCATTACAGTGTGCTCCTTTTTAGTAATTTTCCATAACGGTATGGATAAGATTCTGTGTGCATTAACCGACTGCCCGTTCTAATCAGAGCGGCCAGGATTATAACTGTTTTTTTCTCCAGTGCAACCGCGTAGTGATGATAGCCGCTATATATTTTAACAACCAGCGATCATTACCGCCTGCCGCAGGAAGCGCTCGACTTGATCCAACGTTCCCGCTTCGCTGTACAGGCGCAAAACCGGCTCAGTTCCGGAAGGACGGATCAGCAACCAGTCTCCGTTTTCAAAAATAAATTTGAAACCGTCACTGAAATTGGTGGCCACAACCTGCTGGCCATCAATCGCTGTCGGGGGGTGCACGCGCAGCTTTGCAATCAACTGGTCTTTGGCATCATCCTCGATACGGCGATCAATCCGGCGATAATAGAAATGTCCGATGTCGTCCATCGTCTCATCAAGCAACTGCCGCAACCCCTTGCCATTGACCGCAACAGCCTCCAGCAGCAGCAATCCAAGCAGGATCCCGTCGCGTTCCGGGATATGGCCTTTCACTCCAAGCCCTCCAGACTCTTCTCCCCCCATGAGGATATCCCGCTCCAGCATCAGCTCACAGATATGCTTGAACCCAATCGGCGTTTCAAAGAGCTCCAACCCGAATTTTTCAGCCAGCAGATCCACCATGCGTGTTGTCGAAACCGTCTTGACCACCGCTCCGGTCAATTTTTTATATTCGGTCAGATGCCGCAGGATTACGGTAAAAATGCAGTGCGAGGAGAAGAAGTCGCCATTTTCATCAACAGCGCCAATCCGGTCGGCATCACCGTCAAGTGCAAGCCCGACCAGATAGTTTCCGGTTTTGATCAGTGCTGACAATTCCTCCAGATGCTGGCCGATCGGTTCGGGCGGCTGCCCGCCGAACGAGGGGTTTTCACTGTTGTGGATTTCATCAACCCCGGGGAGAAGGCGTGGTATAAAACCGCTACCGGCACCGAACATCGGGTCTACGACAGCTCTAATCCCGGCCTTCGCGATCAGATCAAGGTCGACGTAGCGGCTGATCTGATGAAAATATCCTTCACAAGGGTCAAAAAGTTCAATAGTTCCTTTTTTCAGTGCCTCGTCATACGGGACAGCGATGACACGACGCTCGTTCTCCTGATTATATGCAACGATTTCTTCAAGAATTCTGGTTGTGGTAGGGAGGGCGGAACCACCAAAAGCTTCTTTCACTTTAAAACCGTTATATTCAGGGGGATTATGGCTGGCGGTAATCATCACACCTGCTCCGGCACCACTCTCGCGTACAGCCCAGGAAACTGCCGGCGTCGGGGCATAATCCTCCGTCAATCGGACGTGAATACCATTTCCCGCCGCAATTTCCGCCACCCGCCGGGCAAAATCACGTGACAGAAAGCGGCGGTCATAGCCGATTACCAACCCTTTATTTCCCAAACCCTCACGATTCAGATAATCCATGGTAGCCTGGGCCACCAGTGAAAGATTCTCAAAGGTGAAATCCCGGGCGATAACACCCCGCCAACCATCGGTGCCAAACTTGATCTGCATTATTCCTCCTCACATAATTGGCTTACTTCTGCCGGTCATCCATCCACTGAAGCCATACCAATACTTCCGCTACAGCCCGATAAAGCTCGGGAGGGATAAACTGATCAATGTCAACCTGCATCAGCAGCTTTACCAGTTCCGGTGACTCATGGACATATACGCCCGCCTCATGGGCACAGGCGATAATCGCCTCAGCGACAACCCCCTTACCCCGGGCGATTACAACCGGGGCATAGTATCCCTGCTTATAGGAGAGCGCCGCCGCACGGCGCTCTCCATCACCTCGCTGCGACATGACTGATAGCCAACTCTGCCGGTGTAAGCCCGGCACCCTCCAATTGCCCAACCAGACGTGTCCTGCCCTCTTCCAAAACCGGCACATTTGCACCGTCTTCAACATTCACTTTAATAGCCACACTCGTTCCATCGAGCGTAAGCTGCGCGGTAACCGGACCCAGGTGGGGCAGAGTGATGGTAATAGTGGTTTCCCAGCTCCGCTCGCGCCCGCCGGACCGGCCACGACCCGCCTCCCGCTCGGCAATGGTCCACTCCATGCGGCGGCCGGGAAACAAGTCGCCTTGAAACACCAACTGGCCGTTCTGCAGTGAAGAAAGCTGTTCAGTGACTATTGCCAGAGTGCGCTGATCAGCGATTCCTTCATGCGCCATACCGCTGCCGGCCTTTTTAAAGAGCGCCTCCATTATTTCAGGTGAACCGGTCCGGATGCCGGCCCGTACAAGTTCATCAGCCAGCGTGCCGGGCTGCCCCACCGCCTGTGCCAGACGAGGGGACAAACGTCCCTGTGGCTCCTTGAGAATCTCTTCCATCTGAAAATCTCCACCAAACCAGCGAGCCAAATGAGATTCATAAAACAGCCCGCTTTCACGAAGGCCCTGTTGAAGCATCCTGCCAAGCAATGTTGCATCGGTCGTCGGCCCGGCCAACAGAGTGCGCAAAATACCGAGCGTAGCCTGAGTCGGCACTGAGCCGGATGCTTCACCCAAAAAACTGCTCAACCAACGACCGGTGTCACTGATCCGGGAATCTCCCGGACGCCCGAAACGGACCATCAGGAACGTCTCGCGCGGCTCCTCAGTTATGAAAAACAGGGTAATCAGATCGCCACGAGTAAGCCCCTTTGGCAACATGAATTCCAGGCTCCGGCCTGCAACCTGGACCATGAAACGTCCACCACCCAGCGCTGCGAGCACTTCGCCTCTTAACTGTTGTCCCGGCGCAAATCCGGCCGGCATGGCCTGCTGATTAAGAGCTTCAAGCAATGCAAGGCGATTCCCTTTGATCACGGCTTGAAGAAGCTTAGCCATGTCATCGCTCAATACGATTCCATTCCCTGATGCAGAAGGAGTCTGCTGTGCGGAAAGCAGCGATGCCTGCAAAACGGCAGACTGTTCCGAAGAAGCCTGCCCTCGCATGACCGTCTGGTAGGTAATTGCCTCATCCAGAATAGCGGTGAACGCCGGCGAATCGGGGGGAAGACTTTTAAGTACCGTATTCAGACGGTCAAGCACGTACATCTGCTGACTCGACACCCCTCCCTCGCTGTGTTCCAACACACTCAGCCAGCGGCCTGCTTCGCTTAAAACACCCGACGTGCTGTCAGGCAGCAGACGCGGAATCGCAAAAGTCACTTTCGGCTGGGACGATATATAGGTCAGACGAAGAATATCACCACTCTGTACCGTTCTTGGAAGAGCCAATTCCATCTCTGACCCTGCCACCTGAACAAACACCCTGCCACCAGTCAGTGTGCCGATCACAGAAGCTTCAATCTCTTCTCCGGGAAGGAACGGCAGCGGCGTCACCGGTTGATTGGCAGCTTCGACCAGAATAACGCGGGAGTTTTGAGCAATCGTGCGCAGGATCTGGGCAGCACTGGTTTCAAAAGCCGTCAGTCGCATCTGTTCCGGAGCAAACCGGAAGGTCGCTTGCTGGGGCTGATCTCCCGGCTGATTCCCCGGTCCGCGCAGGGGAGTGCCGCCGGACTGAGGAAGCGCCATTGCCCCCCCCTGCACATCCCCATAGGTCAACGCTTCGTCCATCAGATGTGCCAATACACCTGCATCGCCAGAAGAACGGCGTAACATATCGCCAATAGTCTGGAGAGACGCACGGAATGAAGGGTCAACACCCTGTTCGTTTGAAACGAGAAGACTCAATAAGCGCGAAGCATCGGAAAGAGTGACGGGTGGGGCTGCCCCCGCCTGGCGAGCGATGGCAAATGTTGAACGGGGATCAGCGGCAACAAACGTCATCTCCAGCATCTGCCCGGAGCGAACCGGCATCGGCAGATCAAGATTGTATCTCTCGGTGCCGACCTGGACCTGAGCCCGGTTATTGGGCAATGTCGACAGAACTTCCGCGCTGACCCGTTGACCGGGAACCAGCATACTAACACTGCCGGAATCTTGGTCTGCGGTAACAAAAGAGATAGTGGAGGCGTGCGAAAGCAGGTCGTAAACTTGCTGTCGAATGTCCGCTGCTAGAACCATACTATCCCCAGATCAAATAACCGGGTTCATATATAGTACCGAGAACCGCATGGTGCGGAATTATCCGCACCATGAAGCCGTGCCGCCCACAGAAACGACACTCAAAGGAACCGCCAAAACTATAGACACCTCCGCCGAGATCTTTCTCCATCACGAGTTTTACGGTCTCTCCACCCTGTATATTGCCCGTCGAATCCAACACCCCGAAATATCCCTCAACAGACACGTCCTCAACCGGGATATCGCCCAACGTTATCCGGCCGGCAACAGGGACCTGACTCCCGACAGCGACTGCATCTGTTGCCTGAGCCTCAGCCTGTTCAATACGGATTTGCGGCCAGGCCTTGAAAATTCTCTCTTTCCAGAGGGCAAGATCAAGCGCCAACGCAAAATCGTTGTCAACCAGCCGCTGCCACTGCGTATAGGATGGTAGGTACGAGTGACTGGTGTATTCCTGCACCATGCGGTCGGTTGAAAAAACCGGGCAGAGACTCTGCATGGAGGCTTTCATCGTGGCAATCCATGCGCGCGAAACACCATCGCTCCCCTGCTCATAAAAAAGCGGTACAACCTCCTTTTCAAGAAGATCATACAGGGCACGTCCTTCAACCTGATTCTGGTATTCAATATCGACGTAGACTTCCCCTTTGCCAATCGCCCAACCATTATTCCCCTGATAACCTTCGCACCACCAGCCGTCCAAGACGCTCAGATTGAGGCCGCCGTTAAAGGCAACCTTCATGCCGCTTGTCCCGCTTGCCTCCATCGGCCGGAGCGGTGTATTGAGCCAGACATCGGCGCCCTGCACCAAATGACGGGCAACCTCCATGTCATAATCCTCTATGAAAACTATCCGGTGACGGAAGCGCTCCTGATGTGACGCCTGCACAATCTGGCGAATTAATTCTTTTCCTTCCTGATCCTGGGGGTGAGCCTTGCCGGCAAAGATGAACTGTACCGGCATCTCCGGGTTATTAAGGATGAGCGCCAGGCGGCCCAGATCACGCAACAGCAGGGTTCCCCGTTTATATGTTGCAAACCGCCGTGCAAAGCCGATCGTCAACACCTCGGGATCAAGGACCTCCTCGGCAGTCGCAATTTCCTTGGTTGTTGCGCCATCCTTTATGAGCTGTTCCTTAAGCCGCTTACGAGCAAAATCAACCAGTTTCTCGCGACTGCTCAGACGCGCCCGCCACAACTCGGCATCCGGTATCCGGGATATCCGGCGCCAGACATTATGGTCGGTCGGGTCCTCCAACCAGCGGGTTCCCAGATAACGTATCAACAGACTGGCCATGTGGTTAGACATCCAGGTGCGGGTGTGGATGCCATTGGTGACCGATGTCAGCGGACGTTGTTCCTCCGGAAGCTCGGGCCAGAGAGCCTTCCACATGCTGCGCGAAATCTCGCCATGCAACTGGCTGACGCCATTTGCATGCCCGGCAAGTTTGAGTGCCAGCACCGCCATACAGAAAGATTCCTGCTGGTTTTTCGGATTCTGACGTCCCAAACCGATAAAGTCATCATGCGTGATACCAAGCGGCTTGAAATAGTCGAGGAAAAATTTGTCCAGCAGCTCCGGTGCAAAATGGTCAATACCCGCTTCCACCGGAGTATGGGTCGTAAATATGGTGCCGGCATTGACAATTTCGCGGGCCTCGCTGAAGCGGATATCATGTTTTTCCATCAGCAGGCGGATGCGCTCCAATGCCAGGAAAGCAGCATGCCCCTCGTTCATGTGGCACACATTGGGAATAATCCCCATGGTCCGCAGAGCCCGAATTCCACCGACGCCAAGCAGGATCTCCTGGATCATGCGCATCTCTTTGTCACCAAAATAGAGCTGCGCCGTGATCAGGCGATCTTCAGGCCGGTTCTCCTCCAGATTGGTATCCAGCAGGTAAAGCGGCACACGGCCAACCTGCACCCGCCAGATGTGAACCTTGAATTTACGGGGGCCAAACTCCAGCTCAATAGTCCTCGGCACGCCATTTTCGTCACGTTCGAGGGTTAACGGCAGATTATAGAAGTCATTCTCGGGATAATACTCCTGCTGCCACCCCTCGTTATTCAGGTACTGGCGAAAATATCCCTGCCGGTACATCAGACCGACACCGACCAGCGGCAATCCCAGGTCGGAAGCTGACTTGAGATGGTCACCTGCCAGAATGCCGAGGCCGCCGGAATAAATCGGCAGTGACTCATGGAGGCCGAATTCCATCGAGAAATAGGCCACTTTCATCTTAGAAGCGCCGTTGCACGTCTTCTGAAACCAGGTTTTTGCCCGGAGATAGTCGTTCAGCTTTTCGTCTACCAGCGCCAGATGCGCCATGAAGCCTTCATCATTTTTGAGCGTCTCCAGCGTCGTCTGCTGGAGGATTCCAAGCATTTCTATCGGATTATGACGGGTAGACTTCCAGAGATCCGGATCAATTCGGCGGAAGAGGCTGGTTGCATCGGGTTCCCAGCACCACCACAGGTTATATGCCACCCGCTGCAGCGCAACCAATTCATCAGTCAGGGAGGGGACAACCGTGAATTTGTGCAATACGCTTGTAAAGTCCATGGGTACCCTCCTACTTTATCAGCTGGTTCAATTCAAAAATCGGCAGTAACACCGCCAGCACCACGATGCCGACCGCCACGCCCATTGCCAGGACCAATAGCGGCTCCATCAGCCCCATCAGACGGGTCAACCTGGCACTGAACTCGCGTTCGTAGGCGACTCCGGCTTTAACCAGCATCTCTTCCAGATTGCCGCTTTTCTCGCCGACGCCGGTCAGATGCACCAGAAGCGGCGGGAAAAGTGGACTCTTCTTCAAACTGCCGGACAGGCTTCCCCCTTGGGCAACCTCCTCCATCACATCGTGCAAATAAGCGCGGTAGACACGGTTGACAAGAACCGCTCCGGTAATATCCAGAGCCCGCATGATCGGCACTCCGCTGGAGAGCAGCAGGCCGAGTACCCGGGCAAAGCGGGAAAGTATCAGTCGCTGCAACATCCCGCCAGCCAATGGCAACCGCAGGAGCAAAGTATCGCGCTTCAAGCGCAGATCATCACGTTTCATGGCTTTGCGATAGAGGGGGACTGAGGCGATTATCAGGGAAACCGGGATCCACCAGTACCCCTGCAGGAAATGGCTTACTTTGATCAGAATGATCGTGATCAGCGGCAGGGCGGCTTTACTGTCTTCAAAAATCGATACTATGCGGGGGATAACAACCGTCAGCAGGAAGAGCATTACCCCCCCTCCGACCAGCACCATCAGGATCGGATAGGCCAGTGCGGACGTTACCTTGCTGCGCACCTGCTCCTGTTCTTCCAGAAAATCTGCCAGCCGCTCCAGCACGGCATCAAGAGCACCGCCAGCCTCTCCGGCTGCCACCATACTGACATAGCTTTCACCGAAAATGTCCGGTTCGGCCGCCAGCGCCCGCGACAGTGAGGCCCCTTCGGCGATACGCTCTTTTACCCGTACAAGAGCCTGGCGCAAAGGGCCGCTTTCCTCCTGTTCGCAGAGCGATCCCATCGCCTCGAAAAGCGGTATGGATGACGCGACCAGAGTCGCAAGACGACGGGTAAAAAGCGAGAGTTCGTCAGCAGGAACGCCTCGACGGAAGGAGAATGATCCGGAACGGCCCCCAGCACTGCCCTCTTCTACAACTTCACGCGGCAACAATCCCTTGCCTTTGATCTGCTGCGTCGCCTGCCGTTCGGAATCAGCCTCAATAGTGCCGGAAACCGAGGAGCCGCTCGCACTATAGGCTTTATAGCGGAACGTCGGCATAATCGTCCTGGGTAACGCGTAAAACCTCTTCGATTGTAGTAATCCCCGCGACAGCCCGGGCAATGCCATCATCGCGCAGGGTCTTCATGCCATGCGCAACCGCATATTCCTTGATCTCGCCGGCATGCGAGCGGCGAATGATCATTGAGCAGAGTTCCTGGTCAATCAGCATAATTTCATAGATGGCGGTCCGGCCCAAGGTGCCAAGACCGAAACAGGCATCACATCCCCGGCCGCGATACAATCTGTCAGGGAGAGTTACTCCGGCATACTGTTCAACCGGACGATACTCTTCGCGGCAATGCGGACAGATAACCCGCACCAGACGTTGGGCAACAACGGCTGACAGAGAAGAGGCGATCATGAATGGCTCGATCCCCATATCAACCAGACGGGTCACTGCGGTAGCGGCATCATTGGTATGCAGCGTCGACAGCACAAGATGCCCGGTGAGGCTCGCCTGAATGGCAATTTCGGCCGTTTCGGCGTCTCGAATCTCGCCGACCATAATAATATCGGGGTCCTGGCGCAGAATTGAGCGCAACCCCCCGGCAAAGGTCAGGTCTATTTTAGGATTGACCTGAATCTGACCGATCCCCCTGATCTGGTATTCGATTGGATCCTCTATGGTAATGATATTCTTTTCGCTGGAATTAACCTTGTTCAGCGCCGCGTAGAGCGTTGTCGATTTACCGCTGCCGGTCGGGCCGGTTACCAGGATAATGCCGCTCGTCCGCTCCAACATCCGCTCCAGTGTCCGGACACCATGTTCCCCCAGGCCGATATCAGCCAGCGACAGGATTCCCTTTTTCTTGTCCAGCAAACGCAGTACCGCCCGTTCGCCATAATAGGTCGGGATGACCGAGACGCGGATATCGACATCACGGCCGGCAACCCGTACGCGGATGCGGCCATCCTGCGGCAGACGCTTCTCGGCAATATTGAGACCGGCCATGATCTTGATGCGCGAAACCAGTGCGTCCTGGATGATTTTGGGAGGGGAGAGCTTTTCGTAGAGGATACCGTCAATGCGGAAGCGCACGAGAAGATCCCGTTCATACGGCTCGATATGCACATCGCTCACCCTCTCTTTGACCGCTTCCGAGAGAATCGAGTTCAGCAGGCGGATAACCGGGGCTTCATCGGAGAGATCAAGGAGATCCGTAGGATTGTTCAGTTCGGTGGCGACGGTAGAGAGGTCTTCCCCCTGCAACTCCTGCAGAACATCGAGAGCAGTCCCCGAGACACCGGCGTAAACATGGTTGATGACATCCGCCAACAGCGAAGCAGGCACCAGTACCGCTTCGATCTGCTTTCCGAACAGCAGGCGCAGTTCGTCTAACTGCAGCAACCCGGCGGCGCTGGATACGGCAACTCTGACGACACCATCAACGTCACTGAGCGGTAAAATCGAGTTGGATCGTGCAAATGTCAATGGCAGATGATTGAGAAGACCGGTCTCAACCTCATCACTCTTGATTTCAAGCTGACAGGTAATCCCCAGCTTGTCGGCAACAGCCATCAACTCATCAGGATCGCTCACGATGCCGGTACTCATTTGCCGGAAATCCCCTTCTGCACGTCTATCGGTTTGGACTCTTTTGACGCTTTGATGAAGGAGGTCCGCTGCGTATCGGTGATACTGGTCAAGTCACTGTTATCCTTAATAATATGCGGAATGAGCAGAATCATCAGATTCGTCTTGGAGTGCGTCTTGCTCGTGGTTTTAAACAGCCATCCCAAGCCGGGGATATCCCCCAGAAAGGGCACCTTGCTCACGGTGTCGTTCTCCTGATCCTGGATCAGGCCGCCGATCACCACCGTCTCATTATCCTTGACAACGACGCTGGTCTTGGCGGCACGCTTGGTGGTGACCAAGTCAACGGCATTACCTTTGCTGGGGGCAACCGCAGAAATCTCCTGGTTGATATCGAGGCGAATATAATCGCCTTCGCTGATCTGCGGTTTAATCTTGAGGTTAATGCCGACATCTTTACGTTCGACTGATTGCGTGGTACCGAAGGTGCTCTGCGTAGTCGAACCCACCAAAGGGACGTTCTCACCCACGGTAATCTCCGCTTCCTTGTTGTCCGAAGTCAGGATATTGGGGGTGGAGAGCACGTTTACCAGGCCGTTGGTGTCCAGCGCCTGGAGCAACGCCACGGCGGAGACCGGTTTATTAAGAGTCGCGTTATTGGCCCCCAGGGCACTGCTGATCAAACTTCCCACGCCACTGCCGGATGTCCCACCCGTGGTGGAACCGAGAATCTGGCCGAAAGCGCCAAAGGGGTCATATATGGCGGCGCCCTGCAAATACTTGCCGAGCTCCCCTGCTGCGAACGCACCAGCTTGAACACCAAGATCCAGTGTCTTATTCAGCGAAATCTCGGCGATTATCACCTGCACAAAAACCTGCCTACTACGCCGGTCAAGCTTTTTTACGACCTGCACCAGATTGGCATAATCGGTGGGAGACGCCATGATGACGAGCGAGTTGGAAACCTTGTCAGGAGTAATGGTGACTTTGCCGCTATCGAAGGGGGATGCCTGCGGTGCAGCGGCGGTGGCACCAGGCGTGGTGGCCGCCTGCGCGGTGATCCCTTTGACCACGCCATCCAAAACTTTTGCCATCTCAGTCGCATCGGTGTTCTCGAGAAAATAGACGTTAACTTTGCTGCTTGCTTCAGGGGGGGTAACATCCAGCTTTGCGACCAGTTCGCGAATCGCTTTCTTGGTTATTTCGTTGCCGAAAATCAGCAGGGCATTCAGGCGCTGATCAGCCAGAACGCTTGTCGTACTTCCCCCCCCCGCGGCAGCGGGCAACGTGGCAGTTTTTCCCTCGGAGCCGCTCAGCCATTGCTGCACGATTTTTGCCGCACTTTCGGCCGAGGCATTTTTGAGGTAGATTATCTCGAGCCCCTCGCGGGTGCGTTCCGTATCAATCGTCTGCAGAATTGCGTGCAGCTTGCGGATGTTGATGGCTGAATCAACCATCAAGAGCAGATTGCCCGGCCCAAAAGCCGATATATGGCCATCCTTGGAAACCATCGGCTGCAAGAACGTCACCGCTTCCTGAGCGGAGATATATTCCAGCTTGGTAACCTGGGCGACATAATTCTCGTTGACCGGAGCCGGCGCCCCCTCAGGCAGCACTTTGAAGCCCGACTGTTTGGCAATGGAAGATGGGATAATTTTGCCGACCTTACCGCTCTGCACGACGGTAAAGCCCTTCAATTCCAGCACGGAGGTAAAGACGTTGTACGCCTCTTCGATCGTGAGCTTGGAGGGAGAGTACACCGATATTTTCCCTTTAACCCTGTCATCGAGGATAAAGTTTTTACCGGTCAGGTCACTGATGAACTTCACCATGGTGGAGATATCCACCTCGTTGAAATTCAGCACCACTCCTTTTCCGCCAGCGGCCAGAACCGGGGAAACAAAGAGTGCCCCCACCAGAGCAAGTGTACAAAATGTTCGCAGTATATATCGTATCAAGTGTGCCTCCTGAGCAGGGTAACGTTACCGTATATCGTAGTTGAGCGTCTGTGGCTGCCCGTCGCGAATAATATCCAATTTCAGATGGTTCTGCCCCTTGAGGGCAATGAATGACTGCAGTGCCTTATCCGGCGAATCCATCGGAAAATCATTCAATCGCAGCAAGGTGTCACCGTTTTTGATACCGATCATGCCGAATACACCATTCGGCTTGACCTCCGAAACCCGGAAACCCTCGACTTTGCCATCCTTCTGGCTGGGGAGCAGTCGGGCATCACTCATTGCCTGGGCAGGATTGTCCAGAGCCGAGTTCAGGGCACGCTGATCTATAACATAGTTGCCTGCTCCCAGATTGGCCACTGCTGCACCCGGCTGCAGTGTTCCCGCCGCCGCTGCCGCTGGGGGAGCGGGTGAGGATGAAGGAGGCGGCGTAAAGGGTGTCAGCAGTTCGACTTTCTTGCCATTGACGACAATAAAAGCATTTTCCTTGCGAACCTCTACCAGACGCCCGGCATCAAAGACCATATCCCCAAGGCGGAATACCCGCTCTTCCTGCTTTGTCGTGTTTCGAACCAGGGCAAAGGTTTCACGAAATGATCCGACAGCCGTGCCAAGCAGCATCAGTTCAGAGGGTGCGGTTGCCGGAGCAGCCTGCGCCGACACCGAAGCAGTTGTGATCGGAACCAGCGGGCCCTGGGTCGCCTTCCCAAATAGCCCGTCAGTCAGGATCGGGGCGTAAAAAGAGAGCATCTCCATGCGCGGGGCGGCAGACGGGGGAGCGGCTGTCGTTGCACCTTTGGAGGGGAACTTACTTCCGAGTCGCGTTGAGAGAGTCTCGGTGGCAATCCCGGCCAATAGGGCAATGATGACTATCCCCAGAAATAGATTTACGATAAAAATAGCACGCGACATAAGACCTGTAATGTATTCTAATGAATTTTTGATTTATCTTACGATTTAAGAACCTGCTATTCAAAATTCAAAAT
Organism: Deltaproteobacteria bacterium; assembly: GCA_021781535.1. Lineage (GTDB taxonomy): Bacteria > Desulfobacterota > Desulfuromonadia > Geobacterales > Pseudopelobacteraceae > JACRCG01. The sequence continues at coordinate 193,497 of JAJXWO010000001.1, read as the reverse complement.
TGATTTCAGATTTCTCCGCTGAATACCTCTACCGCCGGTCCGGTCATATAAATCCTGCCATCAGCAGCCCATTCCATCTCCAGATCGCCTCCGGACAAATGGTTAAGAATGCATTTCTCCGTCAGATTGTTCAGTACGCACGCTGCAGTCGCTGCGCTGGAACCGGTTCCGCACGCCAATGTTTCACCGGCACCCCGTTCCCAGGTCCGCTGTCGAATTTCAGTGCGTGAAATGACCTGGATAAATTCTACATTCGTGCGGCGGGGAAAGAGTTCATGATTTTCTATCAGCGGTCCATAGGTTGCAACCGGGAAATCGGCAACATCATCGACAAAAATGACACAGTGCGGATTACCCATTGAAGCACACGTAATTTTGAAGGTCTTGTCCAATACGGTCAACTCTTCCGCAATTACTTTTGAGCTTGGATCACCTTTCATGGGGATTTCGGCACGCGTTAAGCGCGGCAGCCCCATGTTGACCCGCACTTTTTCGATATTCCCGTCGCTTCCGGGAAATAATTGCAGCGTCAGAATACCGTTGCCGGTTTCTGCAGTTATTTCGGTCTTTGTTACAAGGCCGTGATCGTATGCATATTTGGCAACACAACGAATACCGTTGCCGCACATCTCCGATTCGGAACCGTCAGAGTTGAACATCCGCATCCGAACATCAGCCGTCTCCGATGGCATGATCAGGATCAATCCGTCGGAACCGATCCCGAAGTTGCGGTTTGAAACCTGGATTGCGGTTTGCTGTGGATCGGCAACAGTTTCCTCAAAACAGTTCACATAGACATAGTCATTTCCGGCACCCTGCATCTTGGTGAATTTCATGTTATGGCTTAACCCCTTATTGGTGAAATGTTTTGTAACATAGCAAAAATAGGGCGCGGCAACAAGTAGTTTAATCGGCATTCCCCAGTGTAAACGTCATGATTGCCAATTCATCGGCAAGCGGCTATACTTCAGCGGTTCAGCAACCATTTCTTTTGAGGGACTACAGCCATGATCAAAGTTTTTCAAGACATTCACCCCGCCATTGATCCAACCGCATTTATTGCCGAAACCGCCGTAATAATCGGCGATGTTGTGATAGGAGCGCAATCAAGTGTCTGGTACAACTGCGTTGTGCGCGGCGACGTCAACCATATCCGCATCGGTGACCGCAGTAACGTGCAGGACCTCTCCATGTTGCACGTCACCCACAAAAAGCATGCTGATGATCCCGGGGCACCATTGATTATCGGCGATGACGTCACTATTGGCCACAGCGTAACCCTGCATGGCTGCACTTTGCAGAATGGCTGTTTTATCGGAATGCAGGCCATGGTGATGGACCATGCCGTCGTCGGTGAAGGAGCACTGGTAGGTGCACGGGCATTGGTTACCGAAGGGACTGTCATCCCACCACATACTCTCTGGGTCGGCGCGCCAGCCAAATACAAGCGCGACTTGACCACGGACGAAATCGCCTGGCTGAAGAAGTCGCCCGGCAACTACGTAAAATACTCGTTACAGTACATCAATGACGGCGTGGAAACGCTTGCTCCGGGCAGTAATCCGGTCCTTCCATGATGGCAGGCACTCCCGTTTGGCCTCACTGAAACCGTTATTTTGTCCCGGCTCAAACAGGCACGACCACCCCTAAAACCATCTTGCCTGCATGAACTGATTCTGTTATTTTCGAGCTACTTTACGAGAAAGTTGACCAGTATGAAGATCACTATTTTGGGGTGTGGCACTTCCACGGGGGTTCCCATGGTGGGCTGCGACTGTCCGGTCTGCATCTCGGGATCCTCCCGGGACAAGCGTACGCGCGCATCCCTTTTGGTCTGTTACAATGATCATACCATTCTGGTTGATACATCTACCGATTTGAGAGAGCAGGCCTTGCGACAGCATATCCGCCGTATTGATGCCGTCCTTTTCACCCACGCCCATGCTGATCATGTCAATGGCATTGATGACCTGCGCGGGTTTCATTTTCTCCACAAGGAAATTATACCCTGCTTTGCGTCCAAGGCAACCCTTGGAATATTACAGAGCGGCTTCAGCTACATATTTAATGAGCATGACGGTTCCGGTTATTCACCATTACTGGCTTCTCACGAAATTGATGCTCCTTTTGAACTGTTCGGCCAGGTTATTACTCCGATACCGCTGCTGCACGGCAGGACCATCTCATATGGATACCGAATCGGGGATTTTGCTTACTTGACCGACTGCAGCTCTATTCCAGACCCGTCAGTGGAACTGCTGCAAGGCTTGGAACTGTTGGTGATTGACGGCTTGCGCTGGACTGAACATCCATTCCACTTCAATATTCAGGGCGCGATTACAGCAGCACGGCAGCTAAAAGTCCCCCGCACAATCCTGACCCATCTTACCCATCAGATCGCATACGCGGAGGGGCACAAGCTACCACCCGGATTTGAACTGGCATATGACAGTATGGAGTTCGAGCTGTTGTAACTGCAAGGAGAAACGAGATGCATAAGGACATTCGGCTGCACGGCTTGATGGGAGAGCAGACAGAGTATTTTGTCATGGTGGCCGGCAATGATGCCTACCAGCGCTACTTCTTTAACATCGTCCAGGAAGAGGACCAGCTGCGCATATTCTCTCCCGGCAACGAAATGATCCTCTCACCGGGGGGAATCAGCTACCAGGGCAACGGTGGCAATTTTTGCGAATATATGTTTGGAGTAGATCAGCCGACATCCGATCTTGCCAAACCGGAAATCATCAACCGTCTGGTTATGTACGGGGTTCACTCCGACGAAGATGGCACCGTCCGTTTCAGCGACCGTACATCAGGCTCTGAAACATATGACACCATCTTTTTCGAAGGGAATGCTGTCTGCAACTATTTTTTCTTTGTTCACTCCAATCTGTTGTCACGTAAATTGAAAAACCAGCAGGAAGAGCTGGTCAAACGAATAGGCAAAAGCATCAAACGCTCGGAAGCTGTTGGTGACGAGCGTGACGACATTCTTATTTCCGAACTCTACCCGTTATTGAACGACGAATCATCCCAGCTATTTGTAATCAAGCTGATCAACCGCCACCACCGTGAATATCGCGACCTTTTCCGCAGCTTCTATTTCAAAAACAAAAAAATATCTGATGAGGATTTCAGCCGACTGGTAGCGGTCGCAACAAAACATAAAATTGACCGCTACCAGCAGGAACGCATCAGAATCGATGCCATGTACCGCAGTCCGGCTAATAAGAGAATTGTCGATGAATACCGCAACATCCTGCTGGCATGCAACGCCAAAAATGAGATCAGCAACCTCGACAACGCCCGCTTGACTCGTCTGAAAACATTGTCGGTCCGCAACAAAATTCCGGGGGCACTGTTTTATACGCTTGATGAGATGCTCAAAAAAGGGCGTAATCTCAAAGGCGACCATGAGCCGGATTACATTGCAGCAACTCGAGAAATCCTGGAGGGGATTTTTTTCCGGGAGATCAACATTGAGAGCCGCATCGACCGGGATGATATGCTCAAGCTGATCACGGGCAAGAAAAAGGCGATGGATAACCGTGACCACGCCTACGATCAGTTGATGCTGGATGCCAGCAAGGAGTGTGATGAGAAAATCCGGGATGGAGCCGACTCATCGCTGCTGGATGGCTTCTCGTATGTAATAACGTATCTTGATCGTTTTGACACCGTTTCAAACCTGATCAGTCAACTGGCCTTCATGGAAACCGTGCGGATTAATGAAGAGATGCTGCGTGGCTTGCTGGAGCACAAGGCTGCCTTCGACAACCTGCACGAAAACTGTTTTCACGAGTTGTTTATCCGAGAGCTGTTCTCAAATGCCTATCTGGGCAATTTTGGCCGGCGCAAGGTTAAAACTCTCATGGATGGACTGGCTGCAATTGAGGCGGGACAATCATCAATTGAGAGCTTGCACCGTCAATTAACCGATATCGATCAGGAAGAAAGAATTGCGATTGTTCTCCTTGAACATGTGCGTGACCGCATAAGAAATTTTTACTCGAAGTTTACCACAAAGGCTGATCAGGAGGCATTGCGCCGGGAAATTGTCGAAGAGTTGAAGACAAAGAAACGAATCAGTAGCGATATCCCTGATCATCTTTTCAACGAAACCATCTTTACCATCAAAAAAGAGGCCATATACCTGCATTCGCTGTTGCCGCAGATTATTGCAGAACGTAACGTCGGGCTGCGGGAGGACTTTCTTGAGAACTCCGGACTTGACCGGTTTTATGTTGAAGAGCTGGAACGGGAATATTACGAAAAAAACGGCTTGGACATCACAGAGTTGTACCAGATCAGGAAAGGACTCAGCTGAATTTCCACCTGCATTACCGCGACCTCGTCGTACCCCCCCTCCAGAAGCCCCAGGAAGCAGGATTATATTCGCTTAGCTCATCATTTCTGTAAAACAAACAACACCTATCCACTACTGCAAAAAATACAGGTAATGACATTCTAATGTACTAAAGTTTTATCGCACGTTTCCCGATGAGAATATTGACCATAAAAATTGGCCGAGCCTGTGGACAGAGTGCAAGCTTCAATACAGCCATTTTACCTCTGAAAGCAGAGAAAACAGCGTACCGTCCTCCTTTGGTACCTAAGACCGGAGCCCGTTATGAAAATAGATGATCGAGTGTCAAATTATATGGCGTTGTTAAACCGAACAGAAACCAAGTCTGCTGCACGACCTGAAGCTAACCTCGCGAATCAGGCAATTTCTGAAACACCCTCTGCCTCTGTCGCCATCTCTCCAGTCGCCACTCAACTGGCCGACGATGAAGCTCACCGGGAACGGCTGAACATCATTCGGCAGCAGTTGGCAGCAGGTTCCTACAATATCAGCGGCAAGGATGTAGCCGATAAGATGTTGAACGCACTCAAAGGGTGACGCCGGCTCCGCCGCCCGAACGGAGCATCTGCAGCATTCTCACTTCCTCCTTGACCTGACTCTCCTCCCGCGCTACATTTCTGTCGTGTATATTTTATACTCATGCGTGTTCTTATTTGGTTCATCAGAAGGATTTCCAGCGGCTGTTGAGTGAAATAACATCGCCGCGCATGCTCTGGTTATCTGGTTGTAAAAATATAGCAGGGGGCACCATGCCGGTCGCATCACGTTTTAAAGATTTCCAGGCTGCCATTGCCGTTTACGGCAAAGAAAACCTCGGAGAGCTGCTGTATGCTCTAACCGAAAACGCCAAGCAGCTGTCAGGGAGCGAACAAATCCGTATCTACCTGGAAGACCTGACCCGGGGGGCTCTCGCGTGTGTCCATGCCACCGGCCCACTCGGAAAAGAGCTTGTCGAGACAACCTTTCCGATATTTTCAAAGGAAGCGATCGTTTCCACCGTGTTTGTCAGGCAGCTCCCACTTGATTTCAAACTCTCCGGAACAAACAAGAGCTCCGATGATCACAAATACGCTGTCCGCTTCAGGTTCCGCTCCAGCTACGTAATGCCGATTGTCAGTGCGGGAAAGTCGATTGGCGTACTCTGTGTCGACCACGACAACTCCGCGACACTGTTGAGCGCCCCGATAAAAGCTCAACTGGCTGAACTGGCCGATATTATTGCTGAGCCGCTTGACCAGGCAAGGATATACCACCAACAGGTCCATCTGGCCCGGCATCTCGAGAAGTTCAAGGCGCGTGAGGCGGCGGGAATGATGGTACGATCCGCTGTTAAACTGATTGAGAAGGTTTCTCTTGCGGCAGTGCTGGTGCCGACCCATCAGGACGGCGTTGCAGGTGCTCTGGAAAACATCGCCAGCTATTCTGCTGATGAAAACCTGAAAAAAGAGTATGACCTGCTGGGAGCCCTGGATCTTCGCAAGGGTATGTCGCTGATTTCCAATTATATCAGTGATCAGGGGCTGATTACTGACGACCGCCTGTTAAAGCCGCTTTTTATCCCCGATTTAACCCAGCACAACCTGCAGAAACGGGCATTGACTGAATCACTGGAGCTTCGCTCGCTCTACGTTGTGCCGCGTTTTGATCCTGAAACCCGACGTATAATCTGCCTGCTTAATTATTACTCTCATGAATTGTATCAGTTCAACGATTTTGAAATGGGGTTACTGCAGACTCATGCAGAAATGGTTGAAAAGGTCATCAGTGAAGTTGGTGGAGAACATCTTGAAATCCGGGTGCTTTCCGAAATCAGTGATCTTCTGAATGAGAGGACTGAAAGCCTGCAGCCATTTTTAACCAGGGTTCTTTCCAAGGCGACCGAATTGATTGGCGCAGATACCGGCAGCATTGCCGTTGTCGTTGAACGGGATGGTGCCAGGTGGCTGGTGGTAGAGAACGAGAACGGTACCATTATTGGTGCCAAAAACAAGGAGTGGCTAAAAAAATATATTCCACCTCTCGTTGTCGGCGGAAACGAACTGCCAAAGGAATCACGGAGCCTGACAGGGTTCGTCGCATTTACCAAGCAGTCGAAAATAACTCCTCGTGTTGAGGCGGAACTTCAGGGGGAAGGCTTCCACCGCTCAATGAGTGCCCTCCTGAAAAGCGAAATTGCCGTGCCAATCATTTGTGACGACGAAGTAATTGCCGTTATCTGCCTGAATTCACTCCAGTACGACTATTTCCGTGAGGAGCATCGCCGTTTATTACAAGTCATTGGCTCCTTGACTGCACGCCACATATCCGATCTGCAGCGCATCGAGCGGCTTCAGGGTGAAGTCAATCGGCTCACAACAGATGTTGCCTACAAAGATCCCCACGTCTCTTCGTATCGACTGGGTAACATCATCGGCAACAGTCCAAAATCACAGGAGATCGTCGAATTTATCAACACCGTTTCGCCACCACTTTTCAATCGAATCGTATTCTGGTCGCGCAATGTTCTACAGGAGGCGACCATCGGCCTCCCCTCAATACTGGTGACCGGCCAGACCGGGTCCGGCAAGGAATTCTTCTTTAATAACCTGTACAACAAACTTAATGAACTGTATCGCCGCACTATTAACCCCAACGGGGAACTACCGGTAAAAAAAACAAACATAGCTGCTTATTCGGGTGATTTGACCTATTCAGAGCTGTTTGGGCACAAAAAAGGAGCTTTTACCGGAGCCTACACTGATCGGCGTGGAATTTTGGAAGAAACCATCGGCGGCATCGTCTTTCTTGATGAAATCGGTGATGCCGATCCCAAGACCCAGGTGCAGTTGCTGCGGTTTCTCGACAATGGCGGTTTCATGAGGCTCGGAGAAAATACCGAGCGCTACAGCAGGGTTTTGCTCGTTGCAGCCACCAACAAAAATCTGGCCGATGAGATCTCGTCAGGCCGCTTCCGCGAAGATCTCTACCACCGCCTCTCTGAACTTTCCATACGCCTGCCGTCACTGAACGAGCGCCGCGAAGACATTCCTGATCTTTCGGTCCATTTTCTGGGTAAACTTTACCGTACCTACCGTGCCGAAAATGAAACGGAGGAGCAGCCACCGCATCTAACTGAAGAAGCAAAAGACATTCTCAAGCGCCACAATTACAATGGCAACATCCGTGAGCTGCGCAGTATTTTGTTGCGAGCCCTGTTCTTCAGACGAAAAAGTATCATCACGGGTGAAGCGATCAGGGAAGCTATCGCCGGGACCGGACGCCTGGAGGTGCGACAAAAGCAATCGGCCGTCCATGATCTTGATGACCAGTTGGCAGGAGAAATACTGTCGAGGATTGCTGGAGGCGGTGATTTTTGGTCGGATATTTACGAGCCGTTCTCACGGAACGATATTTCGCGCGAAACGGTGCGGTTGGTTATTGAGAAAGCGCGCACCAAGGCGGGCAAGACTTTACCGGCAGTAGCACACTATCTTAAAGCTGTTGCCGATGGCCTGGAAAAAGTGGAGGAACAACGCCAGTTGTTCCGATTCAAGAATTTTTTATACAAGACGGTGAAGATATAACCCCCCTTATGACGAAGGCCTGACAGGCTACTACCCATCAGGCCTTCATTTTATCCTATCGTTTCATGTAACGTCTTGGGTGGTCGGCACTCGAGTCAGACCGCGTCTGTCAGCCGTTTTTGTTTATTGTTCAAGCGATTGAGAGCGTGGATATACGCTTTGGCCGATGCGACGATAATATCGGTTGAAGCCCCTTTGCCGACAGCAGTATGGTCTCCTTCGCTTACCCTCACGGTAACTTCACCCTGCGCATCTGTTCCGCCGGTAATTGAACCGACATTATACTGAGTAAGCTTTGCTTTGGACTTTGTCAGTTTTTTGATGGCTTTGAACGTTGAATCAACCGGCCCATCCCCAAGTTCCGCGGTACGCACGGTGACGCCGTTAATTTCCATCTGAACGGTAGCCGTTGCCACAGCAAACGAGCCGCATGTGACGGTGACATGATCCAGTTTGTACTGGTCTTCTTCCCGAACTTCATCAGAGACAATTGCATCCAGATCTTCGTCAAAAATTTCTTTTTTCAAATCGGCCAGTTCCTTGAACCGGTCAAAGGTGCGCTGGAACTTTTCATCATCCAGGTCGTGACCTAATTCAGCAAGGCGTTTGCGCAGCGCGTGATGCCCGGAATGTTTACCAAGCACGATGGCACTTGCCGAGAGACCGACCGATTCAGGTGTCATTATTTCATAGGTAGTTTTTTCCATCAGCATCCCGTGCTGGTGGATCCCCGCCTCGTGGGCAAAGGCATTCGCACCGACGATAGATTTATTCGGCTGCACTGCAATTCCGGTGACCATGGTTAACAAACGGCTGGCTGGCGTAAGCTGTTCAGTTACCACGTTGGTTGCAAAGGGAAGAATGTCTCCCCGGGTTTTCAGGATCATGACGAACTCTTCCAGCGAACAGTTTCCTGCCCGTTCGCCGATGCCGTTGATGGTACACTCCACCTGACCGGCACCCGCCTGTATGGCAGCGATCGAGTTGGCCACCGACAGTCCCAGATCGTTATGACAGTGAACCGAAATGATCGCCTTGTCGATATTCGGCACCGTGTCTTTGAGATATTTTATGATGTTGAAATATTCAAAGGGAATAGTGTATCCAACGGTATCGGGGATGTTGACTGTCGTTGCACCGGCGGCAATGACGGCTTCGACAACTTCGGCAAGAAACGGCAAACGCGTGCGGACGGCATCCTCGCAGGAAAATTCAACATTGGGGGTATATGAAGCAGCACGCTTGACGGCCTTTATTGCTGAAGCGAGGACTTTAGCCGGCTCCATCTGCAGCTTGTATTTCATATGGATGTCAGAGGTGGCGATAAACGTATGGATTCGTCCCTTTTCGCCGGCATATTTAAGCGCTTCCCAGGCACGATCGATATCTTTTTCGCTTGAGCGGCACAGCCCCGCAATTTCGGGACCTTTGATGCTCTGAGCTATTTTTTTAACCGCTTCGAAGTCCCCCTCGGAAGCAATCGGAAAACCGGCCTCAATAATATCAACATTCAGCCTCTGCAGCTGTTTGGCGATCCGCAGTTTTTCTTCAATATTCATGCTGTTACCCGGTGCCTGTTCCCCATCCCTCAGAGTCGTATCAAAAATTCTTATAATCGTGCGGTCATCTTTCTTCGCTGCTTTTGCCATTGCCTGTCCCCCTTTCTGTGTCCTGCGACGTAGTGCTTATTTTACAAAATTTTAATCTAATGGACAAAAAAAACCTCCACCCCATATTTGGGGCAGAGGTTTTGAACCATCCGCGGTACCACCCAATTCGCCTGAAAAACAGGCCTTATTGCGCCTTTAACGCAGGCTCACGACTCTGACTACCTATTCACCAGAGCGGCTCCAAGGCGAGTTCACCACAATGCTTACCGGTTTGCACCAGCCACCGGCTCTCTGAAAAGCACGTAAATGGTTACTACTCCTCTTCATTGCCTTTACGATTTCTGACATAGTAGAAAAGTTGACCTCTTAATGTCAAGAGGTTTTAAAAACAATTTTTATTTCGAGTGCTTGGCCAAATAGGAAGCAACACCTTCGGCGGTCGGCTTCATGGCATCATCACCCTGTTTCCAGTTAGCGGGGCAGACATCACCATGTGTTTCGTGAAACTGGAGAGCATCAACCATACGGAGAGCTTCGTCGACGTTACGCCCCAGCGGCAGGTCATTAATCACCGAGTGGCGTACAACACCTTTGGTGTCGATCAGGAACAGACCACGCAGGGCAACTGAACCACCAAAGAGGATTCCGTAGGCTTTTGAGATTTCTTTATTAAGGTCTTCGACCAGCGGATATTTGATGTCCCCGATACCGCCATTTTCAATGGCAGTGTTTTTCCAGGCCAGATGTGTGAATTTTGAGTCAACAGAAACGCCAATAAGTTCACAATTTTTTTCCTTGAATTCTGCAATTTTTTTATTGAAGGCAAGGATTTCAGATGGACAGACAAATGTGAAGTCCAACGGATAAAAAAACAGCACCACATATTTACCTTTCAGTGCTGAAAGAGTTATGGTACCGAAGCTGTTGTCTGGCATTACTGCACTTGCAGTAAAATCTGGAGCTTCCTTTGTTACAAGAGTTGTAAGACACATTGGGTAGTTCTCCTTATATTTAAAAAAGTAAAAGCTGATGAAATTGTAATACCAGCCAAACTTTCACTTGTCAAGAGGATAAAAATAGTCTTTTAGTCTTTTTACGGTTGACAAGGATTAAAATTTGAAGGCAGGTTACTTCCATAATCAGCCTATTATTTTTCATCATTCCTCGGGCCGAATGTCCACTGGTACCCCAGATATGCCGCAAACCTGGTATCACCTGCAAAATCGCCCCCGGCAGAGAACAGGATATGATGCTCGTCACTCACGTTGATTATCCCGCCGATGTTGTAACCCGTCTCGTCGCGTCCATCGGCCGTTTGCTTACCAAGGTGGAAGACCTCTGTCCCCAATGTCAGAGCTTTGGTAATTTCCCGTTGGACAAGCCAACCAAGTTGCCAGTAATTCTTCTTGTCCGTGCCCGGATTTATCCAGTACCCGCCGCCGCCGTAAGTCGTCCATGGTCCCCAGCTTTTCTGCAGCCATAACGGCAAAAACGCCGAAACATGCCCACCGCCGAGACCACGGTCGCTGTTTCCCGTGGGAAGATGCACGAGAGGAAAGATGCCCACCTGCGGAATATTTTCAGACTCGTGGATAAAGCGGCTTTTCACGCCGAGCTCGGTGTCTCCCAAACCATAAGAGGTCGGCCCGCCGTTTGGATGGGAAAACGCAAACGGGACAAGAAGATGTAGTTGCATATCGGGGATAACGCCGTAGTTTACCTCAAGATGAGGCAGTGTCCCCGTTTTTCCGTCCTTGGTGTCCGTGTAGATGGAGGAGATGTAGAGTTCGCCATGCTTGAATTCTACAGGTTCCGGGTCATCGGTTATGAATGGCGGTCCTGCCCATACCGTTACCGGGGCAAGCAAGGAGAAGCACAGGAGGAAGAACATCGCCGCCATCTTCAGACAACTGGGGATAGAATTTACGCGCTGCATGCAGATTTTCCTTTCAATATTAAAGTTGTAGCTAAACCGCAGCCAATGTTGCGCTGCCAAGGGTCGTAACCACGACACATGTGCAAAGGCTTCATGGTTTGGCCCACCCCAAACGTTTCTCTTCCTCATTCATAATCTTGAATTTTCTGATATCAGCCAAATACAGCGTCAGGCTGTCAGCTACAACCGGGTAATTGATTACCATCTCGCATTTCCAGATTTAAAATGCACAGTGAATTAGCACTCTCGCCATGTGGCTGCTAACAATGTCGCAATAAAAGATCATAAAATCAAGAGACAATATCTACTTTTACCAATAATATTAATGTGATAGGTGAAGCAAAAAAAATTTAACTACCCCCTTGATTTTTTTAAAAACCTCCTTATTCATATGTCAGAAACACAAATTGAAAGGAGGTAATCCACATGGCAACCTGGGATGTATTCAAAGAACTGGACACTCTGAGAAGGGAGATCGATGAAGCGTTTCGTGGTGCTGGTTACAGCCGGCCATTCGGGCCAACATTTCTTTCGCCGGTAACGACTCGACGCTTCCCACTGGTCAATTTTAACGAGGATGATGGGCATGTCTATATTGAAGCTCTGGTTCCCGGCGTTGATCCGAAAGATGTTGATCTGTCCGTATTGAGGAACACTATCACCATCAGCGGTGAGCGTAAACCGTTTGACGAAAAAGAAGGCCAGATAGTGCACCGCTCCGAACTCGGTTCCGGCAAATTTTCCCGGACTCTGGAACTGCCAGTCGACATTGATCCCGAAAAAATTTCTGCTCAGTGCAAAGACGGCATCATGCAGATAACGCTGGCTAAAGCCGAACATGCCAAACCAAAGAAAATCGAAATCAAACTTTCGTAAAACGTACGAGTCCATTCAGAAAGGAGGCAATGATCATGGCAACCAACAGCATCACAGAACGAAATGACGAAAAGAATGTTCAGGCACGCGAAGAGACGCGGTCGAACGAAAAATACATTCGACCGGCGGTGAACATCATTGAAACAGTGGAAGGTCTTGTTCTTACGGCAGACATTCCCGGCGCATCTAAAGAATCACTCGATGCCAGCGTAGAAAAAGGCATCCTGACCATCAGTGCGCCGGCACAGCACACCCTGCCGGGAACCTCTGCATACCGAGAATTCGAACTTGCCAATTACTACCGTCAATTCTCGATTCCGGATAGCCTTGACCATGAAAAGGCCAAAGCAGAGTATGTCAATGGCATTCTGACCCTGCGCGTACCAAAGGCTGAAGCCGCTAAACCAAAACGAATCGCTATACAGGTCGGTTAAATGATTTGCTATCAGGGGTCAGAGAGAGCGGGCATCTCAGGGCGAGGGAGACTGGGCTTGTAGGCGCCCTGACAACAGCTCTATTGCTGTGAAACAGTTTATTTATAGGGATTCCCGAAACAGCATAACTCCCCTCTCTGTCCCCTTGGCTTTATACATTGCAGAATCGGCTTTTTTGAAAAGAATTTCAGCCGTTTCTCCATCTGCGGGATATATGGCAATGCCGATACTTGTTTTTATAGAAAGAACAGTCTTGTTATACTCGCACGACTCGGAAATTTGATTAACCATATTTTCTGCAAAGCGAGTCACGTCTGCTTCTTGCTTGACTTCCAACAACAGGCACACAAACTCGTCGCCCCCCCATCGACTGATTATATCTTCTTCGCGGACAGAAGACTTTAAACGTTCTGCTACCATGATCAGTACCTTGTCTCCCATATCATGACCATACGTATCGTTAATGTTCTTGAAGTTGTCGATGTCAATAAACAGGACTGCAAGTCTCCAACCGTGCCGTTTTGCTTGGATCAACCCATTGTCAAAGCTCTGTTCAAACAACTCACGATTCGGAAGTCCCGTGAGTGCGTCATGGAGCGCAAATTTTCGTGTTTCTTCTTCTTTGGCCTGTGATTTCAATAAATCGTCGCGTACATCGGCCAGATCGGCCTTCGTATCGGAGAGCTCGGATTCGAGACCTAATCGTACAATCATTTCCTTGGCAAGTTCGGTGTTAACTTGATGCAAATCGTCTCCGGCTTTCGCCACTTTGTACTCGACCTCTTTGTTCTGAGAGATGGCATCTTTAATGATCTGAGCAGGGATCTTGGCTTCTTTTCCCTGCTTGAGAACTTCATTTACCGAGGTGAGTTCACTTGCAGCCTGCACGACAGTTTTTTTGATTTTCTCATTTTGGTTAAGGACACGTTTAAGCGAAGCGTTTTTGGCAACGGTCACAGCTTTTTTAAGATCTTTAGATTTTGGTTTCATAAATATTCCTCATTTAGTTGTAGCTGGGATCTCCCGTAAAGCCTCTTAAAAAAATCCCAAAGTGGTGTGGACTATTGGTGCGATCATGCAAATCTTACTGATGAATTATACCATCTATTTTAGAAGGTTTGTGTTGAACAGGTTGATACACGTGATTGCCCAGTTCACCCTGCCATTTCTCGAATCTTAATTCCCAAAACTTGCTCGCTCTTGCAACACACAAAGCCAGACGTCCGCGTTCTGCATGAATACCCCCGGAATAACAAAAAAAGTTCTGATTGGATCAAGTACAACATCGACAGGCTGCATCTGGTTGACAATGTTGATCATGTTTGCTTCCCCAAAAAGGGGAAGGTGGAAGTTTCTCGTCCACCGAATACGCACTTACCCCAATGCCGGCCACCTCAAACTGGTCAAAACTTAGCCTCGTCTGAGCCTGTCCAAAAACAGCCTATAGTAGCCGTGCTCCTAGAGGCGGTAATACCCGCAGCGGGGCACTCACTTGGTCGCACCCGGGATGATTCTTACCAGAAATAAAAAACTGCTTGAGCTGGGCGGAAACAAAATATATAATGATAAAGTGTTGTTGAAGGCAACTCCCCCGCTGGTAACTGATCGGGGAGTTCTGCAAAACTTTCCGACCACTCTATTCTGAAAACAGAAAATGCCTCGTGTGAAAGCCGAATAATCCGCCCCCCCCCCGCTTTCTTGTCAATCTATTCTGATAATTTTAAATCCCAAAGAAAAAGAAATACTTTAAAGCGAGCACCTATACCCGCTATTGAGGCACCGATATGATGACGTCCGATTCCGATATTCTTAATGCCTCCATCCTGATTGCTGACGATCAGGAGTCCGAAATCAGCCTGCTGGAACAATTGCTGCGTGAAGCCGGCTACACCAGCGTTACTTCAACGTCGATCCCCCAGCAGGTCTGCGCGCTGCATCGCAAGAACCGCTACGACCTGATCCTGCTTGACCTGCTGATGCCCGACATGGATGGATTCCAAGTGATGGAAGCCCTCAAATCCGACGATGCGGACGACTTCCTCCCGGTGCTCGTGCTCACTGCCCAACCTGACCACAAACTGCGCGCCCTGCAAGCCGGCGCCAAGGATTTCGTCAGCAAGCCGTTCGACCTGGTTGAAGTCAAGACGCGCATCCACAACCTCCTGGAAGTGCTATTGATGTACAAGAAACTCAAAAATTACAATGTTGTGCTGGAACAGACGGTACAGGAACGAACAGGGAACCTGCTCAAGGCAAATATGCAGCTCACCGAGGAGATAGCGGAACGCAGACGGGTGGAAGAGTCACTCCAGGGAACCTACACAGAGATCAAAGAGTTGCAAGACCGACTCCAGGCTGAGAACATCTACCTGGAGCAGGAGACTGCACGCAATTATAACTTCGGCGAGATCATTGGTCAAAGCAATGCCCTATCGCGGGTCTTCGCCCAGGTCGAGCAGGTGGCGCCGATGAATGCGACCGTCCTCCTGCTTGGCGAGACCGGCACCGGCAAGGGGGTGGTGGCCCGTGCCATCCACAGCAGCGGCACACGCAAGCACCGACCCCTGATCACAGTCAACTGCACGACACTGCCGGCGACCCTGGTGGAAAGCGAACTCTTCGGGCGGGAGCGGGGCGCCTTCACCGGATCGGACGCTCGGCAGATCGGGCGGTTTGAGCTGGCCGACGGCGGCACCATCTTCCTCGACGAGATCGGCGAGATGCCGCTGGACCTGCAAGCCAAGCTGCTCAGGGTCATCCAGGACGGCGAGTTCGAGCGACTGGGGAGTCCCCGCACCATAAAAACGGATGTCAGGATCATCGCGGCCACCAACCGCAATCTGGAGGAAGAGATCAGGAACGGCAGGTTCCGGGAAGACCTGTATTACCGTCTGAATGTATTCCCGATCATGATGCCGCCGCTACGGCAGCGCACGGAAGACATCCCGCTGCTCGTCAATCATTTTGTCACCAAATTCAATCATAAGATCGGCAAGAAGATCGAGACCGTCTCAAAAGACACCCTGAACGCCCTTCAGGGATACCACTGGCCCGGCAACGTGCGGGAACTGGAAAGCGTCATCGAGCGGGCGGTCATCATCAGCCAGGAAAACGCTTTGCAGGTACTGGACCGCTTCGACACATTCCGCAAGGCAGAGGATCCGGCAGGGCAGGCCGTTGTCAAGGCACTCGCCGAACTGGAACACGACCATATCCTGCAGGTGCTCCGGAACACCGGTTGGCGGATCGAAGGGGAAAACGGGGCGGCAATGGTCCTCGGGCTCAATGCCAGCACCCTTCGGGCCCGCATGCGGAAATACAGCATCGTCCGTCAGTAAGGATACTGCCAGGTCGCGCTTTATTGCTGTCGGAACAGCTTGGTGGTCATATACGGGCAGGTCTTGTACAATCTAGAGCCGTACGGGTTTGCTCTGCAGGTAAACGGTTGATCGGTCTGCTGACCTACACAGCGGCGGTGCGCATCCGGCAAAGCAGGACAATCTCGTCGATCCTGATTGCGTCGACAGGAGGGAATCAAACTTTCATATCAATGGGAAAACTGATATGTGTTCAATTCTGTTCAATTGTACTTTATATTAGCTTTACAAATTAATATGTTACGCAACATTTCAGTTTTCGGCCATAAAATATGCCTCGATGGAGGAAGTCATTTTTATAGATATGGTGAAAACAGTCGGGCCAAATTGTTTCTGAGTTTAATTATCAAAGGGTACGCTTTAACTTCCTGAAGTGTGATTTCGCGGCCTCCGGCAAAAGCCCGATCAAAATGACTGTGTATGGTCGTTGATAGCTCTGAATCAAACACACTCAGGTTCAATTCAAAGTTCAGCCTCAGGCTTCGAGTATCCAAATTGGCAGATCCTATGAATGACCATATTTTGTCTACAAGCAACAGTTTCGTGTGAACAAAGGGAGGCGGTTGATAGAAGATCCGGATGCCATTAGCGAGAAGCTCCCAATGCAAAGCTCGACTTGCCCAATCAACAAAGGGGAGATTGTTACGGTCAGGAAGGAAAACGCGTATATCAACTCCTCGGAGTGCTGCAGTAACGAGTGATGATATCATTTCGCGATCTGGGATAAAGTAAGGAGTCATGATGTAAACTTGATTTTTCGCGCACGAAAGAGCCCCCTTGATGATCTGCTCTATTTTTCGGAATTCCCTGTCAGGGCCATCTGCAACGCAACATACCAATGCATTCCCCTGCGGTTCAATAACAGGGAAAAAACATTGATGATGCAATTTTTCACCAGTTACAAAATACCAGTCCCCTAAAAATGTCCCCTGGAGGTCAGCAACAACAGGGCCCTTTACGCTGAAATGTACGTCCTGAATCGAATTAATAACCGGTTCAGAGGCATTAAGGTGGCGGCTTCGAATATTCATCCCACCAGTAAAAGCTTCTACTCCATCAACAATCAGAAGTTTTCTATGATTGCGCAAATTGATATATGCGCCTTGGCGAAGTGGCAAATACCGTACTAACTTTACAGCTGTACCCCGAAAAGCAACACGCGGAGACGTACGGCTGTACTTCTCACCCAACGAATCGATGATGACCCGCACTTCGACTCCACGCTTGGCAGCCTCTATCAAGTGTTCTACAAATTCAGCTCCGATACCGTCAGCATCAAAGATATAGCTCGACAAATTTATGGTTTCCTCAGCGCGCCTTATGGCAACTAACATGGCAGGATAGGCTTCTTCGCCGCCTACTAAAGCAACAATACGATTTCCTTCACGCTGGCGAGTTGTTACGATTTTTTCTTCAAGATAGAGCAAATCCGACAAGTGTGCGGCAGAACCCGGAAGTTGTGGTCCAAAACGGCCATGGTCTTCTATCGGATATATTTCAGTATGGCTCAGCCAACGACCACTTTCCTGCCAACTTCTTGCTCGCCTTGAGATTCGGTTCATCCCCAGACACCAATAAAAAAATGGACCGATTAAAGGTATCATGAGGCTTAAACTTACCCATACGAGCGCCGAACGAGAGTCGCGTTTATTGAGCAGCGCGTGCCCCGCCGCAATTAAGGAGAGCAGAATTGTGCTGCATCCGATCAAAACTGTCAAAACATGATCCATTTGTTATCCCGTGCCGGCCGGTGCTGTTTATCGCAGTGCCAAGAATCAGCCCAGATCGACTGAAATATCATCACCAGTCAGGTGCACCGGAAATGTGGCAAGGACACATTCCGGATGGTCATCGCACCGCCCATCAGTCAGACTGAAACGATAGCCGTGTCGAGGGCAGGAAATATAGCCATCCTTGACGACAGCTGCAGTCATCGGACTCCCCTGGTGGGGGCACTCATTCTCAACCGCATAAATCGTCCCCTTGACGTTGACCAGCAGAATCTCCCGGCCGGAGATTGATACGACCTTTTTTCCGAAATTCGGTACTTCGCTCACTTTCGCAACAAGATCCATACATCGCCTCCTTCTTCATGACGTGGGTCGATATAAACAACGTTAAATCTACCTTAAAAAGGCCATCCGCGCAATTGCTCTTATCAATCCGGCTCCTGATTTAATTTTAGGGCAGGCGTGCCTAAATTATAATCAATCAGGTGCTACATCTGCCTTGTTTTCCGCAATTTCACAACAGTAAAAACCGTAACTTACCGGTATTGTTAGTTTTTGTTATTGGCACGCTCTCTGCTAAAGTTGGGAACGAAAACTACATACACGTACAATAATGTGAATTGTTGTGGCCAACAGCAGTCAACTTCAACAGAACGTGCAGCGATGGAACCAAGGAAGCTTTCATCTATCACCGTTCAAAATCAACGATGAAAAGGAGATGATGATGAAAAGTGTAAAAATGTTAGCGGTAGCAGCAGCACTTGTAGCAGTGGCAAGCAGTACGGCGATGGCAACGCCTTCAACGCAAATCTGGATTCCTTCGACGGATGTAAAGGGCTTCAAAGAAGTGAACATAAGCATTGATAACTATACCCGTTTCTCTTCAGCCGCCAATGCAGGTGTAAATAGCTATGATGTAGGTGTAACGGCAGGTATCCTGCCGCTCGAAAAATTCAAAGTTGAAGTCGGAGTCGATTTTTTAACAGATGGCGGCCAAGCTGATAGAGATGGCGCTGGAAGCCTTATGTCAAAACACCCTGCATATTTCAACTTTAAAGCTGGCATTCCTGAGGACGCATTCTTTAAAGGCATGCCTGCCGTTGCCGCCGGGATGTTCGGTATTAATACCGCAAGCGATCCTCTCTCCGCAAACATCGCGTACGGCCTGATTGCCAAAACCTTTCCCGTAATCGGCCGTCTTTCTGTTGGTGGTTACAACGGTGCCGAAAGAAGCCTCGGCGTAAAAACAAATACCGGCGTGCTGGCCTCCTGGGATCGCAGTATGCCAGAAATATCCGACAAGCTCTGGCTTGCTGTCGACTATCAGAGCGGCAACAACGCTTTTGGTGCCGTAAGTGTCGGAGGTTCTTGGGCATTCACTCAAAACGTTTCGCTTCTCCTCGGCGTCGATGTTTATAACCCGGGCCAGGAAGTTCTCTACGGCGGCAAACCGACGTTCACCACCCAACTCGACATCAATTTCTAGCTGTTCCTCCTGCAATCCGGGGGCGGCGTGGGATGCCTCCCGCCCCCGACTTTTCAGTGAGTTACCCTATAAACGCACACAAGGAGGTCTGCACAATGAAACTTATCGAAGCAATCATCAAACCATTCAAACTTGACGAGGTAAAAGATGCCCTCAATGCCATCGGTATTGAAGGAATAACCGTCAGCGAAGTAAAAGGGTTTGGCCGTCAAAAAGGACATACCGAACTGTATCGTGGCGCTGAATATGTCGTGGACTTTATTCCTAAAATCAAGATGGAAATCGCCGTGAGCGACGAACTCGTAAGCAAGGTTGTTGAAACAATTCAGAACACCGCAAAAACGGGCCGGATCGGCGACGGCAAGATATTCATTATTCCGCTTGAAGAAGCCGTCAGGATCAGGACCGGAGAAAGTGGCAACGACGCAGTCTGACCTTTAATTCCAGACAAATAAAATACTTATATTCTGCTATAAGCGGCAACGGCGCCCCTTACAAAAACGATTACTCTTGAAAGGAGTTACCCGTGAAAAACAACTTCCTTAAAATAATCCGCATCTTGGTTGCCATGGCAATCGTGCTGATGGTCGCCGTACCACTTCTTGCGGAAGACAAGCCGGCTTCTGCGCCTGGAGCTACTACAGCGCCGGCTGCTTCAGCAACACCTGAGGCCCCGTCAGCCTCAACTCCAGCCCCTGCTGCTGCGACTGCGACACCTGCTGCAGCAGTCAAAAATGACCCCACCGGCGCCAACACCGGTGTTGCCAGCGATATCGTTGGCGGCTCCGCCAACGCTCCTACGCAGGATGAAATTGACAAGCTTGGCAAGACCGAGCCGCTGGCCGCCAAGGTGGCTGATGTCGTCGGTCATAACAAGATCTCCATCAATTTTGTCTGGACCCTTGTTTGCGGCTTCCTGGTCATGTTCATGCAAGCTGGCTTTGCCATGGCCGAGACCGGCTTTACCCGTGCCAAAAATGCAGGACACACCATGGCCATGAACTTCATGGTCTATGCCCTTGGGCTTCTCGGCTACTGGATCTGTGGTTTTGCCATCCAGATGGGCGGGGTCGGCGGCATACCGGCTCTTGGGGGTGCCAAGGCGTTAAGCAGCGAATTTACCATCCACCTTTTCGACAAAGATTTCGGCCTGTTTGGCACGACCGGTTTCTTTCTCGGCAGTAAAGTGTACGATACATCAATATTTGCTCTGTTCCTCTTCCAGATGGTCTTCATGGACACAACGGCCACGATACCAACCGGCTCCATGGCTGAACGCTGGAACATGAAATCGTTCTTTGTCTACGGCTTCTTTGTTTCGGGCATCATTTATCCGCTGTATGCCAACTGGGTCTGGGGCGGTGGCTGGCTTGCCACATTGGGTAGCAACTTTGGACTTGGCCATGGCCATGTTGACTTTGCCGGTTCATCTGTCGTTCATTTGACCGGCGGGGTCTGTGCCTTGGCGGGCGCCATGGTACTTGGACCACGCATCGGCAAGTTCAACAAGGACGGCTCAGCCAACCCAATCCCCGGCCATCACATTCCGATGGCGATCGTCGGCTGCTTTATTTTGGCCTTCGGCTGGTTCGGCTTCAATGCCGGCTCCACCCTGGCCGGTACCGATCTCCGCATCGCAGTAGTCGCTACCAATACCATGCTGGCCGGCGCCGCCGGAGCATTTTCATCCTATGTGTTCATGTGGATGCGCTATGGTAAACCGGACATTTCCATGAGCGCCAACGGCCTGCTGGCCGGCCTGGTCGCCATCACTGCTCCTTGCGCCTTTGTCACCGCGCCAGTTGCGGTCCTCATTGGGGCCATCGGCGGTATCCTCTGCTGTTTAAGCATCTTCTTTGTCGAAAATGTCTTGAAGATCGACGATCCAGTCGGTGCGATTTCGGTGCATGGCACCAATGGCGCGTGGGGCGCACTCGCCCTGGGTCTCTTTGCCGATGGCACGTACGGTGATGGCTGGAACGGCGTCAAAGGTACGGTAACAGGACTTTTTTACGGAGATTCGAGTCAGTTTGTTGCGCAATGCATCGGCACCCTGACAAACATCGTCTACGTCTTCGTTATTTCGTATGTATTCTTCAAGGTGCTCGACAAGGTCATAGGCTTGCGCGTTCCCAAGGATCAGGAACTGGAAGGTCTCGACCATTACGAGGTTGCTGTTAACGCATACCCGGATTTCAACCTTCGCAACCTGCCGCTTGGCGGGGGGCATCACTCTTACAAGCCAGAGAAATAAAAAACATCTGTAGTTATTAGAACTGAGTCACTGCTGCAATACCACCACATGACCGTCATTGTTTCCGAAAATGAGACAATGACGGTCAAGCTGCCTATTAAGCCATTTTACACTTATTTCTCCATCATCCCCGTTTGACACATTGGTGCTTGTTACCATTTGAATAGTTGCAGCAAGTCTCAACTGTAAAGGAGCCAGCATGCTCGCCGCACTTGTCATAATTTTTGTTATCGTCTACGCCGCAATCGCTTTGGAGCATCCGCTCAAAATAAACAAGACCGCCACGGCACTCCTTGGCTCCGGTCTTTTATGGACTGTGTATGCGGCAGCGAACGGCAATGCTAGCAGAGCCGTAGAACAGTTGAATGTATCCCTGGCCTCGACCGCCCAGATAGTTTTTTTCCTTATGGGGGCCATGACCATTGTTGAAGTCGTCGATGCACACAACGGATTCGAGGTGATTACCTCCCGCATCAAGACCACCAACCTGACGTCATTACTGTGGTTGGTCGGTTTCGTCACTTTTTTTCTCAGCTCTGTTCTTGATAACCTTACAACCACAATCGTCATGATCTCGATGATGCGAAAACTTTTGGACCGCAAGGACGACCGATTGTTCTTTGCAGGAATTATTGTCATTGCCGCCAATGCGGGAGGCGCCTGGACTCCGATTGGTGACGTGACCACAACCATGCTCTGGATTGGCGGACAAATCAGTACCACAGCAATCATGAAAGGGCTTTTCATCCCTTCTCTGATAAATATGATTATACCGCTGGCGGTCACAAGTTATGTCTTGCGGGGGACAAAAGTGGTCGATCCCGAACCTGATGAAACCGATAACCGCTATGTAACGACAAAATTTGAACAAAATCTCATGTTTTTTCTGGGGATCGGAATTCTGGTGACGGTCCCTCTTTTCAAGACGCTGACACACCTGCCGCCCTTCATGGGAATCCTCTTTGGTCTCGGCATACTCTGGCTGGCCGGCGAGTTGGTGCACCGAAACAAAGAAGAGGAAGAAAAGGCGCACCTGACGCTTGCAAATGCTCTGATGAGGATCGATATGAGTTCGGTCGTTTTTTTTATCGGCATCCTGCTTTCAGTTGCCGTTCTCGAACATAGTCACATTTTGACATCGCTGGCTGCATGGCTCGACAGAATGGTTGGGCGTCAGGACATCATCGTGACGATCATCGGCCTGGCAAGTGCAGTTATTGACAACGTGCCACTGGTAGCGGCATCCATGGGGATGTACAGCCAGGCCGCATATCCCCCGGACAGTTTTCTGTGGGAATTTATGGCCTACTGTGCCGGCACCGGCGGCTCCATTTTGATAATAGGCTCAGCGGCCGGAATTGCTGCCATGAGTCTGGAAAAAATTAATTTCATCTGGTATGTAAAAAAAATCAGCGGATTGGCGTTGACAGGGTATATAGCCGGCGTCTTCGCATACCTCATACAGTACAAACTCCTGCATTAACGCGGCAATGGCTCGTTTGGCAGGCCGTCATGGCCCTGCTCTTCCGTAACCGAGCGATGAGCAAGCCCTGCCCGTTTTTACACTGCTGTTTTTTTTAGCTCCTGCTGGAAACATGTGCATGCATCTAACATGTTTACCACGCAGTATTTGCTACAACAGACTGATAATATTAGTTTTTTAAATATGGCACGACCTGTGCTAACTGGAAACTTACATAATGAGTTAGTTATCAACCGGGATAAAACGGGCACACAGCTACGTAGTTTAAACTCTCTCCACTCGGTGGATACAAAAATAGGAGGTCTATCATGGTACAAAGTTGTATCTCTACCCGTAAGCGTAATGAAGCCTTATGCACACCACCCTGCAGCTTCACCATCACCCGTCAGTTTCTGTTCGCGTTCGTAATCCTTGTGGTATTCGCGTTTCTAACGCCACTCGCGGTTATGGCAGACGAAGCAAAACCAGCAACTCCTGCCGTGACCGCACCGTCTGCCTCTGCAACGCCACCCCCTGCCGTTGATGCCGCCAAGCCGGCCGACTCGGCGTCTCCGGCCCCCGCCGCCGCCACTCCGCCGGATGTCAAACCGGTTTTGAATACCGGCGACACCGCCTGGATGCTGATTTCATCGGCACTGGTACTGCTGATGATCCCCGGCCTGGCACTGTTCTACGGCGGCATGGTCCGCCAGAAAAACGTACTGTCAACCTTCATGCACTCGTTCGTCGCCATGGGTATCGTCGGCGTACAGTGGTCGGTAATCGGCTATTCACTTGCCTTTGGACCTGACATGGGACACATGGGGTTGATCGGCGACTTCAGCAAGATCATGCTGAACGGTCTGGTCATCATGAAGGACGCTGCCAGCGGCACCGTCGACTGGGCTCTCTTCCAGAACTATACCAAGGAACCGGGAGCTGTCCCTGAGCTCGTGTTCGCCATGTACCAGTGCATGTTCGCCATCATCACCGTGGCCCTTATCTCGGGTGCCATGGCCGAACGTGTCAAATTTTCTGCATACTGCATATTTATTCTCCTCTGGACCACGCTGGTCTATGACCCGCTGGCACACTGGGTCTGGATGACCGATGGCTGGTTGTTCAAAAAAGGTGCTCTCGACTTCGCCGGCGGGACCGTTGTTCACCTCTCGTCCGGTATCTCTGCCCTGGCTTTCCTGATTTTCCTCGGCAAGCGTCACGGCTTCCCCACTGAGCGCATGGCCCCGCACAATCTGCCGCTGACCCTGCTGGGTGTCGGCCTGCTCTGGTTCGGTTGGTTCGGCTTCAACGCCGGCTCGGCAATCGTCGGCGTCAACACCTCCGATGCCGCAGGAGGCCTGGCCGGCCTGGCCTTTGCCACCACGACCATCGCTCCGGCGGCAGCCGGCCTTTCCTGGATGATCGCAGAATGGATCCATTCCGGCAAGCCGAGCGCACTTGGTTTCGGCTCCGGCGTCGTTGCCGGTCTGGTTGTCATCACCCCCGCCGCCGGCTTCGTGCAGCCCGGCGCGGCACTTCTGATGGGTCTGATGGCTGGTGTCGTCTGCTATGGCGGCGTCCTGTTGAAGGCAAAACTGAAATATGACGACTCACTTGATGCCTTTGGCGTACATGGCATCGGTGGTACCTTCGGCGCAATTATTACCGGCGTATTCGCCACGGTCGGGGCCACCGGCCTTCTGGCCGGAAATGCCAAACAGCTGATGATCCAGCTGATAGCCGTTCTGGCTGCCGGCGCCTATGCTTTTATCGTGACACTAATAATCGCCTTCGTTCTCGACAAGACCATCGGTCTGCGCGTTGACAAGGAAGATGAAATCATGGGCCTTGACCAGACTCAGCATTCCGAATCGGGTTACAACATGTAATTTTGCGTCGGTCCAGCTCTCATACCACAAGAAGCCGCCCGATTGCGGGCGGCTTCTTTCTCATCTGGAGCATGTATGAAAAATCCGGCTGCCAGACATAACGATGATGCTATCATCACCACCGACCTGCTGCGGCAGTTGGCCTATAACGAAAAAATGGCCGAACTGGGCAAAATTTCTGCTGGGGTCGTACATGAACTCAATTCTCCCCTCTCCGTCATAATTTCGGCAGCGCAGATGATCATGCGTGAAGAAGGTGTTCCCAAGGCCGTGCAAGAAATGATCTCCCGCATCAGTTCAGAAGCCCAGCGCCTGTCACATTTGACCAAAAGCCTGCTGAATTTCAGCAGCCACGAGGAAAGCATCAGCGACGTGGATCTCAACCTCATCGTGGATTTCGTGCTCAATTTTCTGAATTATGAAGCCGCGCGCCGCGGGATTGTTGTCCTGAAACAGCTCGACTACACGCTGCCGGTTATCAGGCTGGATGCCAACCTGTTGAAGCAGATTCTGCTGAATATCATCATGAACGCACTGCAGGCTATGGAAGAGAGCGGCGGGAAACTGCTGGTCGAAACGTCAACCTGCGAAGCCGACACCGTTTGCTTCACGGTTGCTGACAATGGCCCAGGGATCCCCGCTGAAACGATCAGCCAGATCTTTGACCGCTATTTCACGACTAAGAAACCGGGGGAAGGTACGGGACTCGGCCTGTTCGTCACAAAAAACCTGGTTGAGAATATGGGGGGGGGAATTGCCGTAACGAGCAGAACCGGCGGAGGTACAACGTTTACGGTCACGTTGCCGGTATGCCAGTAAACAGGGTTGGACTTAGGCACAGACAAGGAGCCAATTTTATCCTGCTCCACCAGAAACACAACCAGATCAGGGACAACAACGGCGGATTGATGTTTGTCATCCCAACAGCTTACTCCGCCAGTTATATGCCTTTTTCTGGCACTCGATGACGCTGTCAAGCGTGATGTCAAGTTTACCAAGACATAGTGCCGCCTCATCAAGGTCAAGCGACTCCATCATCTCCGCCAGACAGAGCAGGGTTCCCAGATCTCCACCCCGGTTGACCAGAGCATCCTGAATCTCTTCCGACAAATTCAGATTAGTTACAATCGTTTTCATGTCCACATCGTAGATATCTTTCAGCATCGAAAGAGTCCCAACCATGAATGCCTGCTCTGGATGCGCATGGCGCAACAACCGCGGGCTTTGAGGCCTGAAACGAGCCAGCTCTTCCATGAAAGCCGCCCGGACTGCAGCCATGTCGAGAAGCGCGCTATTCAAACCCGAACCGCCATCATCGGCGAAAAGGGCAAGCTGCACCCAGCGGTTAAGATGTTCCATGCCGACCTGGGTAATTGCATGACGGACGGTACGTATTTTCTCCCGCGCAGAAAACGAGACTGAATTTACGAGCAGCAGAAGTTTGTACGTAAGTGCCGGGCTCTGCTTAAACGTTTCTTCGATTTCTTCAATATCGGCATCATCGGTTAATTGCTGCATCAACCTGAAAAACGTGCCTGCCGAGTTTTCCATCCGGGATTTCTGCATCAGCGATGGCCGGGCAAAAAAGTATCCCTGAAAAAGTTCAAACCCCATCCTGCGGCAGCGGAGATACACATGCCTGCTGTCGACCTTTTCCGCCAGGAGCTTGACCGGATACCTCCGTAATTGTTCGACCTCCTGGTACAGAGCATCCAGCGGCGTTGCAAGCAGGTCCATCTTGACAATATCCACCACCCCGGCATAGAGTTCCTCGAATTCGGGAGAATAGCGATGGTCATCAAGAGCCAGAACAAACCCTTTGGCTTTAAGTTTCCGGCATCGATCGATGATTCCGGGAGTAATGATGGTGTCTTCCAGCAATTCCAGCCCGATCATATCCGCCGGCAACAGCTCCAGAGCCTCGTTCATCAACATATCGGCATCCACATTGATAAATCCGCGATAACCGCCGAGAATTTCATGGGCGCCGAAATTGGACAGCACATTAAGCATGACACTGGATGTAGCCTGGGAAGAGTTACGTATGGCTGCTGAAGATGTGGACTGAGGCGAGCGAAAAAGCAACTCGTAGGCAACAACCTCTTCAAGGCCGTTCAGAATTGGCTGCCGGCCCATGAGATGGTTTGAATGAGTCAAAAGGTACTCCGTAACGCGTAACAGGTCTGGCTGGCAAAAGGTTCATCGCGGTGTATGAGGGACGGCAATTTCTCCGTACCCACGTAACGTTTACCACGCAAAAATGTCCTCGTGTGAGGACGATACCATTTATACAGCAACCTGCATGATTAGCAAGTACAAACTTGTGCCGGAGAGCACTCAGGAGGGAGCTTTATCACTGAATCGAGATATTTTTTTTACGAACCGATGGTACACATTACCCTCCGCACCCGGTATTCCCCGCCAATGACGAGATACTCCCCTTCACCTTTCATGATACTTCCCGGCAGCAGATCATTGTAGAAGAATAGTTTGCACAGCGGCACCTGCACTTCCCAGACCGTTGAGCCGAATTCCCAGGCTCGTTCCTCATCGGAGGTAAACGATACCAGGTTGTTCAGGCGAACTATCTGTGTGCGTCTGTCGATCTGTTCAATGACGTCATGCTCGCTGGCGTCGTAGGTACCGCGATACAGGGGGATTATTGAGGATGCCGGAAATTTCCGTGACAGTTCAAACTGGCAATATTCGTAGAGGATATCGAGTTGTGATTGGATTGCATTGGTACGGGCGCTTCCCTTCATGACATCCACAGAGTAATCAAAGTAAGCCTCACTGTGAATGCCTGTAATGCGGGCCCGGTGAAAGCTGGGCACAATGCCCATACGGCTCTCGACCCACCGCTTGAGAACGGCGCCTTCGATGGAGTTGGAATCCATCATCCAGCCGCGCAGATAGCGCAGGTAACTGTTCTTGATACTTTTCCGGGCTGCATCGGTCTGATCCTGCCACTGATGCAGCTGAAATTTTACCGACATATAGTCATTGAAGATGAGAGCCCTCTCTTCCTGACTATTTAATGTCCGCAGTTTGTCAAAAAGGAAGCGGTTTCCCTCCTTGACCCCTTGAATCTCCAGCTTTTGGGGATTGTCATTGAAATGACGCGAAGCGATGACCCAGGGCGGCAGGTTACAATTATTGAAAGAGCCGTTGTGCATGATGGTCATCACCTCTTTGTGACGCAGCGATCGCCCTGTGCGTCGCTACAGAATTTTAGCCAGTTCCACGAGAGTACGCTTGATAGGCCCGCTGATCACGAACGATTCAACACCAAGCTTTTCAAGTTCTCCCTTCGGATGTTCGCCCATCTGAGCAGTCACAATGGCCCTGCACCCGGAAAGCGCATCGGAAATACCCTTCAGCAAATGCTTCCGCAATGGGTGTTCAGGATCAAAACTGCAATACCGCTCAACTTTTCGTTCATCAACCAGTTTTACATCACCGTTTTCGATATCAAATATCAAGAAACGCTCAGCATGGCCGAAGTGCTGGTTAATCTCCTTACCATCTTTTGATGCGACTGCGATCAACATACGATACCTCCTCAACAACAGAACCACCGGGGAGAAGTCCCGTTCTTAAGAGCGGCACAATCTCCCCGAAGACCCAAAACTACAGCATGACCGGTTCAAAACTGAAGCACTTCTTCGAGCAGGTTCGCTCGCAGGCCTGGCAGCCGATGCAGTTCCCCGGGTTTTCCACCTTCATGAACATCTTGGCGGAATCCTCCTCATCAAGCTCCTCGAACGTCAGGACATCATGAGCACAAACCTTGTAGCAACGTCCGCACCCAATGCAGGTTTCCTTGTCAATGGAAGTAACAAACTGCGGGGTCCATTCTTTTTTGTCGCGGGTTAATCCGGTAATGTAAGCCATTTTTTGTCTCCTTTGTGAATGTGGATTTTGAATTATGGATTTTGAATGCGGCACGTATAAAATTCACAATTCATAATTCGGATTATCAGTCTTGCCGTTCATAGCCTTCCTGAGCCAGGGTGGCGGGTTGCCGCGCAACACCTCCTGAAAGCGCTCTACGGTTTCTTTCAGGTTGGCCTCGCTGTTGGTCTTCATCGGATGAATCTTTTGAGCCACCAGCTTGGCTGCTGCCGGTCCGCCGATCTGCATTGTATAGACAATGGCGCAATCAGAAAGGAGCTGCGTCCGGGCTGAGATACGATCCTCTTCATCACCGCCATGTTCTTCCACGCTGACCGCCTCAAGAAAAACAGCCTCATCCGGACCGACCTCCCAGATATGGAAGTTCTGACACTGACCGAAGTGCTGATCGATGATTTCACCAGTTGATGTCGTAAATGCTATTTTCATTGCTCACCTTCCTTTTTAAATGGAAAAAGGCGCACCATCTCTCTGATGGCGGCGCCTTTGCCGTTGTGCCTGTAGAAAACCATGTCAATGGCTGTTTAGCACGTGACGTGCCAAAACGTATCATACTGAATCTTAAAGCTTTTCACCCCACAGCAGCATTGCGGAAGCTGCCGGGGAATAATTCACTGCTTAATAAGTAATCATATCTGATTGCCTGTTGCACGCGGGCAATCTTTTGCGGGCATGCGTACAGCCGGATATTGAAAAGCGTGGTGGAGAATGTGCGCCAGACTCAACTCTGAGGCCACACTTTCGCGCGGCGGTCAATTATGCGCCAGCTTCTGCGCCTCTTTGGCATTCGCCTGGAACAGGTTGGCGGTCTCGAATACCAGGTTCAGCGTGCCGCGATACCCTACCCATACTTTCTGGTGAGCACCCAAACGATCAAAGGACGGCAATCCGGCCCGCAGATGGGCGCCGATTTTGAGCCTGGCCGCCGCCTGGCGGCCGTTGGAGTTCGCCACAATCAGGTCGGCGCCAACCGCGGCGCTTTCCAGATCCTCCAGATCGCCGACAAAAACGTTGGCGCTCGGCAGCACATCCAGCCCGCGTGTTCTGGTGGCAGACAGCGCCGCCTGAATCTCGCACCCCATTCCTGCCAAGAAACCGGTCAGTGTCTTGAGATTGTCAGACTCCAAAGCGATGGCAACCTTCTTGGTACCGAACTGGTAATGGCTGTCCACCATCGCATCCATCAGGCGACTCCGCCAACGACGGTTTTTTTCCGGAATCGGTCGGCCGCTTATGGCGGACAGCACCTCCATGAAGCGGTCAGTCTCGGCAAGACCGGTGAGCGACGTGAAGCCGTACGCGGGGATAGCGAACTTTTCCTTCAGCTTGAGAGCGGCCTTCGCCAGCGAATCACCGACATATAACGTCGCAACACTGCGCCCACCTTTCTTGATTTCTTCAACAGGTATACCGCCGGTTGACAGCGGTGATACGACCTCGTCGATATGCCCGTCCATGGCGTTGGAAATATCAGGAATGCAGAGCACCGTCAGCCCGAATGACTCAATCAGCTCCTTCAGCTCTTCCACATCGGCAGGGGTCAGATGAGCCCCCGGCAGCAGGTTGACCTGATCGGGCACGGCCATGCCACCTTCAGCCAGGCTTCCGACGATCGCCTCCACCGCGGTGGCGTATCCTTCCTGCATGGAGCCGCAGTAATCCGGTGTGGACGCCCAGATAATCGGGACGGCATCATGTTCCGGATGTTCCGTACGGAACTCCTTTATGATCTTGTGAACATCATCTCCCATGGTTTCCGTCAAGCCGGTTGTCATCACCCCGACCACCTCGGGACTGAACTTCTCGATCACCCGTCCGATCCCCTTTTTCAGGTTCTCCCAGCCGCCAAAGATCGCGCTATCCTCGCTCATGGCGGTGGCATTCAGGGCGATGGACTCCTTGTAGTGCCGCGACAGCTGCAGCCTGATAAAAGTCGAACATCCCTGGGCGCCGTGCAGCAACCCGAGCATGTTGTTGATCCCCAGGTAGGCCATGGTGGCGCCCAGCGCGGGCGAGTTCTTCTGCGGATTGACGGTGGCCGCCTTGCTGGAAACCTTGACCCGTGACGCCGAAATATCCTCGGCCATAAAGGTTTCGGCATGCCCCGCCGCAGCAGCCACGTCAGCCTGCAGCTCATCAGGACTCTTCTCCCACGGTGCCAGAGCATTAAGAACCGGCCAGATCGGATTGTTGACCGTCATGTCCAGCTGTTTTGAAAAGGTCACCATCCCGTCATAGCCGGCATAGGGGTGGGAACGACCATGATTGATATCCATAAAAGGGGTCTTGGTCTTCAGCGCCAGGAACTTTGT
The DNA here is from genome assembly GCA_021781535.1 of Deltaproteobacteria bacterium. Taxonomy (GTDB): domain Bacteria; phylum Desulfobacterota; class Desulfuromonadia; order Geobacterales; family Pseudopelobacteraceae; genus JACRCG01. The sequence goes on along the minus strand of JAJXWO010000001.1, from coordinate 162,284 downwards.
CTTGCCGCCGGCGACGATCAGATCGGGCATTTTCTCGCGCATGACCGCCAGCAGCCCCGCTGTGGAGGTATCTTCAATAATTTTGGCATCTTTATGCATCAACCCCTTCATGCGGTAGAAGTCCTCGAGGGTCGAGTTCTGCGTGCCGGCCGCCAGGACCTCCACACCTAACTCGCGCAGGGAATTAACCATCGACCAGGTCTTGACGCCACCGGTGAATAAAACCGCCGTCTTGCCTTCCAATCTCTCCCGGTAGGGTGCAATCGCATCGCGGCATTTTGCCTCCTCCTCTTCGATCAGCCGTTCCACCCGATCCTGCATGACCCGCTTCTCCAAACCGTTGACAATATTGTCCAGTTCACGGGCGATATCGCGCAGCGCCTTGGCGGTATCGGTCATACCATAGAAAGATTCCTCTATATATGGCATGCCGTAAGTTTTCTGCATCTTCTTGGCAAGATTGGTCAACGATTTGGAGCAGATGATGATATTGAGCTTGGCACGGTGAGCATAGCGCAACTCCTCAAACTTCGAGTCGCCGCTGAAGCAGGAGAGGATCTGGATTCCGAGCCGGTCAAAAAGCGGCAGCATCCCCCACAGGTCACCGGCGATGTTGTACTCGCCGATCAGGTTGATCGGATATTCACCCAGAAGCGGCGGCTCGGTCGTGCCGATTACATACTTGAAGAGGATCTCTCCGGCCAGGCGGTTGCCGATATTCTTGTCACCGATGAACCCGGGGGTGTTGACCGGGATGACCGGAATGGCGACTTTTGCCGCAGCCGCCGTGCAAACCGCCTCCACATCATCGCCGGTCATGGCGGTAACACAGGTGGCATAGACGAAGATGGCCCTCGCCTGATCCTTGTAGCGCTCGGCAAGATCGAGGATCGCCCGGTAGAGTTTCTTCTCGCCGCCGAAGATAACGTCATTTTCCAGCATTTCGGTGGTAAAGCCGCGCCGGTAGAGTTGAGAATCCGATGATCTGGCACCCCGGTTGTCCCAGGAGTTGCCGGCGCAGCCGATCGGCCCGTGCACCAGATGAATGGCATCGGTAATCGGCATCAGCACGACCCGGGCCCCGTCATAGGCACAGGAACGCTCGGTTCCCTCACCCGGTTCCGATTTCTTGCAGAACTTGGGAGCACCTTTGTCGTTGGTTTCGCAATCAGTTACATCGTAATAATCGGGTTTTGCCATTGCATGCTCCTCACCTGACCCTGATAAGCAGGATAGTTCGCAAAACTGTCGTTCTGCCATCAGGTAGAGCATGGGGCATGCCAATGCGCGAGACATCTGCAATATACTGAATATACTACTTTTTTAGATACACACTGGGTCAGGGACATCCGCTTGTGCTTATTTATTAAGCAATGCCGCCCCCCATGCTGCCACCACCACAGCAATACTCGAAATCGCCAGCAGAGCATTCAGGAAGCGCCCGGGGCGCCCATGCCTCCCGATAAGGTATTCCGTCATCATTCCGAGACAGCAACCGGAGATAAAACCGAACAGATGCGCACCCAGATCCGTATTTTTACCCTCCGTGCCGAGCAGTGCCAGTAACGCCAGGGCCGCAGAGACAGGAAGCATCCAGCGGGTGCGGAGATTGCGCCGGTACCGCACCAGACTGAGCGCCGCCAGGATACCGACTGCGCCGAACACGGCGGTGGACGCACCGATCGAGCTATGGGTGGGAGATTGCAGACAGGCATTGATCAGATTACCACAGGCTCCGGCACCGAGCAGCAGGCTCCAGGCCAGCCCCGAGCCGAGCTCCCGGCAGAGAAAGACAATAAATATCCCGCCTATGGCCAGATTACTGGAGAGATGGACCCAATCGGCGTGAAGGGTAAGCGCCGTCACGACTCGCCACCACTCCCCGTCAAGTATTTTTGCCGCCTGGGCATTCCCGAGGGAGACCCAGTCGGGCATGGGGATACCGGTCGCAGAGACACCAAGCTGGGTGATGTTGTGAAAGGTCGCGAGGAGGAGCAGAATCGAGAGCGTTGTCAGGGTATTCTCCGCCAGATGATGGGGCGGCGGATCAGGAGGTGGCCAGTCGCGGTTCAGTTTTTCAAAGCAAGACAGCTCGCGTACGGCTGTCGCATGATGCTCCGGCGGCACCAGCAGATGCCAGCCGTGCTCGTCCCTGACAATCTGGCACGGGACCAGGCGGGAGTCCAGCGCCAACGCCCAGAGCTGAATACGCCGGTGATCATGGGCGGCATCGGGCAGGGCCGCCACGTCTGCCGGCAGAATTTCCAGCCAGGGCTCCTCATCAACACCTTCGCTTAAAGGACGATCCAAATCCATAGTAACCTTGTTGTACTTGCACCAGCACGACATCACACCCTGGAGCTCGAAGAGACCGGTTACAGACTTCTGATCACTTCTTTCAAAGTTGACAGCCGGTACGGCTTCTGGACGAAACCCGCCAACCCCTTGCCGGCAAACTTTTGGGTGACCTCCTGCTGGTTGTAGCCGCTCGACATGATCACCTTGACGTCCGCCTGCAGTTGCCGCAGTTCGCGGAAGCACTGTTCTCCGTCCATGTGCGGCATGGTCAGGTCGAGGATCACAAAGTCTACATCAGGCATGGACTTGAAGCGTTCGAGCGCCTCCCGGCCATCATCGGCGGTGACCACGGTGAAACCAAGCTCTTTCAGCATTTCGGCGCCGATGCCGCGCACCGTTTCTTCATCGTCAACCAACAGGACCGTGCCGCTTCCCTGCCATTGGTCTGTATGGTTATCGCTGTTGAACAGACTGGCAGGGCGCCCGCTGGCGGGAAGCAGGATCTTGAATGAGGTTCCCTTCTCTTTTTCGCTGTAGATTTTAATCGCCCCTTTGTGCCCCCGCACAATTCCCAGGACAGCCGACATGCCGAGCCCCCTGCCGGTGAACTTGGTAGTGAAAAAGGGGTCGAACAGCTTTGCCATGGTACCCTTGTCCATACCGCACCCACTGTCGGCAATTTCAAGATACACGTAGAAACCGTCGGTCAGGTTTTCATCGAGCCAGACATCTTTCAGATAGTTCCGGTCACACTCCATGCAGCCGGTTGTGATGGCGATGACCCCGCTTTTATCAGCGATCGCCTCGGAAGCGTTGATCACCAGATTCATGATGATCTGGCGCACCTGGGTGGCATCGGCTTCCACGGGCGGGAGTTGCTGGTGCAAGTTGAGGCGCAGCACCGCTTTCTTGGAGATGGACACCTCCAGCATATGCAGCATTTCCTCCAGCAGGATATTCAGATCCAGACTCTCAACCACAAATTTCCCCTTGCCGGAGTAGGCGAGCATCTGCTTGGCCAGATCGGCGGCCCGGGCTGCGGCCTGTTCGATGCGGTGCAGGTTCTCTACGGCCGGTGATTCCTTGTTGATCCGCATCAAGGCCAGATCGGCATTGCCGATGATTGCCATCAGGATGTTGTTGAAATCATGGGCGATACCTCCCGCCAGCACCCCCAGGCTCTCCAGCTTCTGGGCGTGCAGAAGCTGCTGTTCCAGCTTCTGGCGTTCATCCTCGGCCCGCTTGCGTTCGGTGATGTCCGTTGACGAGCCAAACAGTACCAGCTCACCTTCATCCTGCCCGGCCTCGCATCGCGATGTTTCCCATACCCAGCGGGTTTCTCCCTGCTTTGTGACCAGCCTGAACTCCGCCTGTTTCGTCTCTCCCGGAGTCATATTAAAGAGAAGAGAGGTAACTGCCGGCCTGTCATCAGGATGAACAAGCGGGAGCCAACACCCCTGTGCAAAAATCTCCTCTGCACTGTACCCGGTAATAACGTCAACTGACCCTCCAATCCATTGAACCCGGAACGGAGCGCCACCCGTACGGGAGCATTTGTACACGTAATCCGACGTGAGTCCCGTAAAGCAGCGATAATTTTCTTCGCTTATTTTAAGCTGTTCTTCAGATTTTATCCGCTCGGCAATCTCCTTTTGAAGATCTGCAGTCCGCTCTTTGACCCGTTCCTCCAACTGGCCGGTTACGGTTATGAGGGCCGCTTCCGCTTTTTGCCGCTCATCGAGTTCCTGCTGCAGCAAAGCTGTGCGCCTCTTGACCACCCTTCGCAATGAATAGTTCCAGTAGCTGGCGAGCAGCAACAGGGCTCCCAGAGCGGTGGCCACTGCCCCGGCAATGAATGTCTTGGTGGGATGCCACCGCTGCCCCTCGATATAGATCCACCGCTGGAGAGCCTGATTCCTCTCTTCAGGACTGATCGCCGCCAGCCCCTTGTTCAGAATACCCTGCAGCTCCGGCCAGTCCTTGCGGATGCCGATCCCCCACCGATAGTCGAATTCGGTTGTGCCGGCCTGCTGCAGGTTGGTGATGCCGGCCTCCTGTGAGTAAAACGTGGCATTGGCCATGTTCTCCACATAGGCATCCACCATTCCGAGAGACGCCTTGGCCAAGCCGGTGGAGACGTCCTGAACTTCCTCCCGGATAATATCCGGGTACTGGTTTTTGATGATGTCATCAGCGGCATAATTTGAAACAACCGCTACTTTTTTCCCCTTAAGCTTGTTCAACGTCAGATTGGTTGGCGAACCACTCCGAGCAAAGATCCCCCCCGGCACGGCTACCAGGGTCTCGGAAAAGAGGGCAAACGTCTCCCGGGTAGGGGTCTTGACCATTGCCCCCAACAGGTCCACTTCATGGTTTTTGAACTTGGCCAGTGCCTCGTCCCAATTTTTCAGGTGAACAATGGTGATGGTGATGCCGAGCTTCTTTTCCAGAAGCCGGATGATGTCGGCGGCAGCGCCTTGATAGGCACCGTTCTTATCAAAGTACTCGATGGGTTTGAAGTCGGGATCGGGGGCAAGAGTGATGACGGGATGCGCTTTGAGCCATTGGCGTTCTGCCTCGGTGAGTGCCACACTGCCTGCGGAATATTCGGCGGCTAAAACAGAAACAGTCGGTATGGCGAGAAAAAGCAGGAACAACAGGCCGAGCAGGAACTGCATGAATCTGGCTGGATGCATATCAATCCCCTCACCCTTTCTGTTTGCCTCTTTCAGCAGATGGAGCTTGTTTAGATATACCCGATTCCTGCGTCAACGCAAGTGATTACTGCGCGTTACATCATTTTTAAAGCACTTCCATCGAACTAGCCGAAACGATAGATCTGCGCGCCATTCTCGTAAAGTTCAATAGGCCCATCCTGAGAGACCTTGATAACTTTGCCGAAATGTGACGCAGCGCAGGCGGCCGTGGTCCTTCCGCCACCGGCCACCATTTCCCGGGCGTGGGACGTATCGATGATAAACCCGGTATCAACCAGTTTCCCCTTCGAATTGAACACGGTCAAGCCATCCGATGAAAGAATTCTGAGGAGTGTCCCGGCCTCCTTCAGTTCGCGAATGCTTCTCTTTTGCACCCGCTCTATCAGCAGCCGCCCGATGGGGTCAGAGCCACCGACCGCTCCCTTTTTTAATTCGGCCAGCTTTTTTCCGCTCCCTCCGTACACCATGACAACCGTGCCATACCGCATCTTGGAGAGTGCATAGAGCGTCCAGATAAGATCATCAGCCGACTCCGCCTCAATACAATCTGCCAGGAACGCCCGGAAGATGTCCGGATCAAAGATGCTCCACATCCCCTTTCGCCGCACCATGATCCGGGCCGGACTGGTGAGCACCTCGATATCGGAAGCTTCGTTTACCGTGACGGCAAAGGCCCCCGTCCCGCTTCTCCTGATGATGGAAAAGAGTTCCCGCTGGGTCAGCCGCTCCACCTCATTCTGGAGGGCGGTGCCGGACATGGTGACGATGCCGTTCACCTGCATCTGGATACCGGCCAGAAAGAACAGGTTCGTGCCATCGATAAACCGGTAGGTCAGCGGATTATCAAAAAAACCGGGACCGATGCTTTGTGACCTTTTCAGGGGAACCAGAGTGTGTTTGCGCTGTTTCATCACGGCACGGAGTTCTGCCGCTGTCGTGCGATGGATGATCACGCCGGTGGTGGCCGGTTTTCCTTCGTACTTCTGATAGGAAAGGCTCTTTAACAGCTGGATGAGCTGCTGGATGGGCCAGAACCCCTTGTTATGATCGCCGCGCAGGGAGCGGGCAACCGTGATATCCATGATCGAGGCGACAAGCGCCGTCCTGAACTGCGCCGCATACCCTTCCTGCCGGAAACCACCGTAGAGCATGGCAAATGCAGTCAGCAGTTCGGCACAAAACGACTCCTCCAGGCGGGTGAAAGGAATGTGTTTTCGCGTGGCACTGAACATAAGCTCCCGCCCGTCCGTCACGACCGGCAGGAATATAGCATACCCCTCATGCTGCGCACGTTCGGCAACAGGGGAAAGAACGACCTCGGCACCGCCAAGAAAAGAGCTGATATTACCGCTCATCGCCTCAAAGATTGTCATCGGCATCGGGTTCGGGCCTCCTCAAGAATTTTAATCATGACGGTTCTACACCAGTGCCAGCTCCAACTTGTGCTTCCGCTTCTCCCAATCCGGCATCACCTTTTCCAACAGTCGATAAAACTCTGAACTGTGACCATGACATTGCAGATGGCAGAGCTCATGGGTGATAACATAGTCAATACACTCTGTTGAGGCTCGAATCAGGTCTCTGTTGAGGGTAAGAGTACCTCTTTTTGGCAGACTCCCCCACCTTTTCTGCATGCGTTTGATCTGTAGGCACGGCTTTAGCAAGTTGAGCTTATCAAAATATGGCTAGCAGTGACCCAGGCTTTCTTCAAACTTGGCGGCAGCCTTTGCAGGATACCACCCAGCCGCGAGAACCGCTAGTTATCAAGGAAGATATTTTTCCCAACGTAGTCTGAATTTGGCTTTTTGATCTACTCATTCCCTACCCACCAGCTTCTTCACCATCTTGTCAAAATCAGACTCAAACAACCGATCCTGCACTATCCGGTATTTCTCGAACTCGCTTTCGGCAAAAGTCTTGGCAATCGCCTGACTAACCGTTCCCGGATGGTCTAGAATCTCCCGCTCATTGAACTGCAAAAAAGCATTCAGCTTGTTGGCCCAATCTTCCATGGTCATGGGGATGTTGCGTTCCGCCTGATCTTCGGCGTAATCCAGATACATGGTTACGAAGCGATCAAGCGACTTCAACTCCTTTGCCGTCAGGTAATTCTTGGCTACCGAAACATCCGGTTTGAGAATTTTGCCATCGGGTGCGTTCTTCCAAGTGGTTAACCCCATGCGCTCTTTGTTGCTGTCTGCCCGTTTCATGATCAATTCGGCAGCGGTGTGTCCGTGGATGGCAAAGTGAAGCTTGTTTTGGACAGCGGCAAATAAATTTTGGGTAATCTCGGCATCGGCCCGATAATCCATGGCTGTGGCGTAAATGTCGGTAATCTTCTGATAGAACTTCCGCTCACTCGCCCTGATCTCGCGGATTTCGGCCAGAAGGTTTTCGTAGTACTCCTTGCTGAGAAATGAACCGTTTTTCAATCGCTCCTTATCGAACACATAACCACGAATTGAAAAATCCCGCAGAATGCCGGTCGCCCATTGACGGAACTGGGTAGCACGCAATGAGTTGATGCGATAACCGACCGAGATTATGGCATCGAGGTTGTAGAAATTTGTCAGGTATTGTTTGCCATCCGTGGCAGTATTCCGGAATTTCCGGATAACTGAATCTTTTTCAAGCTCATTGCTGTTGATAATATTATTGAGGTGTTCACTGATAGTCCTGACATCGACATCAAACAGCTCAGCGATCAGCTTTTGCGTCAGCCAGACTGTTTCATCCTCAATGCGAACTTCAATGCTATTTTCACCGGAATGTGAGGTAAAAATCAGGAACTCAGCCGTGCTGTTGCGGATCATAACTTTCTTTGCTGTCATCGGCTTTCTCCATATCTTCAGATTATGCAGAGATAAAACGTTCTATTATTCCACGCCGATTTGGTGGATGACCATCTCGTGCCTCCCCACGAAATGGTCATCCACCATTTATCAGACCATTTTGCTGAGATCAGCAATATGGTTCATGTCCGTCAATACCAGCGGATACGCCCCTCGGCAGCACCACGGAACAGCACGCCGTGCGGGACGACAACCGAAACCCGCCCTTCCTTTTCCAGAGCCGATTCAACCATGTGGCTGATGAAGGCCCAGCCAGCCTTTGACTTGGGTGGAACGCCGCGCCAGAAGCGGTTAAAACGGTCACTTCCAGAACTATCGTGATATAGAGTCTCGGGGCCGCTATTCCCCCGCATCCCGCAACAGCGCCATCAAATCCTCCGCTGAGACCCGCGCCGATGTCTCGGTCCCCTCCAGCAACGAATCAGCCAGGTCGCGCTTCTGGTGGTGCAGGGCGACGATCTTCTCTTCGATGGTGTTGGCCGCCACCAGGCGGTAGACCGTGACCGGTCGGCTCTGGCCGATGCGGTGGGCACGGTCAGAGGCCTGATCCTCCACCGCCGGATTCCACCACGGGTCCATATGGATGACGTAATCGGCGGCGGTCAGATTGAGGCCGACGCCACCCGCCTTGAGGCTGATGAGGAACAGTTCACCCTCGCCGGACTGGAAGGAGGCGACCCGCCCCTGCCGTTCTTTCTGCGGAGTAGAGCCGTCCAGATACTGATAGATGATCCCGGCTGTGTCCAGGTCGCGGCGCAGGATCGACAGGTGATCGACAAACTGGCTGAACACCAGCGCCCGGTGCCCCCCTTCGCGCAACTCGGCGACAATTTCATGAAACGCGGACAGTTTGGCGCTCGGAATTTCGCTCCCCGGCATCACCAGCTGCGGGTTGCAGCAGGCGCGGCGCAGACGCATTATTTCTGCCAAGATGCGAATCTGCTTCTCCCCTGGAGGCGCGTCTGCAGCGCCGGCAAGCGTCTCGACCGCCGTACGCCGGAGCGCCTCGTAAAAAACTGCTTCTTCACGGGATAGTTCGACCAGGTGCAGGATGTCGGTACGTGGCGGCAACTCCTCCAGCACCTGGCTCTTGGTGCGGCGCAGGATAAAGGGGCGGATCAGCCGTTTCAGCAGGGTGCGGGCAGCTTTGCTGCCATGTTTTTCGATCTGGATGGCGAAGCGGGTGCTGAAACTGGTGTGGGAGCCGAGCAGGCCGGGATTGAGGAAACGGAACAGGTTCCAGAGTTCATCCAGCCGGTTTTCCACCGGGGTACCGCTGGTGGCGAGGCGGAACCCGGCTTTGATCTGCATGGCGGCCTGGGAGCGTTTGGTGGTCATGTTCTTGATCGCCTGGGCCTCATCCAGCACAGCGGTTTCCCACTGCACGCCGGTAAGCAGGTCGGCTTCCTGCTGAAACAGGGTATAGCTGCAGATCACCAGGTCGAACGGGGCCAGCGACGCGATGAACTCAGCGCGGTTGCCGCCACCGAAGATACGCGGATTGAGCGTTGGCGCAAAGCGGCGCGCTTCACTCTCCCAGTTAAAACAGACCGAAGTAGGAGCCAGCACCAGCGCCGGACCGGCGGCGGCCCGCGTCAGCAGCAGCGCCAACGCCTGCAGCGTTTTCCCCAGGCCCATGTCATCTGCGAGGCAGGCTCCCACCCCCCACTCTGCCAGACGGCAGAGCCAGTCGAAGCCTTCCCGCTGATACTCACGCAGCTCGGCCTGCAGCGTCGGCGGAAGCATGGGGACAAGCTCCTGAGATGCTTTGAAGCGGCCCATATCGGCCTTCCACTGTTTATCTCCCTTTACTCCGGCGGCGCCTTGCAGGGTCTCTTCGACCAACGGCGCGATCAACGGGGTAAAACGGCCGTTCTTCTCCACCAGACGCCGCAGATCCTGCAGCTTGCGGCGGAACTCTTCCGTCAGAGCCAGAAACTCACCATCGGCCAGCCGGATGAAGCGCCCCGTTTCGCCATCCACCAGCTCCATCAAACGTTGCAACGACATGACTTCATCATCGGAAACGGCAACTTCGCCACTCAGAGAAAACCACTCCTTGCCGGATTTGACCGACAGCTTCATCTTCGGCCATTCGGCTTTTCCCCGCAGCTTGAAGCTCTCCCCTTCCGGCCAGTTGATGCAGTAGCACTCTGTTTGGCCGGCGACAACGACCTTCAGCTCTTCAAGCAGCTCCAGGGATGCTTCCGGATCTTCAAATCGCCAGATCCCGTCCCGTATTTCAGACAGTTCCAACGCCGGACAGGCGTCCACAAGCCGGGTAAAATGCTCTTTCTCACTCGCCAACTGCCTGCTCGTCTGCAGTTTTTTACCCTTCACATCGGCGATCACCGTCGCACCGCCGCGACCGGGGATGAAACGGGGGCCTCCCTCACCGAGCGGCAGCAGGACGATCTCCATCACCAGGCCGCCGCTGTTGGGACGGAGCAGGATCTGCAGGCGGCTGTCCGGTTCAACAACATCGACTGCACCATTCTCGCCGGCCACATCGGAATGGATGATAACGTGCGGCGAAACCGCCGTGATTGCCGCCATCACCTGCGCTTCACCGGCCTGTGGCACGGTCAGTTTAGCGCCGATGATGCCGGCGATGCGCCGCTGATCCGCCGTCGGCTCGAACAACAGCAGACGGCTCGTCCCTTCCCAACGGAAAAATGCATTATTCTCGACGTTGATCGAAGGTTTCAACGTGATGCAGAGATTGCCCTTAACCCGCTTGACCTCCAGGGCGAATTCACCTTTCGCCACGCTGATCTGTTCAGCATCATGCACGGCGCTAAAGACCAGCGGATGCGCGGCCATGGCCCTGATCGCCCGCACCGTGTCGAATTCGTACACCTCCTTGCCGTAATAGCCATAGCCGCTACGGTTCTTTTTTATGCACGCCACGATCTCCCGGTCCTGGGGCGACAGGAAGTCCAGCTTGACGCCATCCTCTTTCAGACGCTTCAGCGCCGCATTGAGTCCGGTACTCCACCCCTTGCCGCTCTGCTTCTGCTCAATCGGCTGAATATCGACATACGTTTCATTACCGGAGAGCATCCAGATGATGCGGGACGCCTTGGCCGTAATCTCTTTTGCCGCCATCGGAGCGGCGCCCCCCAACGACATGAGCGCCTTGAGCGAACGTTCCCAGTTGTCGGCGCTATCAGCCTTTTCGCTGATACTGACCAGCCCTCCGGCTTGAAACAGCTGCACGCCCACGGCGGTCATGTCCCTGCCGCCCGGGTTGATCCTTTTGCCCAGGAACGCCGCTTCTGCGCCAAGCCAGAAGTAGCCGCTTTTTGTCGCCTCGGTACGGATGCGCTCCAACGCCTTCAGATGTGGCGCCGCTGCGGTTTCCGGCATCCAGTGACCGATCAGCGAATGAAACAGCTGCGACATCGGCCCCAGTTTTTGTTCGCGGTTGCAGAGTTGGATAAGGTCTTGTTTCGCACTGTTTTTCCCCAGTTTCACCTCAGCGTACTGATGCAACATCCAGATCACAAACTGCTGCGGGTGGTTGCGCTGTTTGATCACCCATTCACCCAGTTCGACCGCCGCCTGCAGCTGCTGCGGCAGGCCGCTGCGAATAAGCGCCAGCAGGTAAAACAGGCCGGGTAGGTCCCGGAAAAAGACCTTGCGCTTGCCGCTCTCTTTTTTCAGCGCTGCCATGCCACTCTCAAAATGGGCGATAGCCAGATCATCATTTCCCTGCAGCACCGCCAGCCAGCCGCGCAGGTCATCCACAGGCAGCGTTTCACTGCTCTTCAGGATCTGCGTTACCTTGTTGATCTGCCCGCGCAACAGCAGCTGTGTCAGGTAGAACTTCAAGGTTTTGAGAGACGGTTCCCTGCCAGAGGTTATGAGTTCTTCGAGCAATCCGAAAGCGGCGTCAGACGGATGGAGCTTCAGCAGTGATTGTTCGAGATGAAACGAAAGAATATCGGCCTGGAGAGGTCCCGGCATCTCCTTGATCCATTCACTGTCCAGCGGTTCCGGGCATACCAGCGAAAAAGGATGATTATTGCTGACTTCCCACGAATAGTTATTCCCACAGATGGAAAGCAGCCGAGTGACGTCGGCATGATTGCCGCGATACAGGGCGATTCGAAGATCCTGTACAGCGAGCGCAAACGAGCGGTAGTACGTAGAACCGTACGATATTGTGGGTTTAAGATTCTCCTGCACCGCTTGTGCATAGCGTTCAAAATGCCCGGCCTTTTGAGTCTGACGCGTAAGAAAATGCGATAGCAGCGGATTGCAGCGATAGGCGCCGCTGATTTCAACCACAAGATTGCTGCCGACAAGTTTTTCCATGAGCGGGATTACAAGAGCTGGGTTCATGGTTTTGCCCTGTGTACTCTTTATTTCAGCGCTTTGCAGGCACAGGGCAAATGGGCTGCGGGCAACCGGTGCGTACATAACGGCCAGCATGGCAACTGCGGCACGTTCTGCCGGGTGCAGAGCGGTGATCGTGTCAAGGAGCGATATAAGGTGCTCTGATTGAAGGTTTGACATACTATGCCTTGAATGGGATGTAGTGAGAGAGGAACAAGGTATTTGTTTAACAGCAAGTTGAGACTATTTCAATACCGTAAGAGGGAATGTTGGGATTGAAGCCGTTATCCCTGAAATCCTCAAGCGGTGCAATGAAACACGGCATCCCGTCCCTTTCTGCACCAGCAGGTGAAAGCGGAGTCTTTTCATCGGATGAAATACACAGTGCCTGCTTTACAATCAGCATACGGCTCGGGTATAACTTTACCTATCGAAATCAACAACGGGAGGAATGCCGCATGGCTGAAATCAAAGGAACAAAAACGGAGCAGAACCTGAAGGACGCATTTGCCGGGGAATCCCAGGCCCGCAACAAGTACACCTACTTTGCATCGGTGGCAAAAAAGGAAGGATATGAAAAAATCGCCGCCATCTTTCTGGAGACAGCCGAAAACGAGAAGGAGCATGCCAAGCTTCATTTCAAGCACCTCTCCGGCATCGGCACCACAGCCGACAACCTGAGAGCAGCCGCAGCCGGTGAAGCCGAGGAATTTACCGACATGTACCCGCGCATGGCAAAAGAGGCAAAGGAAGAGGGCTTTGCCGAAATCGCCTTCCTCTTTGAATCCATCGGCAAGATAGAAAAACATCACCAGGAGCGCTACCAGAGATTGCTGGAAGAACTGGAAGCCGGCACGGTCTTCTCCAGCACAGAGAAGGTCAGCTGGAAATGCATGAACTGCGGCCATATCCATGAAGGCAAGGAAGCACTCAAGATGTGTCCGGTTTGCAAACATCCCCAGGCATATTTCGAACAGATCTGACGAAACTGCCCAGAACTGAGGCCGACGCAAACAGGCCGGGAGGAACTTCCTCCCGGCCTGTTTTTATTGCCCGACCTGAAATGGGTTGTAATTAGCGCATCATCTCGAAATGCTGCTCATCACAGGTATCATCCGTGATGTCGATAAACTTGTTGCAGATCGTGGAGAGCATGTTGAGAACGCCCTGATAGCCGATGAGCGGGACACGGTGCAGATTGACCCGATCGAAGACCGGGAAGCCGAAACGGAACAGTGGAATTTTGGCGGTTTTCGCCGGGAACTTTCCGTGAGTGTCGCCTATCATGGCATCTACCGGGTCAGTCATCAGCAGGCTGTGCATGTGCCAGAGATCCTTGTTGATGTATATCTTCCCTTCCGTGCCGAACGGGGAAGCGTCAAGCAGCGCCTGAATCTCTTTTTCCAGCTTCTTGGTCCCCTTGGAACAAAGGATGTGGTAGGGAACAGCTCCCATCTCCAGCAGGAAGGAGACGTACCCGAGGAGATAATCCGGGTCTCCGTAGACCGCAAACTTTTTGCCGTGGATATACTGATGAGCATCGGTCATGAGGTCAACAGCCCGGCCACGCTCGGCCTTAAGGGACTCGGGAACCGGCTTGCCGAAAAGTTCCGATATCTTCATCAGGAAGGCATCCGTCTTGGCGATGCCGAACGGCACCGGCATTGAAACATGCTTGCCCGAATAGGTATCCTTGATCCAGCCGTAAGTCTTGGCGGTTGAATATGACCCGAGAGCAATGGTCGCCTTGCCGTTGATTGAATCAGCCGCATCATCCAACTTGGTGCCGCCGGGGTAGATGCGATAGTTGCCGTCAAGCGGCGAATCGAATGTCTCAGAAATATCAGCCAGCAGCGTGTAGGGTATACCGAATTCCTTCAAGATCCGCTTGTACTCACGATAGTTGCCGGTGTTGAAATCGCAGCCGGCCAGCAGGTTGAGTTTGCCGGTGCAGCGTCCCTCGATCTGCTTCCCTTCGGTCAAGGTCTGAAGGATCGATACCAGCATGGAGTCGTAGCCATGTATATGGCACCCGTTGAAACTGGGAGTGTTGGCATAGGGGGTCGGCAGTTCGTTGGGTACGCACCCCTTCTGTTTGGCGTTTCTGATGAAGGCGGTCAGGTCGTCCCCGATTACCTCCGGCATGCAGGAGGTGAATACCGCAATCATTTTCGGTTTATACAGGGCAACGGCATTTTCAAGTCCCTCATGCAGATTGTTCTGACCACCGAACACGGCACCGTCCTCACTCATGGCCGAAGAAGCCGCCGGGGCAGGTTCGCGGTAATGGCGGTTGAACGTAGAGCGAAAATAGGAAGTACACCCCTGCGAGCCATGCACGAAGGGAAGAGTCCCCTCAAAACCGTGGGCGGCCAACTCGGCACCCAGAGGCTGGCACGCGTGGGCCGGTGTGATCACCAGCGCCTGACGGGCAAAGTTCTTTTCTTTGTACTCTTCACTGTTGATCCAGTTCCTGACCCGTTCCACCTCTTCCGGCGGGGTCTCAACAATCTTCTTGACTTCGAGTCCCAGTAAGTTTGACATGCTATTCTCCTTTGCAGAAATGCTAACGGCGCCCGTACCTCTTACGATGAAGAGTATATGGGCGCCGTTGCCGTGCTGATTTATTGGAATATAAAACCGCTTGTGTCAGCATATTTGCATGAGGTGTGCCTAAAACCGCTATTAATATATTTATCTGTAATATAAGCCTGTTACGTTTTTATTGCGTCAGCGGCATTGCATAAAACAGATTTTATGCCGTTTTTTTATGCACCGGTTATGGCATGATTTTCCGTGTAGCGGGCGGATTCAGAAGCGTCATCATCCCCGTACCCCTGCAGCACACCGGCAAAATGGCACGTTGCGTGTCGCGGGTACCTATCTTTTATTCGCAGGTGTTAGCGGTTGTCAAATGCGCCGCGCATTATTATCATGTAAGGAATGACCTCCACCGCGTGCGGGAGACGGAAACAACATGAACAGGAAGAGACCATGATTCAATCCCCGGCACTCCCGCAGAAAAAAAACACGAAATATCGGCTGCTGATCGAGCAGAGCGGTAACGGCAACAGCATCCGCGGCGCTATCAAGCGGGGCGACGAAACGGTGTATGGCTGGGCCTCGCATGGCCTGCCGCCCGACCTGTCCCGTTTTCTCGTGTCGCATTATTTCTATGAATCCACCCAGCGATATTTCAAGATGTTTCACCAGATGACCGGCGGCGCATATCCGATCATTTTTCGCAATGGCGATGGGCACGAAACGACACTTGCCTATTATGGCGACCACCCCTGCACCGCCGGGATTACGTTCGACATCCGTGGAGATGAAGTCCATATCTCCCGCTCCTATGAAAACGGTGCGCCACTCCCGGAGACCGCATTCGTGCATGGGCAGATGTTGTTCGATACTACTGCCGGTGTTATCGTACCGGTTACCGATAATAATGCCTGGCAAAAATGGGAGGCCGTCTTCGAGCAACTGGATAGAGCGCAGGATGATCCTGATGATGAAAAATGGGATGGTGAAGAATGGGACGATCCGTGGGATGACGAAGAGGGTCTGGATACACCGCCTGCCACCCCGGGGCTCCGCAACCTCCGCCATACCGTCATTGCGCCTCTGGAGCTCTTTAACAGTGCCGCCATCCGGCTGCCGCCGGAAACAATCAATAATCTGGACACGCATTGCTACTTTTATCTGAATGGCGCCCCCTGCCATGAATATCCGGCCAGCACCCAGACGTACCTGCTGGATATTCCGCAGGGACTGACCGGCGCCACAACCTCCATGGAGCCGGTCAGTCAGTACAAAAACGAGACGTTCCCCTTCTCCCCTTCGTCCTTCTGGCTGTTCAACCCCGCTCTCCGCTCACGGCTCTCGCAGCCGATGAAGACCAGAAAGCGGGTCCGGGCGGTGATCGAGGCGGCATTTGCGCTGCTGGACGAGACCAAAACCACCGCACGGAACACGATTTTCCGCTCCGTGACCGGCTCCTCCGATTTTCTGAAAAGAGACGTACGGCGGGAGGCCAAACAGCTGATCACCCAGCTGGCCGCATCATGGGAAAAACAACTGATTATCGCTACGGCATCTCCCTCCGGCTGGCACTTTTTAGAGGATGACCTCCGCAGCCAGGTACGACTGATGCAGATTCTGTACGAAATTTTCGGGCTTGAATCCTTTGTCGACGCCTTTGTACCGGTGAAAATTGAGGTTGCCACTGCCAGACTGCTGAAGGAGTTGCCGCAGCTGACGGCACGCCTGCAGGCAGAGGGATTTGCCCTGCGGATCGGCAGCGTGCCTCTTGCAGCGGCAGCATGGGAATTTTCTCTCGATGCCACCCACAGCAGCCAGGACTGGTTTGAATTGAAACCGGAAATCCGCTGCAATGGCGAGATGGTGACCGGGGAAGAGCTGCGTGGCCTGCTGGACGGCAATGCCATTTTGCAGCGCGGCGGCAGGCTGCTCCTGCTGGATGACGTCAGCGCCCAGGTGCTGGCAATGTTTGCCGGCACCCTGCCGGCAGGCAAAAAAAAGAAAAAGGGCGAACAGGATCTGGTGCGCGTACCGCGCCTGCAGATTCTGGATTGGCTGCAGCTGCGCAGCCACGGGGTCGAGGTCAGGCTGGCGCCGGACGATGCCCGGATCATGGAGAGTCTGCTTAATTTTTCATCAATACCGGCGCGGCTGGTGCCGGAAAATCTCAACGCAACCCTGCGCCATTACCAGGTCGATGCCTGGCACTGGCTGGCCTTTCTGTACGAGCACCGTTTCGGCGCCTGCCTGGCCGACGACATGGGCCTGGGTAAAACGGTGCAGGGGATCACGCTGCTGGCCGGGATCATATCCGGCGAGCTTGCTTCAACCGCCGCACCGGGAGCGCCGCACCTGGTGGTTGCCCCCCCGTCGCTGCTCTTTAACTGGGAAGCGGAACTGACCCGTTTTCTCCCGGACGCCCGGGTCATGATATACAGCGGCGCGGGACGGAGCAGCGCTGAATTTGTCAATTACGACATCATCATCACCAGCTACGGCGTTGTCCAGCGCGACTGCGATCTGCTGGCCGAGCACCGCTTCAATGTCCTTATTTTCGACGAAACCCAGGTGGTCAAAAATCTGCAGGCAGCGACGACAAACGCCGTCCGCAAGCTGCGTGGCGCTTTTACGCTGGCGTTGACCGGAACGCCGGTGGAAAACCATCTGGGGGAATACTTCGCCATCATGGATCTCTGCCTGCCGGGATTGCTCGGAACACGCGAGGAGTTCAGCCGCAAACTCAATAAGGATGGCCCCGCAGGCACGGCGCGACTGATCGGCCGCACCCGGCCCTTTGTGCTGCGGCGGACAAAACAACTTATTGCCAATGAGCTGCCGCCAAAGATCGAGATGAACATCCCGCTGGAGCTGACGACGAAACAGAGAATCTTTTACCAGCGAACCGTGGAAGAGGTGCGCGGCCAGGTCAAGGAAGCCTACGAAAACCATGCTCCCGGTCAGGCCAGAATCATCGCCCTGACCGCGATTCTGCGCCTGCGCCAGATCTGCCTCGCCCCCGCTCTCGCCTCACCCGGAGCCAGCGATTCCTCGCCAAAACTGGAATTTCTGACGGAACAACTGGCCGAATTGCGCGAAGAAGGACACAGTGCCCTCGTATTTTCCCAATTCACCGGCTACCTTGACATCATTGAGAAGGGGCTGCAGGATCACGGATTTGACTGCCTCCGCCTGGACGGCTCGACGCCGGTTCCCCAGCGCAAAAAGCTTGTGCAGACCTTTCAGAATTCGATGGCGCCATCCGTGTTTCTGATCAGCCTCAAGGCAGGCGGCAAGGGACTGAACCTGACCCGCGCCACCTACGTGTATCATATGGACCCCTGGTGGAATCCGGCGGTTGAAAACCAGGCGTCCGACCGTGCCCACCGCATCGGCCAGACTGAGCAGGTCACCATCACGCGATTGATTATGCGTCATACGATTGAGGAAAAGATGATGGCTTTGAAAGCGCAGAAAACCAAGTTGTATAAAGCTATTCTGGATGATGGAGCGGACGGCGGCGGAGCAGGGTTGACGCGGGAGGATCTGGAGTTTCTGCTGGCGTGATGCGGTAAAAAGAGGTCAGGGCCACGATCAGGGATTTACTGCCCCTTGACCGTGGCCCTGTTTACTTCCTCAACGTTATACACGCAACAACTTCTCCCTTGCTAAAACGGTGCCTTTACCAGTTCCCATGTCGGGCTGTTGATCGCCATGTCGATATCGCGGGCAAAGATCGGGAATCCCTTGTAGCCGTGGTAAGGACCGGAATAATCCCAGCTGTGCATCTGCCGGAACGGTATTCCCATCTTCTGGAACAGGTACTTCTCCTTGATTCCGCTGCCGACAAGGTCCGGCTTCAGGGCATCGGCAAACTCTTCAAACTCCAGCTCGGTGACGTCATCGTACACCACTGTGGCATCGGGCATTTCCGGAGCGGTGCGGTCATAGTCATCGCCGTGGGCGAATTCGTAGCCGGAACCAACACAGGTCATTCCCAGATCCTCATAAGCGTTGATGGTATGGCGGGGACGCAGACCACCGACATAAAGCATCACCGTTTTCCCTTCCAGGCGCGGCCGGTACTGTTCGACCACGGCCTGCATCTGTGGGTCGTACTTGGCGATAACCGCCTCAACCTTCTCCTTGATGGAGTCGTCGAATAGTTCGGCAAGCTTGCGCAGGCTCTCCCTGATCTTGGTCGGGCCGAAGAAGTTGAGTTCGATCCAGGGGATGCCGTACTTCTCTTCCATGACTTTGCACATATAGTTCATGGAACGGTAGCAGTGTATCACGTTGAGCTTAACCGTATGAGTGGCGGCGATCTTCTCTATCTCGCCGTCGCCGGTCCAGACAGCCTTGACGTTCAGGCCGCACTCTTCAAGAAGCGGCTTGGTCGACCAGGCGTCGCCGCCGATATTGTATTCGCCGATAAGGGCGATGTCATAGGGGCTGGAAGGTTCGGCAAACTCGCGGGTGCCAATGATGTAATCGCGGATGGTGTCATTGGAGATATGATGGCCGAGCGACTGGGATACGCCGCGGAAACCTTCGCAGTTGCAGGGAATAATCGGAATATCCAGTTCCGCGGACGATTTTTTGGCAACAGAGTTGATGTCGTCACCGATCAGACCGACAGGACATTCGGAGAGAACCGAGATACCCTTGGCCAGAGGGAAAAGTTCTTTTGCCTCTTTGAGCAGAACAGCCAATTTCTTGTCGCCTCCGTAGACGATGTCTTTTTCCTGAAAGTCGGAGGTGAACTGCATGTCGAATTTATCGACGCCGGTGGTACCGGTGACCAGATTACGGCGCGTACCCCAGGAGTACCAACCGCAGCCGACCGGACCGTGGGAAACGTGGACCATATCGCGGATCGGCCCCCAGACGACCCCTTTGGCTCCCGCATAAGCACAGCCACGGGCACTCATGACACCCGGAATAGTTTTCTTGTTTGACTTAACGCAGGCGCTTCCCGAACTCTGGTCGTTGGGAGCCAGGTGCGGTGCGCGCTTCTTTCTTCCCTTCTCGGGGTACACCGACAGGGACTTGTCGATCATTGCCTGGGTTGATTCCTTGGTAATGCCTTCAACTTTTTTTATTTTATCTGACATGGGAAACCTCGCTTTTAACACAGAGGCACAACCAAAAGTAGGCGCTTTTAAGCGAGAACACGGAGAGAATCTAAAACCTTAAATTTATGGTTTAAAGCAAAAATTGGTTTCCGTCTTTCTCTGTGAACTCTGTGCCTCCGTGTTTAATAGTTTTTTATGCTGCTGCCTCTGCTACTCCCACTACGCTCTCGTCCTCTGCTTCCATAACGCCGAACTCCATCAGCAGGTCTTCCAACTCTTCCATCTCCAGCGGGGTCGGTACAACCAGCATCTTGTTATTAAGGATCTTCTCTGCAAGATTCCGGTATTCCTGGGCCTGCGGATGTTCCGGCGAATATTCGATAACCGTCATCCTGCGCATTTCCGCACGCTGAACCTGATTGTCACGCGGAACGAAATGGATCATCTGGGTGCTGAGCCTTGCTGCCAGGGCACTGACCAGTTCAAACTCCATATCGGTCTTACGGGCATTACAGATCAGGCCGGCCAAACGGACCTTTCCGGAGGAAGCATACTTGAGAATACCCTTGGCAATATTGTTGGCGGCATACATGGCCATCATTTCGCCGGAGCAGACGATGTAGATCTCTTCTGCTTTTCCTTCGCGGATCGGCATGGCAAACCCGCCACAGACAACGTCACCCAGAACGTCGTAGAAGACGAAGTCAAGGTCAGGGGTGTAGGCACCGTTCTCTTCCAAAAAGTTAATAGCGGTGATAACGCCCCGGCCGGCACAACCGACACCCGGTTCAGGTCCACCGGACTCGACGCACTTCACATCGCCGTACCCGACCTTCATGACATCTTCCAGCTCCAGGTCCTCGACTGTTCCCAACTCCCGCACCAGGTCCATAACCGTATTCTGTGCCTTGGCATGCAGAATCAATCGGGTCGAGTCCGCTTTTGGATCGCAGCCGACGATCATGACCTTTTTACCGAGATAAGCCAGACCAGCTACCGTGTTCTGTGTTGTTGTCGATTTGCCGATGCCGCCTTTACCGTAAATTGCGATCTGTCTCATTGTGTTGCTCCTTTCGGCCATCAATCTATGGCCAGTGTTTTTTTGGGTCGGGGCAAAATAAAAAGGCGCCCCATTTCTTTGAATGGCGGCGCCTTTGCCTTAAATTCATATTGACTCTGTCATCTGTTAAATCGCTTGTTGGTGAATGCAGATTCTAAAGCATTTGCCGTGCCAATATTATTTTATGCAATATTATTAGCATGTTATAAATTATTGCCTATAAAAGAAGCGGTTTCAGGAGAGATGATTGATTGGGTTGTGCGCCAGTAGCGCAGGCAGGTGCCGTAAAATTAATCAGCCCGGCGTAGACAAAAAAAACAGAGGGGTCTACAAATGGCAGAATGGATACTTCCGATTCATTCCATGACGGCCACCGATTTGACCTGTGCCCACACCCGCAGGCCCGGTTTGAGCGATAACGCAGCCTCCGACCGTTTCGTAATTCGGGCCAGCAGCACGGACTCGCCAATTTTGACCCGTACCAGAGAATGGGCAGGATGATCGTCGTTTCCGATCGATTCAACCTCTCCCGCCAGCATATTGAGAATGCTGCTGCCGTGCTGCTCTTCAAGACTCAGGCTTATCCCTCCCGAGGGAATCCGCACCCGGACGGGGCTCCCCATGGGAAGTCCACGATCCCGCATCCAGAGGGCACCGCCCGGAAATTCCACCCGTTCCAGGTGCCACCGCTCATCGCGCTCTGCCACGATCCCTTCCAGTATCACGCCCCGCTCTTCTCCGAGCCGGATTGGGAGATCGATGCGCGCCAGGGTCTCGGCAAGCGGCCCCTGTGCCGCAACAGCGCCGGCTTCCAGCGCCACCAGATAATTGGCCAGGCGACCCACCTCATCGGGCGAGTGGGTAACGTACAGGACCGGGATTTCCAGCTCATCGCGCAGCCGTTCCAGATAGGGGAGAATTTCCTGTTTACGCGCCAGATCAAGGGCAGCCAGCGGCTCGTCCATCAGCAGGATCCGGGGCGATACGGCCAGCGCCCTGGCGATGCCGACCCGCTGCCGCTCACCACCGGAGAGCCGCTCCGGCTTTCGTTCCAGCAGGGCGCCTATCCCGAGCAGTTCTATCGCCTGATCCAGGCTGATGTTCTGCTCCGCTTTTGATCGCGTTAACCCGTACCGCAGGTTTCCGAGCACGGAGAGGTGTGGAAAGAGGCTCGCTTCCTGGAACACATACCCCAGGGGGCGCTTGTGGGTCGGCAGAAACATCCTGTCATCCTGCCAGACCTCCCCCTTGAATGTCAGAAATCCGTGTTCTGCCCGCTCCAGCCCGGCTATGCAGCGGAGCAGCGTTGTCTTGCCGGAGCCGGACTGGCCAAAGATGGCGGTTACCCCGCGTCCGGGCAGGTTCAGATCCAGGTTAAGGGTGAATCCAGGCCAATTAAGGCAAAAGCGTGCCGTGATCCGATCCATGCCTTATCCTTTCCGGGTGGCGGGGCGCCAGGCGTAGATCGCCAGCAGCACCAGAAACGAGAATATCAGCATGACCGCGGCCAGACGGTGCGCCTGGCCATACTCCAGCGCTTCCACATGATCATAGATCTGCACCGAAGCGACGCGGGTGCTACCGGGGATGTTGCCGCCGATCATCAGCACCACGCCAAATTCTCCGACCGTATGGGCAAAGGTCAGAATCGACGCGGTGAGATAGCCGGGCAGCGCCATGGGGAGGACGACGGTGAAGAATGTATCCAGCGGTGAAGAGCGCAGGGTTGCGGCGACTTCCAGGGGACGGTCCCCGACCGCTTCAAAGGCATTCTGGAGCGGCTGCACCATGAACGGCAGCGAATAAAAGACCGATGCCAGCACCAGCCCCCAGAAGGTAAAGGGCAACGCACCGATCCCCATGGCACGCGTCAGGTGCCCCACCGGCCCGTACGGCCCCATGGCCAACAGCAGGTAGAATCCGAGCACCGACGGCGGCAGCACCAGCGGCAGCGCGACAACGGCACCGATCGGCCCTTTCCACCAGGAGCGGGATCGGGCGAGCCACCAGGCAATGGGAGTACCGACCACCAGCAAAATGGCAGTAACAATGGTTGCGAGTCTTACAGTAAGGAGTATGGCCTGAAGGTCGCCGCTCTCGAGGAACATGGTCAGGTACCCGTTAAATCCGGTATCCGTACGAGCGGATAATTTTTTTGACTTTTTCGGTTTTGAGATAGGTCAGTAATGCCCTGGCGGCAGCGTTATCCTTGCCGGTGGCGAGCAGTACGGCATCCTGACGGATGGGACTGTGCATTGTGCCCGGCACGATCCAGGCTGAGCCACTGGTCACTCTGCCGTTCTTCATAATCTGCGACAGAGCGACAAAACCGAGCTCGGCGTTGCCGGTGCCGACAAACTGATATGTCTGGGAAATGTTCTCCCCTAGCACGAAATTGGGCTGAAGTGCCGTCAGCAGCCCCAGCTTTGTCAGGACTTCCACTGCTGCCGTACCATACGGCGCCAAGCGAGGGTTGGCGATGGCGATTTTGGCAAACGTCCTCTTGCTCAACACTTCCCCTTTCGGGTCCACGAAACCTGGCTGCGCCGACCAGAGCACCAGGGTCCCGATGGCATAGGTAAAGCGGCTGCCGGCAACGGCCAGACCATCTTTAACCAGCTGGGCCGGTGTTTCGTCGTCAGCGGAGAGAAACAGCTGGAATGGTGCGCCATTTTTGATTTGGGCGAAGAATTTGCCGGACGAGCCAAATGCCAGCTCCGTTTTGTAGCCGGTATCCTTTTCGAATTCTGCGGCTATCTGTTTCATGGGAGCGGTAAAATTGGCCGCCACGGCAACGTTGACCTCGGCGGCCATGACAGGGATGGCGAGCAGGATGCTCACGAGCGCAAGGAAAGTGCTTCGTATCAGTATCGTCATGTTCATTGTGTCCTTTCTACCTGCTATTCAACAGGAAGTATAGATGCCTTGATATCGGAGGGTGTGCCGAAATAGACTGACGACAAAACAATAATGTCAATTCCGGTTGCGGCATACGCCGCCGCATTGGCTTCATTGATGCCGCCGGCGGCGGAAATCAGGATATTCGAGGTGACTGACCGTATCGCGGCCACGGCATCTGCGAGTTCGGCAGGTCCTATTTTGTCGAGCTGCACGACGTCGGCGCCGCTGCGGGCAACCAGCAGAGCTTCTTCACCGGAATCGGCTTCGATGATGATTTTAGTTTCACATGCCTTCTTTTTCAGCTTCGCAACGAAGCGAGGCACATTTTCAAGGCCACCCAGAAAGGCGGTATGCTGCTTGAACACCAGTATCGACTCCGATAGTCCCAACCGGTGAGGCAGCGCACCACCGGCGGTAATTGCCTTGATGGCGATCTTTTTGGTTCCGGGAAACGATTTACGGGTGGCCACAACCGCCAGTGCGGGGTTGATGTCATGGCACGTTGCAACGATGCGGTGCGTCCGGGAGGCAATGCCCGAGGCGTATTCCAGCAGGTTTAAGGCCACCTTCCAACCGGCATGCAGGGCCTGTGCCGTTCCCTCGGCATGCAGAAATTCTCTGCCGGGCACCAGCGTTGTACCGCTCGGCATACAGGAGGTGATTGTTGCCCCGCACTTCTGCAGCACCCTGGAAGCTTCTTCCGTGCCGCAGAGGGTCGTATCCTCCCGTGTGGAGAAGACGATTCGTCCCGGACGATTGCCTATACCAAGCAGATGCGTCGTCAGGTCACCATAGGGAACATCCTCTTCTATGAAACGCTCGATGTCGCTGTCAGGAAGACACGTGATCATATAACCCCTTTCCGTGATTCGTTATAGTTTAAACAATACAACGATGCACCTCAAAAAAGGGACAGCACCATTGATGTCCCTTTATCTACTATCAGCTGACGCCGATGATGACGCTTGATGCCTTGAACAGGGTGCAGGCGTGACCACCGACCTTCAGTTCAAGACGCTTGGCACTGTCATGGGTAATGACGGCGCTGACGGTGTTGCCGCCGCCGATTTCAACATCCACCTCGGTATTGACCGGTCCCTCGATGATCTTGGTAATGGTTCCGCAGAAAATATTGCGGGCACTGAGCTTGGCGTCATGCAGGTCGGTACCGATGATGACGGAACTGGCCTTGACGATGGCGTAGGCCTCATTGCCGGTACTGAGCCCCAGATTGTCGATGGCACCATTGGTGACGACGGCTGTCAGGGGGACACCACCTTTGAGTGAAAGGGTTACTTCCGCATTAACTGCGCCTTTGGTGATCTTGGAAACACTTCCTGAAAATGTGTTGCGTGCACTGACTTTCATGGATATCCTCCGCAAGAACTTGTACAGGCTCCCGGTGTCGCCGAGCCTGTTTTCCAGATTGTCCAGGAATTTGCGATGCTCTTCCTGGATGGTATTGTACTGCGCGATTATTTTTTTCCCTTCGGCGGTGAGACTGGTGCCACCGCCCCCTTTGCCACCGGTCAAACGATCCACCAGCGGCTTTTCCGCCAGGTTGTTGATCAGGTTGACCGTATCCCAGGCGGTCTTGTAACTGATGCCGACGGCTTTGGCGGCCCTGGTGATCGACCCCAGCTCGTCGATCTTTTCCAGCAGGTTGATGCGGTCCCCCCCCAGAAATCTACTCTCTGCCCTGGTAAACCAGAGACTGGCGTCAAGTTCTACCGTTCCTGTTTTGCCCATCTTGCTCCCATCACTTGATTTTTTTGCATTCTCTCAGTTCGCAGCAATTATACCGCAATAGCCGGGCCAGAACAAGCTGCGACCACCACTTTGGTGATCTAGAAGATGATCTGGGCCTGAAGCCGGTAGGTCATGTCGTCGGCGCCGCCTTTACTCTGGTCGTGAGTGTCGGTGACGTCTCCCTGGAGCTTCAGGTTATGCATATTGAAGTAGTACGACAGCGCCCCCTGGATGTCGGTCCTCAGGTCATTGACCTTACTCCGGTTCGGATCGATATAGGAGTAGCGGATAGCAGCTTCCAGTGTTTTCGGAATGATGCAGTAGCCGGCCTGTGCGTAGAAGCCTTCGGCACGGAGCATCTTACTGCTCGTTTTTCCGTCTGCCTCGCCGACCAGATATTCCGCCTGTGACGAGAAACCGTGCCATTTGAAGGCGGCATCGAAACCCCATGTATCAACAGCAATCTTTTCATTGGTTGAAAACGTCGAGGCCCCTTGACCGAGCCAGCCGGTGGCGCCGGCGAGGGTAATGTTGGTGGTTTCCAGTCCGGTGGCGCTGGCGGTGGTCGCGCCGGTCTTTTTAAGGACGTTGCCGTAGTAGTTGGCGCCGACGGACAGGAGCGGCTTCGGACTGTTTGCCAGGTCTCCTTCCGAGTAGGGCATGGCGCCGAACGGGTTAAAGGTCACCCGGGCGGCAATGGCGTTGGCGGTCGTGTCACCATTGGCAGCCCGGGTCGCACTCTGGCCGGCACCGCCGTAAACACCGAATTCGTACGTTGCGACTCCTTTGGCAATATCGCCGTGGAGTTTGGCGCCGACGTCATAACCGGGGCGGAAGGCGTCCGAGGCTGCTGAGCGGTCGACGAACTGCTGCGACCCAGAGGAGTTCAGCCACTGTCGGCCAAACGGCACCTTGGTCTGTCCGGCAAGGATTTGCACTTCGTCAAGCAACCGGTAGTTCAGGTAGCCATGTTCAAACATTTGGGCCTTGCCGGAGTTGGCAAAGTCGACCTGGAGCAGGTAGGTGAGGTCCTTGGTATAGGCGTAGCCGGTCATCCATAATTTCATGCGCTTCACTTCCCACTTGCTTGATGTGGGGTTAGCGGGAGTGGTGTTGTCGGAATCAATCACACTGAGACGGGTCTGCAGCCGTCCGCCCAGTGAGAGCTGGTATTTCTCATCAGCTGAGGTGAAGGTAAATCCCTTGCCGATTTTGTAATTTAGCGGCTTGCTCTTGAGCACTTCCTTGTAATCGGCCTCGGAGATCACTCCTTTTTCTTTCAGCACATCTTCCAGGCTCCTGGCAGACGCCATTCCACTTTGGCCTGCAACCACCACCATCCCTGCTGCCACAACAAATTTCTTCATAACGCTCTCCTCCCCTTTTTTGACCTGCAAAATTGCGTGTACACCACCAAAGACAAATCAATCGTTCACAGACGTTACATAACAATCCACATAACGATAAACAACAAAAAAGAGACAATATCCTTTAACTTTATAAGTCGACGCCAATAATGACGCTTGAATCCTTAAACAGGGTGCAGGCAGGCATGCCTGCCTCCCTGTTTTTTGTATTATTCACGTATTGATTGATGCCCGGTAAGACTGAGGTTACTTATGATCGTTATATCCGTTATTACATAACGAGTGCCAATGTACCGCTAAAAAAATATGCTGTTAAAACAGGGTGTTTGAATTTGTGATTCAAGCGCCAGAGTTCATACTGCCGTAACTTTTAGCAGAAATTGATGTGATGCTCGGGAAATAGTCAGAGTGCAAATCACGCATCTACTGTCTAATGCTGCTCTTGTTTCCCCCCGACAGTCCCGTATCGCCTGTTAATTCTGCTAATAGGTTTGCAGAATCCATGAAATTTGATGCGAAGGATATCTGTATATGATGATTGATACTGGGCACTTAGTACGGCGAGCGAGTAGATCTGGGGATTGTAAATAGTTTTCATCTGAAATCAGGCGTAAAAAATAAACCCATAAATGATGCCCGGTGCTTCAAGCTTAACGGCAGGGATTTCGAATCTTAACTTTCAACTGATAATTTTAATTGGCCGAAGTTGGTCTTTTTAAACGGCACTTAATGTGGTATTAGATAGCTGTATTTATGTATTTCACAGGATAAGTATTCCATTTGGGAAGATCACCGGTTCACGCGCGTGCGCGCGGGGCTGGTCAACAACGAGTTATACATTTGACAAACTTACGCTCCCCCAGCAAAACTACTAACAACAGGAGTACCACCGTGAAACAAATCGGCATTATCGGCGGTCTTGGCCCAGAATCAACGGTAGATTATTATAAAAGCATTATCAAAGCGTTCAGAACGGATGGGAGTTTAGCTGCCCCGGAAATCATTATCTATAGCGTCAACATCGAAGAGGTGCTTACGCTCGTCTCCAGGAAGGAATGGAGTAGCCTTATTTATCTGCTGGTCGCAAAGATCAAGGCGCTGCATCGAGCTGGCGCAGATTTTGCCGTAATATCAGCCAACACGCCGCATATCGTTTTTGACGAGGTTCAGACAAAGTCACCCATCCCATTGCTGAGCATTGTCACGGCGACATGTGATAAATCAAAGGAACTGGCGCTGAAAAAAGTAGGGCTGTTGGGGACAAAATTCACCATGCAGACCAACTTTTTTTCACCGCAATTTTCAAAACAGGATATCTCCGTTGTAGTGCCTCCAACAGCTGACCAGGACTTTATCCATGGCAAGCTGATGACCGAAATTGAGCTCGGCATTATTACTGACGAGACAAAAAAAGGGTTGCTGGCGGTTATCGAACGCATGATAGCCACGGAAAGGATCGACGGGGTAATTCTCGGCTGCACGGAATTGCCGCTGATCCTCGATAAGAGCGAATTCGGCATCCCGTTTTTGAATACGACTGCAATTCATGTGGAGAGTATAGTTGCCTACATGAAGCAGGGCTGACAGGCTTCGGCCGGATCTGACCGAGGGAATACAGAGGGGTCAGGGCTATTCAGTACTATTGTCGCATTGTGGCAGATCAAGGCGCGCCTTAATATCCAAAAGATGTTACAGGAAGAATCATTTCACCTGTATAAAAGTGTAGCACTTGTCTTAGTAAAAGCAAGTAAAAGGGTCAGGTCTACAGAATACAGAAAGTGTGGAAATTAACCTATGGCCGATTCTCCCACAATCAGATTGGACGCCTTCGGTGGAGGGAGTTTTGCTTCTTCATGGCGTTTCGGCGGCTACGTCAAGACTGTTGTGGCGACTCGCATCCACGAGGTCGTCACTATTCTGGCCCAGACAGAACAAGCTGCAGCAGACGGCCTGTATGCGGTCGGCTTCGTTGCCTACGAAGCGGCTTCCGCACTAAATCCGGATCTCCCCTCTACTCCACCGCTTGAAGGCCTGCCGCTCGCCTGGTTTGCCCTCTTCCGGGAACGGCACAGCGTGGCGGCCGGCGAGGGACTTTGTGCCTCACCAGCGGAAGTATCCCTTGAAGCACGGAAAAGCTTGGCAGAGTATGCGGGGGAAATAGAGCGCATCCACGATTACATAGCCGCTGGTGACTGTTATCAGGTAAATCACACCTTCACCCTGCAGGGGACTTTCTCAGGAAATCTGCATGATGTGTACGCGCGAATTGGCACGGCGCAACAGGCCCCATTTTGTGCATACCTGGACATTGGCCGCTTCACCATCCTTTCGGCTTCGCCGGAGCTGTTTTTTTCATTGAAGGATGGCACTATTACCACCCGTCCCATGAAAGGCACCGTGCAGCGCGGTCGCTGGGCAGGAGAAGATCGTGCCGCCATCAGGCAACTCCGCAACAGCCCCAAGGAAAGAGCCGAGAACCTCATGATCGTTGACCTGCTGCGCAACGATCTCGGTATTGTGGCCGAGACCGGCTCCGTAAACGTAGCATCTCTCTTCGAAGTGGAA
The DNA here is from genome assembly GCA_021781535.1 of Deltaproteobacteria bacterium. Taxonomy (GTDB): domain Bacteria; phylum Desulfobacterota; class Desulfuromonadia; order Geobacterales; family Pseudopelobacteraceae; genus JACRCG01. The sequence goes on along the minus strand of JAJXWO010000001.1, from coordinate 132,821 downwards.
ACGTATCCGACCGTCCACCAGATGACCTCCACTATTTCTGCGCAACTCCGTCCAGGCATAACTTTGACCGGCATTTTCAGAGCCCTGTTCCCGTGCGGGTCGGTAACCGGAGCTCCGAAACGGCGCAGCATGGAAATAATTGCCGAACTTGAAAACGCGCCACGCGGGGTCTACTGCGGGGCAATTGGCTGTGTAGCCCCCGGTGGTGAAGCTTTTTTTTCAGTGGCCATTCGCACCTTGCTGCATGACTCACACTCAAACACCGTGACGATGGGGGTTGGAAGTGCTGTTACCTGGGATTCGAAGGCGTCACTGGAATATGCCGAATGTTTGAGCAAGGGGTCATTTATCAAGCGCCGGGACGATGATGTACGCTTGATCGAATCGTTGCGGCTGGAGAACGGCGCCTACACTCTCCTGGATCAACACATAACCCGCCTGGCAGATTCAGCTGAATATTTTGGTTTTTATTGTGATCGGGATAAGGTACGACAGGCGCTTTCAGATCATGCCGCCCAAACCCCCGGCCTGTGCAAGGTGCGCCTTCTCCTCTCGGCAGACGCCACTCTTGCTATCTCGTCAGAACCGTTGCCGGAAAGCAGTGCACTGCTGCGAATCGGCCTCAGCTCTATAAAGGTCGAGTCAACCGATATCATGCGGTACCACAAAACCACGCGGAGAGAGTCGCTCGACACCGCCCGGACAAGCCGTCCCGATTGTGACGACGTGCTGCTGCGTAATGAGCATGGCCAGTTGACAGAGGGGAGTTATCATAATCTGGTTGTAAAACTGGAAGGGCGGCTTGTGACACCCCCGCTCACCTGCGGCCTGCTGCCGGGGCTGCTGCGGCAGGAGCTGCTTGAACAGGGCATAATTGTGGAGAGCATTCTCTATCCCGCCGATCTGAAGCGGGTTGAGGATCTCTGGCTGATCAATTCGGTGCGCGGGTGGCGACGTGGCGTTATCGTTTGAAATCCCACAAGTGCTTCAAATACGGCAACAAAGTTGCATACAACCATGTCACCATTGTGAACTCGACGAGCTGTTCCTGATCCATTCCTATATCAACAATATCAGGGAGCTCTTCGAGCAGTATGATGACCAGCCGGCACTGGCATTACTGGAACAGATCGAAATGGAAAGTTGCTGACGCCCAAACTCATGATCACGGCAAGAGAACATGTGTGGTGTTTAGTTTGACGAGTGTGCCGCCACCGTCAGGAAGTTCTCAACAAGGCGCCGGGCGGTCGCGCGATATGCGTCCGCCTCGCGGGAGAATGCGGCAACGAACGCTCCGGTTTTAACAGCTGTCGAATGCTCCCACGCGCACCAGCCACGAATTATCACCTCCGTCACCTCCGGGTGGAACTGTAATCCCCACGCGCATGTGCCAACCCGGAACGCCTGATTGGGGCACGCTGCCGAAGAAGCCAGTAAAATCCCCCTGTCCGGGATATCAAAACTGTCATGATGCCACTGGAATGCCCGGAATTCCTGCCGGATACCGCGAAACAACGGGTCACGTCTCCCTTCCGCAGTCAGTACTACATCCAGAGCCCCGACCTCCTCCCATCGCCGTGATGCCACCACTGCGCCAAGGGCTGCCGCCAGCAGCTGGCCGCCGAGGCAGATGCCGAGATACGGAACGCCCGATTCAACAACCCGGCGGATCAGTTTTTTCAGCTCTGCAAGAAAGGGATGGTTCTGCTCATCATTTGCCCCCATGGCACCACCAAGGACGATGAGGGCGGATATATCCGCCAGCTGCGACAGGTGGTCGCCATTGTACGGGTGGCAGACAACAAACGGTACGGTCAGGTGGTCGATAATAGTACCCGGAGGCACTTCCGGGTCATTCTGGATAATGTACAGCACGAATGGCTCCTCAACTCTGATGAATGAGATTCACTCCGCATCTGAAACATCCACTGTCCGCTTCAGAGCAACGGCTCTGCCGCCAGCTATTGCTGACTGATGACGGTAAAGCGGTGGTCAAACCAGGGGGCAAGAAGCGGCTCGACATCCTTCCACGCCAGGCCGCCGCCACCGCAGCCGGGACGCGGTACGACAACCCGTTCCCAGCCCGAGCGGTCTGCCAGCAGCCGCAGTTCTTCTGCCGAACGGGCGATGATTCGCAGGTCCGGCTGTGACCAGGCGGTCTCTTCCACCGGAAACGTGACGATGCCGTGCCCCAGATCGAACACGTGGTTTCCCTGCTCTGCCAACAGACGGCCCAGCTTCTCGGCAAGCCGCGGAAAACAGAGCGTTGCCTGTTTCGCCACGCCGCGCCCGAAGACCGCACGGCCATCACAGGCCATTGAACCATTGGTGGTAATGACGATGACGCACCCCCGATCGGCAAATTCCCAGATGTCGCCTACCGTTTCAAGCATTCCAGCGCCGATCCCCGCAGATAATCAAAGACCTCCCCACGGGTGGTGACAAAACCCGGCATCTCGTTGAGAACATCCTCAATCAGATGCAGCACCTTGCCGTCGCTGCTCTCCACCGCATCCATGACGGCCGACAGAATCGGCAGAATCTCGTACAGGTCGTGACGGTTGAACGGGGCCGGATCAGGGAGTCCAGCAAACTTGGGCGCGTCCCGGTTGGCAACGTCACGCGGATATCTGAATTTCAGGTCTGATGTTTTGACGATGATGGGCATGACAACCTCCGACTGTTTTTAAACACAGAGGCACAGAGACCCCTGAGACGATCGAAATCTAAAACTGCTCAGGTTTAACCCATAAATATTTAAGACTTTCTCTGTGTACTCCGTGCCTCTGTGTTTCATTGATTTAATGTCCACCGCAGCCGCCACCACACCCGCCGCCGCAGCCACCCGGCTTGACGATATCTGCCGCCTCTGGCTTGGCGCACAGTTGTAGCGAGGAACGCTCCACATACCAGAGGTCATCATCCATTTTACCCTGCAGCTCGTTTTTTTTGAGCATCATCAATACCCGCATTTCGGTCGTCTCCAGAAGCTGTGCCGCTTCAGCAATCGGTACAAAAGAAGTTCCTGATTTACACATGTTGTCTCCTCCTTAAGGAGTTGAAAAATAGGCCTGCTTTCAAGCCGCCTTCGGCAGCATCTCTCCGCCACAATAAATGGACATTAATTCACCGTTGGTCAGGTCCCGCTTGCGCTTGCACGACATGGCCCGCGTCATTTCAAGCAACGGCACGGCCCGGGTGCGGTCAACAGCAATGCCCATACTTCGATACCGTTCGATCAGTCCGCCGGTGCCGGAATGTTTACCGATCACGATACTGCGCGTCAGCCCGACCTCTGCCGGGTCAAACCCTTCGTAGTTATGGGGATCCTTTATGACCCCGTCGGCGTGCAGACCCGACTCGTGTGCAAAAACCCGTGAGCCGACCACCGGTTTGGACACCGACAGCGGGCGCTGGGAAGCTTTCGCAACGAAGAGCGACATTTCCCGGAAGCGGTGGGTATCGATGCCGGTCTCAATCCCGCAGGCATGCTTCAGTCCCATGATCACTTCTTCCAGAGCAGCATTGCCGGCCCGTTCCCCCAGACCGTTGATCGTGGTGTTGACGAATTTTGCCCCGGCGCGGATACCGGCAATGGCATTGGCGGTGGCCATCCCCAGATCATTATGTGTATGTACCTCGATATCAACCTCGGGAACCGCCTGGCGCAGGAATGCCACCTTGTCGAACATGGTGAACGGGTCCATGATGCCGAGCGTATCGCAGAAACGGAAGCGGTCGCCCCCGAGCGAGCGGGTGATCTCCATCAGCTCCACCAGAAACGAGAGATCAGCGCGGCTGGCATCCTCGCCGCCAACCGATACGTAGAGGTTGTGCTGCTTGGCAAAACCGAGGGCTATTTTGAGCTGTTCCTTGACCGCTGCACGATTTTTGCGCAGTTTATGCGCAATCATCTGATCGGAGACCGAAAGTGAAATATCCACCGCCTGCACGCCGCAGGCAATACTTGCCTCAATTTCAGGCACCAGTGCCCGGTTCCACGTTATCAGGCGGGCGTTCAACCCCAAGTCAACCAGGGTACGGATGCCAGCCTGTTCTTCCCTGCCCATGGCGGGAATGCCGCACTCGATTTCCCCCACACCGATGGAATCCAGCATACGGGCAATGGCGACTTTTTCACGCTTGGAGAAGACAACCCCGGCGGTCTGTTCACCGTCACGCAGGGTGGTATCGTCGATAACAATCGTCTGTCCGTTTTCTGTGTCTGTCATGATCGCCTCCTCTGATACAGAAACGCCGCAACCCCAAAGGGTACGCGGCGTCGTTGCCGAACCTGAAATGTACCATACATATAAGCATTGAGCGTGCCAACACGTAAGCATTGTTTGCACCCACGGCCCGATGCCTCGCGGGAAAACCGTGACTGTTGCCTTGCGGCCAGAGGGAATGATTATCTGAGCAAACCGGTGGAGTTTTCGGGGTTGCTGGCAATGCAGGGGAAAAGGGTGTCCTTCGAGGCAGCAATCAGCACTGTTTCCTGCACGACCGCTGATGAAAAAAGAAGTTCTGGCGCCACCCCTGCCACTATTTTCGATATGTCCGAGCTTGTAAGGCGAAATATGGGTGATCTTGAAAAAGCGGCGGGGCTTTTATCTGAGCTGGACTAGAGAGTTGAACAAGCGGTAGAGGCACTACATGAACTGCTTATATCACCGCAGAAGAGGTCAATCAATGGACGTCCTGCTTGCAACTTCACGTGATACATATCAACCATTCTGAATACGGCAATCAGCCGCCCCTGCAAGCATCTGCAACCTTATTGATTTCGTACCCGTTTCGACGAAAAGCATCTTTCAAGGCTGAGTGCTGTTCTTTTGTCATCCGCTCAAGGGTGGCCGTCAAATTTTTCTTTGTCTTGCTAGAGGCGCAAATACCCTCTTTCAACTCCTTTTGTAGCGAATCTGGCAGTTCAGAATTCTTCAATATGTTGTCAATGTCCCCTGAATCACAGAGGACCTGTTTCAGTTCCGAGCTACCACTCGTAACTTGGAACGATTTTCCATCCTTGTACACCCTGAAACTATTAGTGCTACATCCACCCGCCACCAGTGCAATGACCGTTGTGGCTACACAGATCAACATCCGTCCCATACAAATAACCGTCCTTTCAGAAGAACGTTTGTCGTTCCCCTTCATCGCGGGAAAAAAATTCACTCCGTTCCATCATCGAATTTCTTCTTCAATTCCGAAGTTTATTCTGTAACCACCTCACTACTGTCCGAGATAATTGTTCAGAGAGTTATAACTGTGAAATCAAAATCACCGGACAGTAGTATTGATGGACCAATGGCTCAAGCAGCACTCATTTCGTATGTATCTCTTTTACAGTTTCGACTCGAACTTAACTGAATATCTGTCTTCATCTATTCCGTATCTGTAATTGAACTTGATACTTTCAGGTTGCATGCTACTTTCAAGAGGAATAGTCATTTTGAATGATTCCGACCCCTTCAATTTGAGTGGTGTAAAACTGTACGTTTGTTTGGCAATGACTTTTCCATGGGTATCAAGGAGAGTTGCCTCAAGTTCCAGACCATTATATACATGATTTGTACGGGTATTTGTAACCATACCCTCGATGTGGAGAGCATTATCTGACTTCTCAGTTTTCCAGCTGATATCCATATCAGAACTGGAGTATTGATGGGAGGAATACGCCGGATTGCTGTCAAGCTGTTTTTGTGTACCAGCACAAGCCGACAAGGAGAGAAAAAGTGCTACAGCGAAAAAATAGTTACGTACCATGGTGAGGCCTCCTCTAGCGATTTATTATAACAGTAACAGCCTTAATTACATAAAACGTGCCAAAAGAGTTATTCCGTATTCACAAGTAGTTACGGTAAGTTATATGGCGTGTGCATGCAATGGTAGGTGTTAGTTTTTTTGCATACAAAATCAGCAAAAATGGTAGAAGGCAGCTTAATTCGTGCCGTAATGGCTGAAATTTGGCGCCTGGTAGAATATATACACATGGTAATGTCGGTGACGATTGAGCCCATAATGCCGCCTTATTTCTATTCCGGTACGGGTTGGATACACAGGTTTGTATATTTAGAGACCGAAAGGTGCTAAAAAACGCCGGCGGGGGGTTTTTGGTTTACTGAGAGGGACGATTCGTCTGTGGGTGGTGTGGAGTGTGGTTGAGATCGTAATTACCTGATCTACCCGCAACTCCCCATGGTTGCCAGCCCGAAAATATATTCGGGGCGATATAATGGCTTATTCCCTGCGTACATCAGCTCATTGGCACCGGCGATGCGCATTCTTCTCCGCTTGAAAAAGCGCATGGCCGCGCGGTTCGAGGCAGGGGCATCCAGATAGACTTTTGTTCCGCATGGCACTGAACAGAGCGCGGCATCGAAGAGCTGTTCCGCCCTGCTGGTGTCCAGCGCCGAGAATGGCCCGAACTGCAGGGCCTCTCCGCATGGCTGGATTACCAGAAAAGCGGGCTCTTTGACCAACACCCTGCCGCGACCGGCGGTTGCCGCCAGTAAGGCCTCACGCCGGTCACCCCAGGCCTGATTGTCGATGCCGCTTGCCGAGGAGAGTGCAACACTTCCGTCCGGATGCGATGTATACCCGGAATGCCGCTGCCTCCCGACACCGGTCCAGCGGAAAATGGTATCGACAGCGGTAAAACCGTGCTTTTCATAGATGGATTTGCCAGTTTTTGAGGCAGTCAGCCAGATGGTCTCTGCCCCCGCATCGCGAAGCGCATCAATTGCCCGGAGAAAAAGTGTCTCGCCAATCCCTCTCCCACGATGTTCCGCACCGACGATGAGGTTGCCGATCCAGCCGCTCCGGTCATGGCGCATGGAAGTGACAAAACCGACACCCGTACCCGATTCATCCCGCATACAGAAACTTCCTGCGGGAAATGTTGCCAGGAGGAAATCAAACTCCCACGCTTCGGCCACCCACCCCTCCGTTGCTGCCAGCTCCAGAAAAGTGGCGATATCATTGATGCGGAATGGCTCGATCATCATGTAGTGGGACAGGCCGCCTCGGCGATCGTCATATTCAGATCCTGACCGATAAGCCCGATGGCATCTGCCCGGCACTGTTTGCAGTGGGCAAACTGGCCTATTATGCCCTCGTTTGTTTTTCTGATCTCGGCCATGCGGGCTTCGCTGGGTGGCTCGATATCAGCAAAATCAGCCTGCGGGATGATCGGCATGATGTTCATCACAAAAGCTCCCAACTCCTTCACCTTGGCGGCAATCAGCGGGATCTGCTCGTCGTTGACGCCCGGCACCAGCACCGAATTCACTTTGATCGTCAGCCCCAGTTCACCGGCGCGCTTGAGACCTTCAAACTGGTTGGCAATGAGGATTTTGGCACCTTCCACACCGGTGTAGTGTTTGCCGTGATAGATTACATGACGATAGATCCGGGCACCGACCTCAGGATCGATGGCATTGATGGTAACGGTCAGGCTATGAAGTCCCAATTCGTACAGACAATCAATCGATTCCGGCAATAACAGACCGTTGGTACTCATGCAGAGCATCAGGTCAGGGAATTCCTTCTTTACCAGCTCAAACGTTTCGAAAGTCTCTTCGTTCGCAAGCGGGTCCCCGGGACCGGCGATGCCGATAACCTTGATAATCGGACCTGCTATCGGACTGGCCATTACCTCGCGGACCTTTACGATTGCCTCTTGCGGAGTCAGCAAACGGCTCGTCACGCCGGGACGGGATTCGTTGGCGCAGTCATGCTTGCGCGTGCAGTAGCCGCATTTGATGTTGCATTTGGGAGCTACGGCCAGGTGCATACGGCCGTTTTTGTGATGATTGCCGCCAAAACAGGGGTGCCCCTGAATTTTATTCTTCATCTCGCATGCAGTTGCCATGGGTTTCTCCTTCCGAAATAAAAACGCCCGCAGGAAGGTATCCCACGGGCGTCGTTGCCATTGCTGGAAGTGATACAGCATAGAATGTGCCAGCTTAGACACAATTAAACACAGAGGCACGGAGACACAGAAAAATCGTACTTTCGAGGCTTCTGAAAAAATTGTGGCACGCCGAGGTTCTTGTTCCACAACAGTCAGATCTGCACTAAATTTATGCATTTAATGTGGTTTACGAATTGCATTACCTCCGTGACTCTGTGCCTCTGTGTTTACGCGTTCTGAAAGAAAGGCTGTCCATGTTCAACCAGTACAATCTCGATGAAATCCGCAACCGTGCCCGAGCCGCCTTTATCGGCATGGCAATCGGCGATGCACTGGGCGCCACGCTCGAATTCATGACAGCAACAGAAATTGCCGCAAAATACGGCACATTTCGGGACATTAGCGGTGGTGGCTGGCTGCGCTTGAAAGCGGGGCAGGTGACGGATGACACCGAGATGGCACTCTGTATTGCCCGGGCCATTGTAAAAAACCAGGCGTGGTCAACCGAGGCGGTTGCCGACAATTTTGCCACCTGGCTTAAATCCCGGCCGGTCGATTGCGGCGATACCTGCCGGAAAGGGATCCGTGCCTATATGCTCAAAGGCCAGCTCGAATCCCCGCCCAACGAATGGGACGCGGGAAACGGAGCGGCCATGCGCATCCTGCCGGCCGCACTTTTTTCGCTTCCTGACGAAGAGTTGCTCAAGAAATACGTGATTGAGCAGGCCCACATCACCCATAACAACCCGGTATCTGATGCCGCCTGCCTCTGCCTGGGACAGCTGCTCCACATGACTATCTGCGGGGCCGGTAAAAGCCGGTTGCGGCGCCATGTTGACGGACTGGTGGCCAGGTTTCCCACCTTTAACTTTGAGCCATACCGCGGTCTCGCCACCGGCTATATCGTGGATACCATGCAGACCGTGTTCCACTGGTTTTTTCTCGGGAAAAGTTTTGAGGACTGTCTGGTCGGGACGGTTAACCAGGGGGGTGATGCCGATACAACCGGCGCAATCTGCGGGATGCTTGCGGGGGCATATTATGGGATGGAAGCGATACCAAAGCGCTGGATAAAGAAGATGGACAGCACGGTTATTGCCGAAATTGAAATCATGGTTGAGCGCCTGGTGGCGGCAAGTCCGGCGGGAAGAACGATGTAGGGGACGCAACGCGCCGCGCCCCGTCCACAGTGGTCAGGACAACCGGGGGAAGGGGGCCTACCCTTTCAAAATCGCGGCCGCAACCTGCAGCAGCGTTTTGCGTTTATCCATCGCCGTCTTCTGCATGACTCTATAGGCTTCGGCTTCGGAGACGCGGTTCTTTTCCATCAAAAGCCCTTTGGCCTTTTCAATTATCTTGCGGTTTTCAATAAGCTCGCGCAGGTCATCGATTTTCTCTTTGAGAGTTTCAACCTCTTCAACATGCTGCAGAGCGAGTTCGATGGCAGGCAGCAGATCCTGCTGCCGAAGCGGTTTGGTTAAAAAAGCGGCAATTCCGCCTGCCGATGCCCGTTTTACAGTCGCGCTGTCGCACGCGCTAGTCAGCAGCATGATCGGGATTTTCAACTTTTTTCTGATCTCGATTGCAGCGGTTATCCCGTCCAGGCCGGGCATGGAAACATCCAGAATCGCCATGTCCGGAAAGCACCCCAAAGCCAACTCCACGGCTTTGGTACCGTCGCCGCATTCAAGTATTTCATCGAACCCCAGATCGGCCAGCATGCTCTTCAAACTCATTCTAATAAGCGGTTCGTCGTCACAAATCAGTATAGATTTTCCCATGGTTGTTTCCCTCCGTACCGGGGAATTAGCATGAGGCGTGCCACTTGGAAAGAAAAGCTGATCAGGAAACAAAAATAGTGGAGTTGTGTAGCAGGGAGTATTTTATGCCGGCTCTTCCGAGCGGTCGGTAATGAGCGGAGTTATGACAACCTTTATTTTCCCTTTGCCCCAGAGCCCGATCTTCTTGGCAGCGGCACGGGAAAGATCGATAAAGTGGAATGATTTTCGGGCGCAGCGGTCATTGATGGTGACATGGACTTCTTTTTTGTTAACCGGATTAACGACCCGCACCACCGTGCCGAGCGGCAGGCTTTCATGGGCGGCGGTCAGTTTGTTCGGATTGTAGCGATGCCCCGAGGTCGTACGACGTCCTTCAAAGCGGTGGGCATAGTATGACGCAAAGCCTTCGACAGACTCAAATGAAGTGCTTTTCAGGGAGCGTTCTTCCTGACGGGCAGGTGCCGATGTGGAGAGTTCATCCAACAGGGACTGATCGCTGCGGGAAAGGCCATCCGCATAAACATTCGACGAAACCATCAGAGCGGAGAAGACGGAGATGGAGAGGACGGCAGAAGTGAACGCCCGTATCCTGCCCGTCATCATGGTCGCTATCATGCTGATAAATAATCGAATCATGTAGCCTTTATACCGTACAGAGACATTCCGGTCAAGTTTTGTGCAGATATTCAGCAATTCCTTCCCGTATACCGAGCGGCTCAAAGCCAAATACTTTCTGCCAATCACTGCTGCCGATGCTCTCCTCCAGCAGCATCTGCAGCTGGTCCATTGTAATCGGAAACAGTGGAATATTCTGCATGACCGGAATAACCAATTTCATCAAACCCAGCGGGAGGTGCGGTTTAAACGGTCGCGATCTCCCCAAGGCGGCGGCAATCATATCAAGCAGCGACTCATAGCTCAGACGGTCTTTGCCGCACAATTCATAGGTCTGCCCGATTGTTTCGGGCAGCGCCAGCGCACGGACAAAACAGCGCGCGACATCGTCGGCATGAATCGGCTGCACCCGGTAGCTGCCGCTGCCGATGACCGGCATGACCGGGGCATGTCGCAACTGCGCTGCCAGCATGTTTACGAACGCATCGTGCGGGCCGAAGATCAGTGACGGCCGGAAAATCGTCCACTCCAGCCCGCTCTCCCGCACCTGCTCTTCAGCCCGCCACTTGGTCCGGTGGTAAGCGGAGACAGCATCCGGCCGGGTGCCAAGGGCCGACATCTGCAGATAACGACGGATTCCGGCAGTGCTGGCAACCTTCAGCAGAGACGCTGTGGCCTGCACATGCAGTTTTTCAAAGGTCGCCCCGCGCGAAGGGGATTCCCGGATAATGCCGACCAGATTGATAACGGCGTCGCACCCTCTCACGCTGCTTTCGAAGGTCTCCGGCCGGGTTATGTCACCGGTGACCTGTTCGACCTCACCACCGGAGGTGCCGCGACTGTGCACGAGAAGGCGCACGGAATGGCCACTGCCCAGCAGTTCCCTGACAAGGTGTTCGCCTACGAAACCCGTTCCTCCGGCAACGAAAATCTTCATGGCAGTTCCTTTCTTGTAGCAGCCGCTTCAGTAATGCTTCTGGACCATCAGCAGCAGCGTCACCAGCAGCGGGAAACAGTTGATATAGGGAAAGAGCAGGTCTCCCGAGCGGAAGAATGCGAGAAAAAGGAGCGGCACGGGAAAGAGCGCATACCACAGGGAGCCCGGCCGTTCTATGATATTGAAGGCAGGCATGAGCATGGCCCCGGCACAGAGGGCAACCATCCAGAGCCAGAAGAAACCGCTGGTGCCGGCAGTTACGCCTCGTGATCCGAAGAGCGGAATTCCGGCCCGGCGGTAATCTTCGGCATGACGACGTTGAAACAGCCAGAAATGGGGCACCTGCCACAGGAACAGCAGGCTTGCCAGGATAATGACCCGGTAGTCGCCAGCGTAGCCGCCGCCAAGACACCAGCCGATGAGCGGCGGAAAGGCCCCGCAGACGGCTCCTGCCAACAGGGCCAGCGATGAAAGGCGCTTGAGCGGGGTATATACACGCAGGTACCAGGCGAGAGCTGCGGCACCGCACAGCGCCGGTTTCCAGTCACCGGCGATTACCAGCAGCAGCAGCCCGCTGCCGATTGCAATCACGCCACCAGCCAACGCCTGCGAGGCAGTCAGCCTACCGCTCGGAAGCGGCCGCTGCCGGGTTCGTGCCATCGTGGCATCCAGGTCGCGTTCCATCACCTGATTAACGGCGGACCCTCCGGCTGCCAGCAGAAAGACACCGCCGAAGGCTGCGCAGGCGGGAATGGCTTCGAGGGGAGATGGAAGCATCGCATAGCCGGCCAGCGCAGAGATTCCATTCAGGGCCGAAAGCTTCAGCCGGAACAACAGGGCAAATGCCCGGATCATTTGACGCTCTTTATAAATTCTATCAATGCCGTGACCTGTTGGTCCGTCAGATCGGCATTAGCCGGCATGATAGGCGGGTAATCTTCCACGATCTTGGCGCCGGGCTGGCGGATAGACTCCTTCAGATAGGCATCGTCAGCGATAATATTCAGAGTCTTTCCATCTTTCATAACTTCGACCCTGCTGCCAAAGAGCCCCTTGAACGTCGGACCGACCTTGCGGGTGCCGTCCAAAGAATGGCAGCCAAGGCACCCTTTCTCAGTCGCCAGCTTCCGGCCATCCAATTTGCCACCCACCGCTCCGCTGCTGCTCTGATTGAGCCAGGCGGTAAACTGCGCTTCCGGCACCGCTTCGACTGTTGTGACCATTGCCGAGTGCTGTATGCCGCAGTACTGGGAACAGAACAGGTCGTAACTTCCCGGATTTGTGGCTACGAACCAGGCGTAATTGCTCATGCCCGGCACGACATCTCGCTTGACCCGGAAAGCTGGTACGAAAAACCCGTGGATCACGTCTTTAGAGACCAGTTCCACCCGCACCGGCTTACCCACCGGCACATACAGCTTGGAACTGGTTTTGCCATTGGCATACCTGAACTCCCAGGACCACATGCGCGCCGTGGCGGTAACCGCAAGGGCGCCCTTCGGTACGGTGCGCAGCACCAGATACTCTTTCCAGCCATACCAGAACATTGCCAGCACCAGCAGGGTCGGCAGCACGATCCAGATGGTTTCCAACAAGACATTACCGTCGGACTGCGACGTCGGCTGTGGCGACCGGGAACGGTGGTAACGCACGACAAACGCAATCATAACCACGGTAATGCCGACCAGCAACACCAGACAGACGCCGAAAATCAGCATGAAGACCGGATCGATGGCAGCTGTGGTAGATATGAGATCCTGTTGGTTCACATTATCCCCTTAGCCCTGATAAAACAGGATAAGTACGCTAACGAATTAATTTCCCACCCAAAAAGCAAACATGTTTTCTCTGCTAACGGTAGAGCACATCAAAAAATGTAAGGCCGATGAAGATGGCCAGGGTTACCAGGGCAAGGAACAGCAACCAGCGCAACAGCCGCCCCTCGTATTTCATGTGCATGAAAATGGCGATCACCAGCCCCGATTTGGCGCAGGCTATGGTCAGCGCCGCGACAACCTTGTACGCCCCCAGCTCAATCCGGGTGACCGCAACAGTCAGGGCGGTCAACGTCACCAGTGCCAGCCACGTGGCGACAAGCTTTTTGTAGCTTACGATATGGTCCAGTTCATTCATAATCATTCCGTCACAGAATCAGGTAATAGAGCGGCAAGATGAATATCCAGATCATATCCACCAGATGCCAGTACAGCGCACCGTTCTCCAGCAGATTATGATTTTCAGAAGTTACCGTGCCCGCCTTGATCTTAAATCCGATCACTGCCAAAAGCACGCCGCCGATCATTACGTGGAGTCCGTGGATGCCGGTGGTCATAAAATAGAGACTGAAGAATACCGATTCCCCCGGCGGGCCTCCCCTAAGACGCGTTGAGCCGGGATAGATGCCATGGCCGATCTTTTCGCTCCACTCGAAATACTTGATGACCATGAACCCGGTAGCGCAGAGGATCGTCCCGCCGATCAAACCCACGGCACGGCGCATCTCGCCGCGCTGCACGGCGGTGACCGCCATGGCCGCGCAGAGACTGCTGGTAAGCAGGATCACCGTATTTGACGCGCCCATCACCCAGTTGAGCTGTGTGCCGGCAACGGCAAACTCGCGTGGATAGCGTTTGAAATAGACGGCATAGAGCAGGAACAGCCCTCCGAAGAGCAGCAGTTCGGTAAAGAGGAACAGCCACATGCCGAGCCTGGCGCCGAAATTGTCTTTGTGTGCGTGGAGAGTCATGTCTCAATCCTGCGTAAAATCATACGGCCCATGGGTCACCACCGGATCCTCACCAAAATTTTCCGTCGGCGGTGGTGTGGCGGTAGTCCACTCCAATGTCGCGCCTCCCCAGGGGTTGCCCTCGAACGGCGCGCCCCACAGAAGTCCCCGGAACAGGTTGACCAGCATGATCACCAGCCCGGTAACCAGGATCCAGCTGCCGATCGTGGCAACCAGGTTGAGATTAGCAAATTCCGGCAAATAGTCGTAGTAGCGCCGCGGCATTCCCTTCATGCCGAGCACCTGCATGGTGAAGTACATGACGTTAAATCCGGTAAACATCAACGCCCAGGCGACAACAGCCGGCTTCTCGGCATAACGGCGACCGTAAAATTTTGGAAGCCAGTAATGCATGGAGGCAAAAAAAGCAAAGCCTGAACCGCCGAATATCACATAATGAAAATGACCCACCACGAAATGGGTGTCGTGAACGTGGATGTCGGTGGCGGCTGCCCCCAGGATCAGTCCGCTCAAGCCGCCGATGGAAAAGAGCAGAATGAAGGAGAGGGCAAAGAGCATGGGAGCCTCAAGAGAGATGGAGCCCTTGTAAAGGGTGGATACCCAGTTGAACACCTTGATGGCTGAGGGGATGGCCACCACGAAAGTCAGGAACGAGAAGACCAGGATGGCCGTATCGCTCATGCCGCTGGTGAACATGTGATGACCCCAGACCAGCGACCCGAAGACGGCAATGGCCAGACTTGAGAAGGCGATCATCTTGTAGCCGAAAATCGGTTTGCGCGAAAACACCGGGATAATGTCCGATATCACCCCCATGGCCGGCAGGATCATGATATAGACCGCCGGATGGGAGTAGATCCAGAACAGGTGCTGGTACATAAGCGGGTCGCCTCCCTGGCCCGGCTCGAACAGCCCCGTACCGAGAAGACGCTCGGCCATGACCAGCACCAGGGTGATAGCCAGAATCGGCGTCGCCAGGATCTGTACCCAGGCGGTGGCATACAGGGACCAGACAAACAGCGGCAGTCGCCCCCAGGCCATGCCCTCGCAACGCAGGCGATGGATGGTGGTCACAAAGTTGAGGCCGGTCAGGATCGATGAGAAGCCGACTACAAAAACTCCGAAGACCGCCAGGGATACGTTGGTGCCGGTGCGGGCACTGAAGGGAACGTAAAAGGTCCAGCCGGTGTCGGGCGGACCACCGCCGGTGAAAAGCGACGTGAGGATAATCGCGGCGCCGATTATGTAGAGCCACCACGAGAGAAGGTTCAGGCGGGGAAAGAATACGTCACGGGCGCCGATCTGGATCGGCATCACCAGATTGCCGAAAGCGCCGGGAAAACCGGGGATAATGAAGAGGAAGATCATCATGACGCCATGTACTGTGAAGATGGCATTATAGGTCTGGGGCCCCATGATGGTACGCCCCGGCGCCATCAGCTCGATGCGGAGCAGCAGGCCGAGCACTACGGCGACCAGAAAAAAACTGAAGGTGGAAAACAGGTAGAGCATGCCGATCCGCTTGTGGTCGGTGGAGAAGATCCAGGAGGTGAGGCCCGTTTTGCCGCTGTCGTTCCAGAAACCGCCTCGTGTGGCGTCGTGTCTTTGCACGTTCGAAGTCATTTTTTCCTCGAATCAGGTTGGTTGCGTTTCCTGCCGGACAGTAGCAGAAAAGCCAGAAATCCTCCAGTACAGACAATCACCACAGTGGCACTGACCCTGAGCAGGTTGAAAACATACGTATTTTGCCGGGGGTCGTAGCTGAAACAGTACTGCAATACCTTGCGGATGGCGGTGCTGCTCTTCCCCTCCCGCGCCTCGACCAGAGCCAGCGCCAGATCCTTGGGGAGAAAAGTTGCCCCGTACAGATAACGCACAATAGTACCGTTGCCGGAAATCACGATGCTGGCAACCGGGTGGAGAAAGTCACGCCCCCGGCGCTGGAACGTATAGCCGATGGCATCCGTCAGTCTTTTTATGCTGTGTACATCACCGGTCAGAAAGCGCCACCCGCTCTCGGGAAACGGGGCATGCATCGATGTCAGATACACCCGTTTGAACTTGGCTGCAAGTTCCGGCGAATCATGTTCGTCGAAGCTGACCGAAATAACCCGGTACTCTTCATCCGGCTTGTTCTTCAGCTTGGGCAGAACCTGCGCCAACCCCCATTGCAAACTATAACATACATTCGTACAACTGAAATAGACCGGCAGGATAATGGTCGGGCCGGTAACCAGATCACCCAGCCGGACCGGCGTGCCTCCCTCGTCCCGGAAGGTAATGTCCAGCGGTATTTTCCTGTCAAGCTGCTCAACGATGCCGACCGGTGTTTCATCTGCTCCCGCTTCGCCGGCAACAGGCTTCGACTCCACCTTCATATCCGCACTCCGCACGTCATCACAAACGAAGAACAGTACCAGCAGCACCAGGAGAGAAGCCCGGCAGCAGAGAAAGAGCCGTCTCCTGCCGGCAGCAGTACACCATGTGTTGCAACGAATGTCACTCATGGCAACCACCTTCTGCAAGCCGGTCAATGAGCCCCGAAGTTCTCACTGTGCGCCGGGCAACGGTCTGACTGACAATCTCTTCCGTGCCCCAGATTTCAATAGATCGGCGGGCACGTGTTACCGCCGTGTACAGCAACTCCCGGCTGAGAACATCCGACAGATACTCCGGCAGAATGAGCAGTATCCTGTCAAATTCTGACCCCTGGCTCTTGTGGATCGTCAGGGCAAAGGCTGTTTCGCTGGGTGGCACACGGAGTTTGGAAAAATGGCGCAGCCCCCCCTCCGGATGCTCAAACCAGACGGATGATGTCCCATCACTGTCCATGATTATCCCGGTATCGCCATTAAACAATCCGAGTTCGTAGTTGTTTCCCGTGACCATGACCGGCTGTGGACGGCTGCCGTGTGAGTCGAGCCTTCGCCCTGAAGCGAGGGCGCTCTCGCAGAGCCTGTTCAGGGTTTCCGTGCCGTTCGGGCCAGAGCGAAGCGGCGATAAAATTTTGAACGATTCCAGTGCCGCAAGCGCTTCTGAGGGAGATGTCGCCTGGGCATACTCCGAGTAGCCATCCCGGGCGCTTTCAGCGAAGGCCGTTTCGAAGGCCCTGCCGGTCGGCAACGTGCGCCAGACAATATCCGGATAGCGCCCCGATTTCAACAGTTCCCTGACAGCTGCACTATCACCGGAATTGATCAGCTGGCTCAGGACGGCTATGCCGCTGTCAGCGCCAAACCGGTAGCTTTTAGTCAGCTGGGTAACCGGAACGGGCGCCCGAACAGCGCTGTCGCACATATCAGCCAGCACCGCTCCGGCTTCTACCGAAGCCAGCTGGTTACGATCTCCCAGCAGGATAACACGGGCATCATCACGCAGCGCTTCCAGCAGGCTGGCCATCAGCTGGAGATCAACCATGGACGCCTCGTCAATGACAAGGGTATCGCAGGCAAGCCTGTTGGTGCGATTGTGCCGGAAACCTCCCCGACGAGCCTGTACGCCGAGCAAACGGTGGATTGTGCTCACTCCGACCGGGAGGCATTTTTTTATTTTATCGGGCAGATCGAGGCGGCCGGCAGCCTGCAGGATCGACTGGTGGAGGCGGAGTGCCGCTTTTCCGGTTGGAGCGGCCAAGGCGATCTCCGGTGAGGAATCACCCGCCACATCAAGGAGCAATGCAAGAATACGGGCGACTGTGGCCGTTTTTTCCGGTCCCGGGTCCGCCGGAAATGACCGAAAAACCATGAGTCAGCGCCATGCGGGCCGCCGAGCGTTGCAGATCAGGGACACCATCCATGGCAGGGAAATAACGGTCTAATGCTGTGTCCAGCAGGGTTTCGTCTATCGCGTGCGGCCGAATGCGTGAAAGGATTCCCGTGGCGATCTGTTGTTCATATTCCCAACAACGGTGAAGATACAGCCGGCCGGCCGGATCAAGTACCAGCGGGGTATATGCCCCCGGGACGCCAACGGTGTCACACCTCTCCAGAGACTCCAGCCAGTGACGCACATCAGACGGAGGCGACGTGTGCACGCCATGCCCATGTACAGGCGGAAGGGGCGTACCGTTCACCGCCTTGAAAAGATTGAAACAGGTATGACCGCGGCCGGCGGAATAGCTTGCCAGAGCCGCCCCCCACCAGAGCTCATCGCCGTGATGACGATCGATACGAACGATAAAGTCGGCAAAATGGGTGTCAAGTGGTGATAGTTTGATAGGTTCCGTCATTGTGGAATGCTTTCGTGCTTGCTCGCCCCGTTGAACATGATGACAAATTTATCGCCACTGTAACGGGTGTTGAAGTTGTAGAAAAACAGAATGGCCGAGATTTGGCCGCCATCAGCCGGAAACAGATCCGATGATAGACACCTCTTTATCCAACTGCTGCGACGGTAATTACCGCTGTAATTGCATAACGGGCAAACTTGCCAACAGCGACCAGCAGCGAAAAGAACCCGAAATTGACCTTCAGCATCCCTCCCACCAGGCAGAGCGAATCTCCGACCACCGGCAGCCAGGAAAACAGCAGCGAGTAAACCCCGAAACGGTTATAAGAGTCCCTGGCCCGTTGCTGCTGGTGCGGCGAGACCCGCAGGACCTTCTCGATCAGCCAGCTTCCTCCCCATATCCCGACCAGATAGGTCACGACAGCCCCCAGATAATTGCCGATAGTGGCTACGGCAACAGTCGACAGCGGCTCATACCCTCCCACCAGCATCATCACCAACAGCCACTCCGATCCAAGCGGCAACAGCGTTGAGGCAAGAAAACTCATGAAAAACAGAGATACGTAGCCGGTCTGGTTGAGCCAGTCATGCAGCATGACAGTATATGTCAGAAAGTGATTGTCAAAATGGCTCAAACCGCTACAATACTCCCCGGTGCCGACTGTACTCATATCTGATACATTGTAGCGATAAATCCAGATTCGGCAAGGGAAGGAAACAAAGCCGACCTTTTTCATGTACCGAAAAGAGCAGAAGCCCTACCATATTGATTATATCTTCCAATCGGCAGACCTTGTTTCTGCTTCTAAAATTAGGATAGGCGAACCAAAAGAATGGTTAGAGTTCAGTGACCATATGCCAGTTATTTGCGATATGCCGTCTTAGTAAAAGAGGGACGCTCCCTTGTTTTAGAAATTTCAGAGTAAAGTCACCCCCAATAAGCTTTATCGTGGGGGCCAAGGGCAATAAACTTGATGGTGTCGTCAGGACAGTCAGGACAATCGGCACAGAGGACAATGGCATCGTCTCCTTTCTTCCGACAGGTTGCGCAGTAAAGGAAAATAATCAGGAAATTGCGTTTGACGGGACAACTATAGAAACCACGAAAGCTTCCTTTAAGCGGTTCACCCAGAGTCATGGGACTTTCGCAGATCATATTCACTTTTTTTCGGACAGCTTCTTTTATTGAACTATGTTTTTTTAGAGAAGCGGCAAAATCATCACTAAAAACAAGATTCATTTAAAGACCTCATCATAACCGAGCCAACTAACCGTACCTGCTTTAACTCGCTCAATTGTGCTTAAAAGTGAATCAGAAAAATCAGGGTCTGCCAGTATTGTTTCAGTAGGGTCATTCTCTTTAACCCGTTTTAGCTTTAAAGCGAATTGAGTAAAGACTTCGGAAACCGTTGTGCGCTGTGTTTCAGCATATTCCTTGATAAAGTCAATTAAGTCTGCATCAAGAGTAAGATTGATTCTAGATTTTTGCATATTGCACCTCCTAAATGTCATGTTATGCGCACAACATGCGCTTTGTCAAGTTAGAAAACCGCGACAATAGAGATAATCAACCAACGGCAGCACCGGTCTACGCCCCCGTAGAGCCGGTGCGCCTTATCACGTTAATGTTTGTTTGATGGGGGATATCCTTTTAACATTTTTTACACAGAGGGAGCACTGAATCACATGACAACTGAAATCACACCACTCAATGACATCATTACCGCCCGTATCGCACAGCAGGGGCGCATCACCTTTGCCGACTTCATGGCAACGTGCCTCTATGAACCCGGGCTTGGCTACTATACCTCTCCGGGTCGCAAAGTCGGCGCCGAGGGGGATTTTTATACCAGCATCACCGTGCATGCCGCCTTCGGGCGCGTGATCGCTCGTGAAATTGCCCAGATGTGGCGCAGCATGGGGACTCCCGCCGACTTTACCCTGGTGGAATGTGGCGCCGGCAATGGCCGTCTGGCATGTGACATCATGAACTATCTTGCGGGACGTGAGGCGCAGCTGTATGGCGGTCTGCGCCTGGTGCTGGTTGAACAGGAGCCGTCCCTTGAGGCAGCCCAGCGCGAAATGCTGGCCGCTCACGTAGGCCGGCTCGCCTGGCTTTCTACCGATGAATTTGCTTCAGGGAATTTCACCTTCAGCGGCTGCCTGTACTCCAATGAACTTATCGATGCACTCCCCGTGCATCGCGTCGTAATGACCTCCGACGGTCTCAGGGAAGTGTATGTAACCTGCACGGATGGCGAGTTTGCCGAAGAGGCCGGGGAACCATCGACACCGGAGCTTGAAGCCTATCTGAATCGTGTTGCCGTGAAGCTCCATCCCGGTCAGCAGGCCGAAGTAAACCTGAACGCTCCGGTGTGGCTGGCATCCGCCTCTAACGCTCTCCAGCGTGGCTTTATCCTGACGATTGATTACGGGTATCCTGCAGCAGAACTGTACACGCCGCTTCGCAAACTGGGGACGCTGCTCTGTTATTATCGCCACCAGACTGAAGAGAATCCCTACCTCCGCCTCGGCTTGCAGGACATCACCGCCCATGTTGACTTCACGACGTTGATGAAATGTGGAGAAGAACTGGGACTGCAGAACAACTGGTTTGGGGAGCAGTACCGTTTCCTGATGTCGGCCGGCATAATCGAAGAAATTGAAGACATCGAGCGTTCTGCCATAGCTGAAGAGGAAAAGCTTCGACTTCGTTTGGCCCTCAAAAAATTGATCCTGCCCGATGGAGGGATGGGCGACACGTTCAAGGTGCTGATCCAGTCAAAGGACGTGACTACCCCCCGGCTGCTGTGCCAGCGCAGGATCGGGGGGTAAATGCCGACTCTCGCGTACGCTGAAATTAAAGGGATCGTTTTCGACCTGGATGGCACTCTGTATGTATGTGATCGTTTTGCCGCCGAGATCCAGGATGCGGCCGCAGCCTATATCGCCGGGCTCAAGCGGATCACGCCGGCAGAAGCGGGGCTGATAATGACCGCCACCAGGCAGAGACTCACGGAAGAGAGCGGTACGGTCCAGACGCTTTCTGCGGTCTGCACGGAGCTGGGGGGGAGCGTGCAGGAGCTGCATCACTTTTTTGAGCGCACCCTGCGACCGGAAGCGCTTCTGGTCCGCGACGAACGGGTGATCCAGCTGATGAAGCGCCTTTCAGAGAGCTTTTCCCTCTACATTTATACGAACAACAACCGTGTCCTGACAGCCCGCATCATGAATTATCTCGGGCTGGATGGCGTGGTATGCGGTACGTTTACAATTGATGACACCTGGCAGGGCAAGCCTGATGAGGGGATGGTACAGAGGGTATTGGAAAAGATCGGGCTTTCTCCACACGAAGCGCTGTTTGTCGGAGACCGCTACGATATTGATCTGCGCATACCGGAGCAGCTCGGCTGCCCCGTATATTTAAGCCAGAATCTTGAGCAACTGCTGCGGCTTGAAGAAGTGCTTACTCCGTCCCTTTTCGCAGGTAGGACAGCAGTCCCTGCATGTCCTCCGGCGGCTCAGTCGTAAACTCGATGTACTCGCCACTCGAAGGATGAATGAACCCGAGGCAGCGCGCGTGCAGGGCCTGGCGGCCAAGACGGTTGATCATGCCGCGCAACTGGGTGTCGGGGATGTTGTTGCAGCGCCCCCCGTCCGGGTAGAGCGGATCTCCAAGCAGCGGAAATCCGGCTTCGGTCATATGTACCCGGATCTGGTGGGTACGGCCGGTCTCCAGCCTCAGTTCCACCAGTGAAATCCTGCCATAGCGCTCCTTTACCTTCCAGCGGGTAACAGCATGTTTCCCGTTTTTGGCCTTCCCGGACAAGCGCAGCCTCTCGGTCGGATGCCTCCCGATAATCCCTTCGATCTTGCCGGTATCTTCCGGAGGCGAGCCATAGATCAGTGCCTGATAAATCCGCTTGACCGTGTGGGCGCTGAACTGTTCCGAAAGCGCCTGATGAGCCCGATCATGCTTTGCCGCCACGAGCACCCCGGACGTTCCCTTGTCGAGGCGGTGAACGATGCCGGGGCGCAACTCCCCGCCAATGCCGGCCAGGTCGCAACAGTGCGCCAACAGCGCATTGACCAGGGTGCCGCTCGTATTGCCGGCGCCAGGATGGTCCACCAGCCCGGCCGCCTTATTAATCACGATCAGATCACTGTCTTCATACAGTACCTCCAACGGGATCGCCTCGGCCAGCGGCTCGGCCGGCAACGGCGGCGGGATGTCAACCTCGATCTGCTCCCCTCCCCTCAACTTCAGGGACGTGCGTACCGGATTGCCGTCAACCAGCACATTGCCGGTTTCTATGAGTCTCTGGACAGTGGCCCGCGATTCGCCCCCCATCTCACGGCTCAAAAAAAGATCGATCCTGACCGGTTCATTTTCAGGGGAGAATAAAATTGAAAAATGATTCATAGCGTTCCTCACTACCTGTTCCCATCCGGATAAATCACCGGACAAAATTGTTGGCTTTCTCGGCGATAAAAAAAACAAAGGCGCACCGAAGCAGGTACGCCTTGTAAAAAAAATGAGTATGGCGATTCGTTACCAGATGGATGATTCAATCTTCCCCGCCCGCTTGATCAGGACATCGACAACGGCAGTTCCATAGATCTGCTCCGGGTTGACATCGGAGGATACCCGTGAGAGAAAATGCTGGCGCCCCTCTTCAAGCTCTTCCTTAAGAACGTCAAAAATATCGTCATTTTTGATGCCGTTTTCAACCTTTTCCTTATTGTACATGGCCACGTCGGAGAGAATTGCTCTGGCCAGCCGCTTTGCCTGATCCGGATTATCAATCAAGTTCATGGATGATCTTCCTCATGGAGTAAAGTTTGGACACCATAGCACTATTTCAAGCGTAATGCAAAGTAGATGCTCGCATCCCCTCGGCGCACGAGCATCACCAGCCTGCCGACCTGCCCTGCCTGCTGAATGGCACGAGCATATTCTGTCGTAGTGGCCACTCTTTTCCGGTTTATCGACGCAATCACATCGCCGCGTTTAATCCCGGCTTCTTCAGCAACTCCGCCACGCTCCACATCAACAACCACAACGCCGCCACCCTGCCCGGCATTTTCAACAACCAGCCCGAGCAGCTCTGATCCACTTTCCTGCTGCCGGCTGCCATGCTTCTCCTGCAGCGTGGGTGCGCTATCGGCATTTGCCAGGGTTATGCCCAATTCAAGTGTTTTACCATCGCGGAAGATGGATACTTTTGAGAGTGTGCCGACGCCGGCATCGGCAACCAGAAGTTGAAGGTGGGATGGGTCCTTCACCTCGTTGCCGTTCAAACCGATGATGACATCTCCCTGCCGGATGCCGGCTTTGTCAGCCGGGCCGCCTTTAATAACGTTATTGACCAGGGCGCCTTTGGCCTGTTTCAGACCGAATGATTGCCCCAGCTCTTCTGTGACAGGCTGGATCGTGACCCCCATGTACCCACGGCTGACCCTGCCTTTCTGTATCAGCTGCGAAATAATCGGTTTGGCCATGTTAACCGGAATGGCAAACCCGATTCCCTGGCCGGCGGAGACGATAGCCGTGTTGATACCAATCACCTCTCCGTAAACATTCAGCAGCGGCCCTCCGGAGTTTCCGGGGTTTATGGAGGCATCCGTCTGGATAAAGTTCTCGTAGGTTTCAATACCCATATTGGACCGGCCGGTGGCCGATATTACGCCGACCGTCATGGTGCGATCAAGGCCGAAGGGATTGCCGATGGCAATTGCCCACTGCCCGACTTCAAGTTTATCCGAATCTCCCAATACCGCTGTCGGAAGATTGGAGGCATTGATCTTGATTATGGCAATATCGGATTTGCGATCAGCGCCGACCACTTTGGCATCATACGTCTTGTCGTTGGAAAGCTTGACCTGAATGCTCTCGGCATCGCGTACGACATGATCGTTTGTTACGATGTAGCCATCCGGGCTGATCAAAAAACCGGAGCCGAGGCTTTTATCCCGCCGGGTCTGCGGGGCGCCAAAAAAATCTTCAAAAAATGGAGTGGCTTCAAAAAACGGCTGGATGACTTTTCTTCGACTGACCGTCGAGATATTGACAACAGAAGGGGTTACTTTTTTCGCTACGGTGCTGAATGCTTTCTGGGTGGAAAGGATATCGGTCGGCACGTCCTTGACCGGAGCTTCTGCTTCGCCCGCCTTGCGATTCGATTCAAGAAACAGCGGAGCTTCATTCTTCCCCTTACAGCCTCCAAGCAAAGCGGTGCATAGCAGGACCGAAAGGAGCGAGCACGAAATGCGTGTCAGAATATTCATATTACAAGCCACCTCTGACAGGATACATTGAGTTAACCTCCCGAAACAGTAGTCAAAATTTTTCGGCGTGTCAACGGAATTTAGGCACAATTCGCGCGGGAACTGCGCATGTTTTATCCAGCATAATTATGTTATTGAAACACCGCTCTGTTTGTGTAAAAGTATCCGCTCAATCAGACACCTGGTGGGGGAAAATATGACAACCGACATCAAAGAACAGATCAGGGAATTCCGCATTGGAGAAAAAATCAGGGGGCTCCGCCAGCAAAAACGGCTGACGCTTCAGGAATTGTCCGAGCTGACGACACTGTCCAAACCACTCTTATCTCAGATTGAAAATCAGCAGGTCATCCCACCGCTTGCCACCCTGCTCAAAATTGCCAAAGGGCTCAAGGTCGATATCCATTTTTTCTTTGAGGACGCCGGCAATCGCCAGAAATACGTATTAACGAGACGCGAGGATGTCCGCGAGGACGAAAAAATTGCCCGGCCTGCAGCCAATGAGGTTGCCAGACCCTACGCGTACCACTCATTGGCCCACGGGCTGAGACACAAACATATGGAGCCGTTTCTGGTTGAGTTCGAAAACAAGGAGTGGGAGGACTCACTCTTCTTCAAACATGAAGGTGACGAAGAATTTATCTACATCATTTCCGGTGAGCTTGACTTCCATTACACCAATGAAGTGCTGCGCATGCGGACCGGCGACAGCATCTATTATGATTCCAGCCAGCCGCACGGCTGGGTGGCGGTCGGCGACATCACTGCCAGAGCCGTGGCGGTGATGTACACGAAGGAATAGCCACAAAGTGGAGAACGGTTTTTGGGTGAGGAAGTAATTATTCTCCCTCTTTTTGCATTGAGCCCCACTCCCTGAGGATCCGGACCCTCTCGACTGCCGGTGGATGCGAGTAATAAAAGGCCGCATAGAAGGGATGCGGAAACAAGTTTGACAGGTTCTCCGCCGACATCTTGACCAGAGCCGAAGCGAGATCTTCCGGCCTGCCGGTAAGGTCGGAGGCAAAGCGGTCCGCTTCCCGTTCGTGGCAACGCGAGCGCCATGCAGAAAACGGCCCGAGCGGAAACAGTGCCAGGGAGGCAACAAACCCGAGCACCACCATTTTAGCCGGCAGCGAAATATCGGCAGGCAATCCCAACAACCCCGGCAATCCCGGCCAGGCCAACATTTTGAAGCTGATCCATGCCCCCACCAGAGCCATTATCTCCGCCCAGAGCAGCCGTTTCCAGACATGCCCCTTTTTCCAATGCCCGATCTCGTGCGCCAGCACGGCAACGATCTCTGCATGGGTCATCTGTTTTATCAATGTGTCATACAGCACTATACGTTTAACCCTGCCGATGCCGGTAAAGTAAGCATTGGAATGCCTGCTTCTCTTCGACGCATCCATCTGCAACACCTTCCCGACTCTTAACCCCGCCTTCTCCATTATAGCCCGGATATCATCCTCCAGCCCTTCCTCGGTGACCGGTTCATAGCGGTTGAAGAGTGGTTCAATTACATAGGGGGATATGAACATCATGAACAGGCTGAAAACAGCCATGAAGCCCCACACCCAGAGCCACCACTGCTGCGGGCGCCAACTGATCAGCCAGAAGACAACGGTTATCAGGAAGGCGAGAAGGACAGCCCCGATGGCCTGTGATTTGAAAAAATCCACTACCCATATGCGAGGTGTCGTGGTGTTGAAGCCGTACTGCGCCTCGATACGGAAGGTGCCATACAGGTCGAACGGGATTCCCAACAGGGTTGACGCCCAGGTCAGCAGCAGAAAAAAGAGAATGGCAGAAATGATCGGTGAGACAGTTAACGTACTGACAAAATGGTCATATGTTGCCAGCACCCCGCCGAACAGAAATACGACCAGCACGGTATTGTCAAGAAGCGAGTCCCACAGCCCGAGACGGCTGGAGTCAAGGGTATAAGCGGAGCTGCTGCGCAGTTTTTCCTCATCGACGGCACCTTCAAAGCCTTCAGGGACCATGGAGCCATGCTGTTTGAGGTACTGCAGGTTGAGGTAGCGTAACCAATAGGTGAAAGCGGTGATTGCGGTAAAAATGCCGAGCAGGAGAAAATTCATCAACGGGATGTCCTTGTTATAAATAAGGGCGAAGCATATGTTCGCCCTGAATAGGTGGCGCTTGAAAATAGCGTCACATCAGCTTTACCACTTCCCTGACACACTTGTCGATCCCTTCAGCTGCTTCCGAGATGCGAGTAGCCAGCATGTAGGCCGGCGTCGTTACTACTTTGTGCTGTGCATCCACAACACATTCAGTCACCGGGCATTGCTGATGTTTTGCACCCGTCTTCTCAATCTCGGCGGCGGTACCGGCATCGGTGCCAATCGTCACGAGAGGAGAATATTCCTTGCCCAGTACTGCAGCAACCAGAGTCGGCGCAATACAGACCGCACCGATCGGTTTCCCGGCAACTGCCATCTCTTTAATCAAACGGGCAACATCAGGATTAACAGAAGCAGCAGCGCCCTTCGAGGCAAAATTGCACAGGTTTTTTGCCGCGCCAAACCCGCCCGGGAAAATTATGGCATCCAGTTCGGCAGCCTTGACCTCCTTGATATCGCGAATATTACCGCGGGCGATACGTGCCGATTCCACCAGTACGCTCCGTTTTTCACCCGTTTCCCGGTTAACCAGGTGATCGGTAACCGGAAAGTCTACAGCGGGCGCCATGCAGACCGCTTCACACCCTTGACGGTCGATTGCCAACAGGGTAAGAACCGCTTCATGAATCTCACTGCCGTCATAAACGCCGCACCCTGACAATACTACTCCGATCTTCTTCATTACCGTTCCTCCTCATGATTAAAATCACGTGATACACGTTCCGTAAGATAAGTGTGCCATACCTCCAGCAGAAGGCAAGCGGGAATGCCGCGGGCAAAAGAGGGCACATCAGACGTACAGCGGGGTCAGATCAGGGGCGATGAATCTGCCGTTCGTACGCAGAAGATCTCCAGCAGCAGGGCCATTTCAGGGAATTTTGGGGTAAGAATGGCAACGGCCGTTGCCGTAAGGAAATCAAGCGGCGAAGCCAGGCAGATAATTCCGAGCACCACGGCACCGACCGGCATGACTACCGCCAATGATACTATAGGCCGCAGAAGCACTCTCATCAGAACCGGTACTACACCTGTTTTTTAAGCAGATTTGTTTACTTCCGCTTTCCGGTTGAGTGAGTTAAATACCATATCAAGGACACTCTTCTGACGCGCTTCGAATTTGTTCAACACCGCGAGACAGGTACCCATCGGGCAGATTTTGTGCAGGAAATCGGCATCCCTGCCGGAGAGTATGACAATCCGGTTTTTGTCCATCCCGACGCTCACGGCAAACTTGAGAAGCTTGAGACCATCCATGGCCGGCATTTCAAGATCGATCAGCATCAGGTCATAACTGCCGACTTTAATGGAATGAAGCGCCGACATCGGATTGTTGCAAATCTCCACCTGCAGCAGCGGGAAATTGTCTGCTATATAGGCCGCAAGAAAGCGGGTAAAAACCGGATCATCGTCAACTAAAAGTATTCTTCTCATAGCGGTTCACTCTATCGCATTCGGTGAAACGGGGAAATAAAAATGATGCTCATAATACACGAGGACAACTTTTGAATGCGGCATCTGAACAGGAGAAGTCGCCGTATTCATGACCAATACTGCTAAAACAAGTACTTCGAGCGGTTGGAGAAATAGCCCCGCTGACGGAAAATAAAGCCGGAAAGCAGTATAATAGCCACCATGACACCGATATTACTGGCAACCAACCCGGAGATATCAACCTTTTCATCTATAACTTTCTCCAGTTCGGTGGAAGTTATCAGCAACAGATTTATCAGGGTATTCACCACTTCAAACACATTGTAACCGAGAAGCACATACCAGGTAAGTCTCTGGCACTTCATAATTCCCAAAAGCAGGTAAAGACAAATCACACTGTCAACAATCACCAGTGCCTGTGCCGGTGTGCCTTGGTATATGGCGCCCATAAAGGGGATCGGCTGACCATAACTGGAAGCGGTCAACAGGAAAAAGAACAGATACAACCCGCTCAGCAGTGTCATTCCCAGCGGCCGCCGCAATTCGTGCCCATCATGAAGGTTGTCGTCTTCCACGCGATACCCGCTTTATATGAAGGTAGGTAAGATCACTGTTTTTTTGATCTCCGCATGTCACTGATGCCAACGCACACAAAAATAACCAGAAGGACAAATCCGCAAAAAATCCAGTCTGCCGTACTGAAACCGAACATCGTCAACTCCTCTTGAAAGCATCTGCCGCTTCGTCCATCAGACCGATCTCCTGATAGCAGGTTCCAAGCAGACAGTATACCTCATCCAAGGGAAACTGCTCTGCAAAAATCGGGTCAGCCAGGACATCTTTTATAATTGCAGCAGCGTCATCGTTGAATCCGCCGTGATGTTGTTCAACGGCGACCGAGAGCGCCGTGAGGTAGTCGACCGGCGGCACCAGCGGAATCTTGCCTGCCAGTATCCCGGCAATGCGTGCTTCAACCCGTGCCCGCTCGGCAGGCTTCAGGAGAGTAATCAGCTCGCTCCAGACTTCCGCCGCCTGTTCGTAACGGCCCAGTACATACAGCGCTTCACCGTATTCATATGCGGCATGATGATCATCAGGATTAAGCCCCAGCGCTATTTTAAGCTGCTTTTCAGCAGCATACCAGCACGTCACCGCATGCTGCATACTGGATAATCGAGCCCCTTTGTCAACGTAGGTTCTGGCAATTTCCAACGGCAATCCGGCATTGTCCGGATCAAGGAGTGCCATGATTTTGAGAAAATTGATCTTGCGATCCAGATAGGGAGCGTCAACTTCCTTCGCATCCAGCATGATAATCTGCCCACCCAATTCAGAGATGATATGCGGGTAGGCCTCTTTTAACACAGAGGCATACCAGGTAGCGCCAATGCAGTCGGGGTTGAGCCGCAGTGCCTGGTAAATGCCATTCCCCACCATATCATAATCGGGTGCGCCATTTTCCGCTGCAGTGCTAAAATCCTCTTCCAACAGCGGGACCGGAGGCTTGTTTTCCCACAAAATAGAGACCAGACCATCCCGGCCGCTCAATAGAAAGTCATCCGGCGGGGTAAAATATCTTATTCCATCCAATGGCGTTGGTTGTATCTGCTGCTTGAGATTCATCGTTTCTCTTCCTCTCTTCCCGGAAACGTATTGATGCCGGCATGAACGCCGATGATTCGGTAAATCTGTACTTCGTCCCACGGCTGATCCATGATGCCGTCGTGAATCGCCCAGCTTCGCCCACTCACGGTACGCTCCATTCCGGGCATTCGAAAGGGGCTTGATCCATCAAGCCGTGAAAAATATCGCCCTCCGGGCTGGAACTCCCGATCTATCTCCAGCATCAGCCTCCTGCCGCGCAGATAGTCAAAACCGTATTTTTCATAACGGATGGCATTGTCGTAGGAGAGCGGCTCGGCCACAATCATCTGAATCCCGAGCGCATCGGTGAAACGCTCCAACAGCGGGAAAAAAGCCGCAAACAGCTGCAGCCCGTGGTGAGTCTGATTGGGGAAAAGCCCGGCACGCATGGCGCGCAGTTCTTCAGGAATATTGCGCCCCTGGGAAGCAAACCAGTTGTTCACTCCCCGTTCATCAACATCAACCGCATAATGCGGCGAATGTGGATCACGAATTATACAGAAGCTGAGCTCCATTTGATGAAACTGGGTGTCAGACAGCTCCAGAAAAAAAACCGTGACACCATCATCAGGTTTCGAACGGGCTTCAATCCTTGCCAGCGACAACCCTTTCGGGGCAATAATGCGTATCAGCTTCTCCCCGGCAGCATTACAGAGCGATCCTTCCGCCAAACCAAGCACCTCACGCAACCGCTGGGGCAGCAGGACAGAATAGACACGCTCTTTTTCAGATTCCTCCAGGCGGTTGATTGCCTGCAGTGAAGTGAGCGGCCGTCCAGCAGCATCCAGCAGTTGGCAATTATGAGGAAGGAGTGCCATAACTTCCAAGTATACCAGGAAAAATAGTTTTTTTGATGCGGGCAATACTTTTTTCTACTGCCCCCAGCGCCAGCACCCGTTCCCCTTCATCTGCCCAGTGCATGGCATCCATCAGGACCCGGTTCCGGTAGCCCAGCAGCTCGATCTTGTCAATAAATGCCGGCGGCAGACGAGGATTGAGCTTAATGCCATTCATAACCGCCCAGGCAAGCGTCCAAGCCCGGGCCGTATTCATGAGATCATACCCTCCGCCGCCCAATGCGACCCAGGGGATTTTCAGCCGTTTTATTTTTGAAAGCATTTCACCGTAACTGTGGGTTGTAATCTCCAGGTTCGTAAGCGGATCGGTGCGGAAAGTGTCGGCACCGATCTGCGTGACAATGATATCCGGATTGAAAGCTGCAATCAACGGGTATGCCACCTCATCAAACGCTTTCATATACATGGCGTCATCCGTATGAGCCAGCAGCGGCACATTGACCGTATAGCCTTTCCCGCGCCCTTCTCCAATTTCGTCTTCGAAGCCGGTGCCGGGGTAGAAATAGATGCCACTCTCATGAAGGGATATCGTCAGTACCTGGTCGGTATCATAATATGCTTCCTGGACAC
This sequence comes from Deltaproteobacteria bacterium, assembly GCA_021781535.1. GTDB lineage: Bacteria > Desulfobacterota > Desulfuromonadia > Geobacterales > Pseudopelobacteraceae > JACRCG01. The sequence continues at coordinate 101,666 of JAJXWO010000001.1, read as the reverse complement.
CATCACCATGGTGAGCATCAATATCCAGATAAAGCACCCGCCGCCCGCGAGCAATCAGCCAGTTGATTGCCACGACCGCATCATTCAGGTACGAAAAACCGGAAGCCCTTGAGCGGTGGGCATGATGCCAGCCTCCATTCATATTAAAGGCAATATCGACCCCTTCCTCCACCACCAGACGGACAGCTTCGCAGGTTGCTCCGGCACCCAGAGCGGCATAATCATACACACCCTTGAAAACCGGACAATCAGCATCTCCGAGGCCAAACCTGAAATCGGCCCGCGGTTCCTCAGAAGAACTGAACTCCTTGAGGCGGGCAATATAGGCGGCGTCATGAAAAGACAGCAGCAGTTCCTCGGAAGCCTGCTGACAGTCGCGGATCTGCATATTTGGCAGATCCAGCAGGCCATAGTCCCCCATTAAATCATATGCCAAACGATTGCGTTGCAGCTTGAACGGGTGATCGTCGCCAAAATTGAAATTTCCGAAAAGCGGGGAATATACCAGAGCAGTACGGCAGGGACGCATCAGCAAGCCTCACGGCAGAATGGCCAAAATAATGGTGTTTCACAACATCCGGTTGTGTAACCATTTTTGATGGAATTAAAATTAATTGTGGTGGAGCTGAACGGGATCGAACCGTCGACCTACGCGTTGCGAACGCGTCGCTCTCCCAGCTGAGCTACAGCCCCAAACCTTTTTATCTGCACACAAGCTTATGACACGTTTCAATTTAAGTCCATAAATTTGTGCTATTCTCATCAATGATATATGCAATCATCCCGCGACCGGAATCAGAGAAAAAGATATTCGCACCAAGTAGCTATGAATACTATTTTATTCCGTATTCGGCAATAACATTCAAGACTGCGGGCCATACGCTTTCCATGTCTTACGGTTGAATAAAAAAGATGTCAGTAGACTACAGTTAATTTATCGCGCTTATGGTAACCAATTAATTATTCAATTTTATCGGGAGAGCTTTTTGACCATCGAAAAGGCTTTTGGCATCGTTATACGCAGATTGAGGAAGGAACTTTTATTATCCCAAGAGGAACTATCCGCAATCAGTTCATTGGACAGGGTGTTCATATCCCGGCTTGAACGAGGCATACAGCAGCCAAAACTTGTCACTATATTTCAGCTTGCTACCGCGCTGAAGGTTTCGGTTTCAAGAGTTTTTTTAGAAACCGAGTTATTGCTCTGTTTCAATAAATCGAGCATTTGCAAACCGGGGTTGAATTCTGATGATTTTTCTATCTTCTGGAACCATTTTGGGGAGAAGCTTATGAACAAGGCGCCGAACCTGCAGGGAAATGAGACAATATTGCTCGCAGAGGATGAAATACATACTCGTGCATTCTTATTCGACACATTAACGGACCATGGGTACACTGTCATCGTGGCAGAAGATGGTCAGGATGCCGTTGATACATATAAAGAAAATATGGACCGCGTTGACTTGGTGTTAATGGATGTAATGATGCCTCGTAAAGATGGCGTTACCGCCTATAAAGAAATATCAGAGTTGAATGCAAGTTCCAAGATCCTGTTGATGAGTGGTTATTCTTCCGTATCTTTAGGAGGTATAGACGATCTCAACTTCATTCAAAAGCCGATGTTACCCACCGCGTTGTTCACACATATCAGAGAGCTACTTGATTTTAAAGCGGAAAGGATATCAGCGCCACCCGCATAACAAACAATTTGCACTACAACAAAAAACGCCCACTCACCCCTCCGACTTTCCTCATGTCTAACTCCATATGCAAGGTTTTTTCAAGCCACCCGCTCTACGCGTGCCTATGGTGTGGTATCATTTTTTGATCATCTAGTTGATTGCGAACATTTTTAATGGTATCTGTCAAAGGCATTATGAGCGAGTCATGTCAAGGAACCAAAAACAAAGGAGATGGCAGATGAAAATCGGAACGCGGCTGATATTTGGGTTTGGAACATGTCTTTTCTTTCTGTTGCTTTTAGGCGGAGTTGGTCTTTATGAACTAAAAGATATGAGAACCAAGAGTGACAAGACGATCGGGGTAGACGCCAAGGTCGTTGAAACCGCCCAACGCATGAGAGCGAACATCAACATCATGCGCCGCTATGAAAAAGATGCCTTTCTGAATATTGATGACCTTGCCAAAGTGGATGACTACACCAAAAAATGGAGCGAGGCCCGCGCGCATGCCAAAATGCGTATGGACACGTTATTAAAGCTGGAGGATGGGCCGAAAGATAAAGCGTTGCTTGCAGACATAAATAAATCATTGGAAGGCTACGAAACAGGTTTCTTCAAGGTCATCGAAAAGATAAAAAGCGGCACAATAAAGACCCCTGCCGATGCCAACAAGGCCATAGAGGAATTTAAGGATTCCATTCATCAGTCGGAAAAGAATATCGCGGACTATGCAACTGCTAACGACGAATCAATGGCCAACGTCAAGAAGCAGTTGGACATGGACGAACGGCATGACCTCACCCTTACGATTTTAATTATTGTCATCTCCATCATAATTGTTCTGATCATGGTGACGATCCTGATCCGTTCTATAAAAAGGCCACTTGATCAGATAGATGTGCTGGTGAGAGATATTGCCGCAGGAGACGGTGACCTCACCAAACGCCTGACCTACACCGGCAATGATGAACTGGGGGATATCTGCGGCAGCTTTAACCTCTTCATTGAGAAACTTCGCTCTATTATCAGTCAAATTTCCTCAACATCTAACCAGGTTGCATCTGCCTCAAGTCAGCTGAACTCCACTGCTGAACAAATTGCCACAGGTGCTGAAGAGGTTGCGGCACAAGCCGGCACTGTTGCAACTGCTGGTGAAGAGATGTCTGCGACATCCGGAGATATCGCACAAAACTGCCAGATGGCTGCTGAAGGAGCACAACGTGCTTCTCAATCGGCACAAAACGGGGCCGAAGTAGTAGAAAAGACCGTAACAGTTATGAACCAGATCGCCGATAAAGTTCAAGAATCGGCAAAAACTGTAGCAAGTCTGGGTGAGCGGTCCGACCAGATTGGAGCAATCATTGGCACAATTGAAGATATCGCCGACCAGACCAACCTGCTGGCGCTTAACGCGGCAATAGAAGCAGCGAGGGCGGGTGAACAGGGCAGAGGGTTTGCCGTCGTTGCCGATGAGGTTCGCGCTTTGGCAGAAAGGACGACACGAGCAACACGAGAGATAGGCGAGATGATTAAAGCAATCCAGAACGAGACCAAAGGCGCTGTCACCGCTATGGAGCAGGGAGTCCATCAGGTTGAAGCCGGAACTATTGAGGCTGAAAAATCCGGCCGCGCATTAGAAGACATACTCCAGCAGATCAATGATGTTGCAATGCAAGTAAACCAGATAGCAACTGCGGCTGAAGAGCAGACCGCCACTACCAGCGAAATATCAAGTAATATGCACCAGATCACCGAAGTGGTTCAGCAAACATCACACGGTGCGCAAGAGTCTGCGGCGGCAGCAACACGGCTGCAGGGTAACGCAGAGGAACTTCAGAGACTTGTGCAGCAATTCAAGTTATGATGAAAGGATTCCGGAGAAGATAATCTATAAGCGGGAACCGACTCATTGAAGTTTTATCTGAATTGAGGACACAGACGGCATCACTATCTGCGAGGCTTTGTAAATGATCTGTCCATACTGCAGGGAAACTATTTTAGATGGAGCGATAAAATGCAAGCATTGCGGTTCGATGCTCAACCTTGATCCGTATAATGCTATCAACATTGATAATATCACCCCAGAGGAAATCCGTGCTTTCGTAGGTACAAATTCATATTATTACATTCAGAAATTTTCCAATTTCACACTCCGTGGGAGAGAAACATTCTGCATAACATGGAATTGGTCATGTTTCGGCTTTACGTTCCTCTGGTTCCTCTATCGCAAAATGTATGCGCTGGCTGTTATCACTTTTATAATCTTCTGCATACCCGGCATAAACTTCTTTATGCACATCGGTGTTGGTGTAATAGGCAACTACCTTTATTACCGGCATGTAAAATCGAATATTTGTGATATACGAGCGAAACAATCACCACAGTATTATATTCCCGTACTTCAGGAGGTGGGCGGGGTAAATAATTGGGTTATCACGTGGAGCGTCATCATCGGCTTAATTGTGGCGATACTTTTCATCATGTTCTTCGCTACGATCACGACATTCATGGGGCAACACATCACAAGAATGACAATATAATTTTAGCTGACAGCCGGATATGAAATGGGGAGGGCTTTATTACATGCGCGGCATTCTTCCAGTCAAGCCAGAGCCCGGGAAATCAATCGATTATTTTGCCAGCGGCAACGTTATTTTGAAAACGGCACCTTGTCCACTATTGTGAGCCTCGATCGAGCCAAAATGATTGAGGATGATACGGTTTGCAATCGCAAGCCCGAGACCGGTTCCGTGGTGTTTGGTTGTAAAAAATGGATTAAAGATCTGCTGGAACATATGTTCCGGAATCCCGCCGCCAGTGTCCTCAACAGTAGCAACAATCATTTCTTTGCCAAGTGATGTCCTTTCAAGAGCCAGAATCAGTTTTCCCCCGTCAGGCATGGCATCACAGGCGTTTAATATCAGATTGAGAAACACTTGTTTCAGCTGGTGCGCGTCACCGGAGACCTTCCATGGACGGGCTTCACAGGAAAAAGATACTGTAATATTATGGTCTTCAAAAGTGGCCGCACAGCTTGCAAGGCACTCCTGAATAATTTCCTCCAGATCGCAGACACAAAAGCAGATTGTCGGCTTGCGAGAAAACGCCAGAATTTCAGCCAGCATTTTTTCCAGCCTGCTGACTTCTGAAACGATGGTGTCTGCATACTGATGTTCCCGCGTCTCATCGGGGAGTGACTTGAGCAACCGTCCGGCAAAACCCCCGATAGTGATGAGCGGGTTTTTCAGTTCATGGGCCAGGTTTGCCGCCATCTCCCCGATGGCCGCGAGACGCTCGCCATGCAACAGGCGTTCACGGGCATCTTTCAGGTTCAAGTGGGCATCTTTGATACGATTGTACAGCATCGAATTTTCAATGGCCATGCCGGCCTGATTGGCAAAAAGCTGAAGAAAATGCAGATTGTCGCATGTAATTTTAAGGCCGGTATCGGGATTGTCCACAACAACCATGCCGATGGTCGTTTCGTGGGCGACGAGTGGCACAGCGGCAAACGGCCCGGAGCATAATGGCCTCATAAAGTGACAGGTGGGGCATTTTTGGCAAAGAATATCCTCGGAGTGGCAGAAACTCCGCTCTGAAACTATGTGGTGTATCAGTGGGCAAGCGCTGTCGATTTCAATACGTGTCAAACGCACCTGCAGACAGAATTCAGCGGATCGTTGCCGTGAAATTAATTCATCGCTGATATCCCACCGACTTTCGAGGGCATCGTGGCCACCGACAATCTGGAGGCCTTCTGATAATTGGCGGGTTACAGCCAGCATTCCTTGCAGGACGTTTGATTTTTCGTTGCGTAAAAACAGAATGGTGCGTTCAAAGAGGTTGGATGATGGCGCCGTAATCGCGGTAAGGATAAGGTGCATCAACTTGTTGAGGCGTATGGTGGAAAGCATGGTGTTGCTGAATTGATACAAAAGTGTCAGTTCAGAAAGGCGATTATCGGTCTCAGGATTTTGTAAAGAATCATGAATATTCATGCCTGACCCTGTGTACCGTCATACAGTTAATGAAATTAAATGCGCAGTTCCTTTTCCTCAGCAGCCATCTTGCAATCGATACATTGGGTGGTTACCGGTCTTACCCTGAGGCGGGCTTCGCTGATTTCTTCTCCGCAATCGTCGCAAATGCCGAATTGTTTAGACTCAATGCGGTCGAGAGCGTCCTTGATTTTATTGATCAATTTCCGTTCCCGGTCCCTGATACGCAGCTCAAAGTTGCGATCGGATTCCTGTGTGGCACGATCGGTCGGGTCGGGAAAATTTGATGCATCCGAAGTCATTTCCGTTACAGTCTTGCCAGCTTCACCCAGCAGGGATTTTAACTCTTCATTCAATATATTTTTAAAATAATCGAGTTTTTCCTGTTCCATAGCCAACTCCTGAATTCAAATGAACTGTCGGATTTTAGTGAGAATAGCTCAATAAGTCCAGAAAAAAATTTGGAGGGGAAGTTGACGCGTGGCAGATCGTTTTACAAAACTATTACAAACAGTATGGCTGATGCTTTGCTATGATACCGCGGATAAAAACACTCCGTGGGGGGGGCTATGGCACAGCCACTAAAAATTGGGAAACACATCGTTCGTTATCCGCTTATCCAGGGCGGCATGGGTGCCCGGATATCTGCCGGACGGTTGGCCGGGCATGTTGCGAAATGCGGCGGCGTCGGCCTGGTCGCTGCTGCCGGCATAGCCCTCAATAGCGGCCTTTATGATGGCAAGAATTTTTTTCAGGCAGAAACCGAGGCATTTAAAGCCGAGTTGCGCAAGGCGTATGAAATTGCTCCGGACGGAGTGATCGGCGTTAATGTCATGGTTGCACTATCGGATTTCGTCCCGCTCGTTAAAGCGGCCATCGAAGGCGGCGCCAAAGTGATTGTATGCGGCGCCGGCCTGCCGATGGGACTTCCGGAACTGACGGCCGATCATCCGGATGTCGCTCTGGTACCGATAGTCTCTTCTCTCCGGGCGGCACAACTTATTGTGCGAAAGTGGCAAAAAGCCTATCACCGGCTGCCGGATGCAGTAGTGGTAGAAGATCCGGATACAGCTGGCGGCCACCTGGGTGAAAAGATGGAAAACATCGGCACCGGCGAGTATGACCAATACGCAACGATACGTGATATCAAGGCTTTTTTCCGCGATGAGTGCGGCGCTGAAGTCCCGGTAATTGCCGCTGGCGGGATCTGGGATCGTGCAGATCTGGAACATGCCCTGGCTGAGGGGGCTGACGGAGTACAGATGGCCAGCCGCTTTGTCTGCACAGAAGAGTGTGATGCCAGCGAAGAGTTCAAACAGCGCTACATTGAGTGCACCGAAGAAGATATCGGCCTGATTATGAGCCCGGCAGGACTTCCCGGACGTGCCATCTTGAACAACATCGACAACATTCGCCAGTACGATCTTGACCACCATACGCCATGCCGCATGGGTTGCCTGAAGAAATGCTCCTATAAGGAATCCGGGGAACGCTTCTGCATCGTTACCGCTCTGGACCGTGCCCAACGTGGTGATGTTGAGACCGGTCTGATTTTTTGCGGGACTAATGCCTGGAAAGCAAACCGGATCACAACCGTGCAGGCAATTTTTGACGAGCTCTTCGGCAATACTTCGGAAACCGAATAACATCAGACAACAAGGCCTCCATACCGGCACAGAATACCGGGTCCGCGACTGGTATTATTTTCTGCTTGACTTGTTACTCTCATGTATCTATATTCCATAACTCTTTAAAAATCAGAAGCGGATGGAGATGCATATGTACGCAGTTATCAAAACAGGTGGCAAGCAATACAAGGTTGCTGAAGGCGAATTTCTCAAGGTTGAAAAACTTGAGGGTGAAATCGGTGATAGTATCGAATTTGCCGAAATACTCATGGTAGGCGGAGAAAAAACGGTTGTAGGCGCACCACTCGTCGCCGGAGCTTCCGTAACAGCCAGGATTGCCGTACAGGGCAAAGGCAAAAAAGTTCTCGTGTTCAAATCCAAACGCCGCAAGGACTCACGCAAATTGCGCGGTCACCGTCAGCACCTGACCGTTCTCAAGATTGAAAAGATTACTGCTTAACCAAAACCGCATAAATATTTTTCCCAGGAGATACGGAAATGGCACATAAAAAAGCTGGTGGTAGCTCAAGAAACGGTAGAGATTCAGGCGGACAGCGTCTGGGCTGCAAGAAATTCGGCGGCGAAAGCGTGAAGGCGGGTAATATCATTTATCGCCAGCGTGGTACACAGATTCACCCCGGCAACAACGTTGGTTGCGGCAAGGATTACACCCTGTTCGCCCTGATTGAAGGTGTGGTAGCGTTCGAGCGCCTGGGTAAAGACCGTAAAAAGGTTTCAGTATATCCGAACTAATAGCAGTCTCTTTTCATTATTCATTCAAAAGCCTGGAAGATTATTCTTCCAGGCTTTTCTCGTTCCTGACTTCTTACTTTATAGGCAGCTCCATTATTCTTTTGTGCTGATTTTTTTCAATGACCGAACGAGCATAGCAACCTCATTTATATCCGTTGGTTAGTAAATAACAGAGTTTTATTATGCAACAAACCGTTTGTATAAAACCCTCCCATAGTGTAGTATTCCCGCCTGCCATATTTTTAATCCTCTGCAAAAAGGTGATAAATCATGTTCAAGTCAATCCTGACCCGCAAGATCGTCCTCATAATAGCCGCCACACTTTTCATTGGCTTTGCCGGTCTTGGCATTCTGTCGATCTATCTCGAATACACCTCCACCATTGACCTGCAGAAAAAAAATGCCCGGCAGCTGGCAACCAGCGTCACCCATGACATCCTTAACCAGATGACAAAGGGCGATATGAAGGATTTCAGCGGGTATATCAACGAAATCAAGACAAAGGGCGGCGTTGCAGGAATTCGCCTTTTTGATGCCGACGGGAAGGAATGGAAAGGTGATGCGGTCAGCGAGGAGATGCGCATGGCAATTGCTGCCGGCGCTCCCAAAGAATTGTCCGCCAGCAAGGACGGAAAGCGTTTTCTTGATCTGGCTGTCCCCCTGGCAAATGAAGAGCGCTGTCGGGGATGCCACACCGCTGATAAGAAGTACTTAGGCGGCATTATTCTTACGACATCCCTTGAAGACGGATTTGCAACAGCCATGCGACTGACACTGGTAATGTCGGCAGTTGGTGCGTTTTTCTTTTTCGCCATGCTGGCAACGTTATATGTTTTTTTCAACCGCACCGTAGTCCAACAGATAATTGAGCTTTACAAACAGCTGGGTGATCTGGCCGGCAGCGAAGGTGACCTGACCAAGGTACTTGAGGTTCGCTCTACCTGCGAAATCGGTCGCCTTGGTGAAGAAGTGAATAACCTCACGGGAAAAATACGCGACACTTTTTCCGATCTCTATTCACAAACATGCCTGATCGGAACAAACGTTTGTGAATTAGCCGTCGGTACCGAACGGACACTGAAGATGACCCAGGATCAGAAAGATCAGGCCATCACGGTTGCCGCTTCTTCCGAAGAGATGGCCCAGACAATTCATGACGTGACTGAAAACACTCACCGGGCGGCCTCACTTTCCAGTGCGGTCGACAGCGCTGCCAACAGCGGCATGGCCGTTGTTGAAGAAACGTGGGACTGCATGCAGCAGATCAGTGGCAGCGTGAATAACACACTGGTAATCATCCGTGAACTGGAGGCGGCTTCCACTCATATCGGTGAAATGGTTGTTCTGATCGAAGACATTGCCGACCAGACCAACTTGCTGGCGCTCAATGCTTCGATTGAAGCGGCCCGGGCCGGAGATGCCGGCAAAGGATTTGCGGTGGTTGCCAGCGAGGTCAAGGGGCTTGCGGAGAAAACAACCGCTTCAACCCGCGAGATCAAAAAGGTTGTAGCAAGCATCCAAAAAACCAGCCGCAGTGCCGCAGATATGATCGGCACTGAAAGCATTCTCGTCAAGACCGGGCTTGCCAAGGCTGAAGAGGCTCGTGACAGCCTGGAAAACATCAAGAATCACGCCAACGAGTCGCGAATCATGATTGAGCAGATTGCAACCGCTTCTGAAGAACAGAATGCCACAACAAATAATATTTCCGAAATGATCCATCTCGTTTCCCACAGCGCGGAAGAGACCTATGTGATGATGCAGAAAACCAGCCAGGCATTTGTAACGTTTTCCGAGATTGTTGAGCAGATCTACGGTTCGGTCGGGAAATTTTCGGTCGGCAATTACCACGATACCGTCCGAATCTACATTCGTGAAATAGAGGAGCAGACTCTCGCTGCCATTGATAAAGCTCTCAAGGATAGAAGCATTACCCTTGAAAGCCTGTTCGACAGAAACTATGTACCGGTACCAAATACTTCCCCGCAAAAGTTTACCACCCGCTTTGATTCATTCTTCGACAAGGTGATTTCGCCGATTCAGGAAGCAATCGTCAACCGTGACAACAAGGTGATGTATGCCATCTGCATTGACAACAACGGTTATTGCCCCTGCCACAACCTGCGTTTCAGCAAACCGTTGACCGGAAATGCTGACATAGACAAAAACAACAACCGGACCAAGCGCATTTTTGATGATCACACCGGTATCCGCTGCGCCCGCAACACGGAAGGGTACCTCCTGCAGACCTATCGCCGTGACACCGGGGAGATTTTGAATGACATGTCAAAACCGTTGGTTATAAACAACCGGCATTGGGGCGGGATTCGTATCGGCTATCTGGTTCCCAAATAACACCCCATTCTTCACACAAGCGACCACCAGTCGTGTATATGACTGGTGGTTGAGAACGGAGCTGTATTGAAGCATTTAGGCGACATACTGGTCGAGGCTGAAATTATCAGCAAAAAGACGCTTGAACGGGCGCTGGAGCGGCAGAAATCCGGGAAAAAACGCTTGGGCATTGTACTTGAAGAAATGGGGGTCATAACCGAGGAGGAGCTGGTAGATGCACTATCGAAACAGTTCAATTTCAAAACCATTAAAAATTTTGTCAGGCACACCTATCCTCAAGAACTGCTCGACATCCTGCCATCCGATTTTGCGATGAAGAAGCTGGTTTTCCCGCTTAAACAAAAAGATACCATGCTCGCTGTGGCGATTACCGACCCTTTTGATATGGAAACCATGGAAATGATGAGCCGCATTTCCGGGCTGCAAATTGTTCCCGTACTGGCTACCCGCAAAGAGATTCTGGATGCGATTTCACTGCATTATCTGAAAAGCAGTGCTGATGCCGGAGGATCGATCCTGGTGGTTGAAGACTCCACGCCGGTTGCACTGATAATCCAGGCGGCACTTGTGAAGGAAGGCTATACGGTGCTGCTGGCCGGGGACGGCCTGGAAGCGCTGAAAATCGCCCTGTCGGAGCGGCCAAAACTTATTATTACCGATTCGATAATGCCGCGCATGGATGGTTACGGATTATTGCGGGCCATCAAGGCCAATCCGATGATTTCAGAAATTCCTGTTATCATGCTGACCTCCAAAGCATCGATCGAAGATGAACAGAAAGCACTGGAGTCAGGATTCAGTGATTTTATCCCCAAGCCGGTCCAGCCGTTGCGGGTCATTTCCCGGGTCAAACATACCCTTGAGATGGCAAAAAAATATCCCCGCTAGTACAACACCGCACCATCAACCAAACTGCAATCACCAGCGCCGTAGCCGGTTCCCCTTTTTCATACGCCCATGTCTGAATTCCCACGGGGGTTGTGGATTAGCGGTTTTCCAGAGTCCGACGCGATGTGAACGGGCCTGGTCTTCTGTTCCTATATAGTCCGAGATGTATGTTCCCTGCAAATACCGGCGATACGCCCATGCCATTCCCTCGGCCACCATCTCGCGGTTGATGTCCCGCCCTTCATAGCGGATAACTGCCACCGCTCGCTTGTACTGGTCAATATCAACGATCTCAGCGGTAACACGCCGCCCCAGGACCTTGTACATCAGTATTCGCTTCGAGATGTCGCCGTACGGTTGCCCAGGTATGTCAGGTTTCTTCGTCTCGGGAGCATCTATTCCGTACAGCCTCACGGTGAGCCGGTTTTCCTCGCGGGTAGCCAACAACACGGTATCACCATCATAGACCGCGCGCACCATGCCATCTATAATTCTTCCAGCGTAGGCGGTGTTCGCCAGAACCAGAATTTGCAGGAGGGTTACAAGATATATCCGCATTTAGATCAGCTCCGCGGCATAATTGAATTCTGTTGTGCCGGGCAGTTCCCGCCCCGACTTGAATGCCGCCATAATTTCCCCCCACCGTTCGCGCGGCTCTTCACTAAGGTCGATCACAAACGAGCTGCACCCCAGATGCCGTAATTCACCATGCCGGGCAGTCAGGGAGAAGTTCTGTGCAGAACTGATCGTCTGCAGACCGTCGTGGCTGGTGACGCGATACGTTTCCCCGCGGTCTGAACGGAGCGGAGTATTGGCATGCACATCTTTAAGACGAATCTTGGTGGTCATAACCGGAAGTGGTGAATAGACCAGCACCCGTTGTTCAATATCAACGCCAGCCTTGAGTAAATCGGCAAGATTACTGCTGTCATCCTCCAGATAGAGGGTTGCCGCTTCGGCGCCGAATTCCTGCCAGGCGGCCAGCGCCTGGCTGTTGAGTGAAAAACAGCGGTGCCAGGTCGAGATACGTACGCCTTCATGTCCACGCAACAGCTCGAAGTGAGACACGTTGGCTGCTTCGAAACGGCGGAAACCGTAGCGGTAGAGGGTTTTAATCGTATCGCGGTACAGAGAAATGTCACGGTCAAAAAGAATAAAGGGGAGCTGCCAGATTATCTGTTCTTCCGCACCGCGCATGCGTGGAACCGCTGTGGAAATCTGGTGGATTGCCGCTTTCGACAGCGGCAGCAGCGTCGCATCAGCCCCGCTTTGAAGCGGAAAGCGCCACTCTTTCGGATCGTCCATAACGACAGTCAATGTCTCATGTGCAACGGTCCGACCTTTGGCTCCCCGCACCGTTTCCACATCACGTAGCGCGCTCTTGCGGGCAGAAGCAATCTGGTCACGGAAAACGGCCGTAGACGCCTCACGCAATTGTTGATAAAAGCGGCGGCGCAGATCCTTGAACAGGGCCGACGGGATCAGTACCGCCGGAAAGGCGGGCGCTTCCAGCGCTTCGAGCCGGAAGGGGGTATCGCCGCATTTCGAGAACTGTCCGAACAGCACCGCCTGCATATCACCACTGCGCGCCGGTTCCAGTGGACCAACCGGAAAACCGAGTTCATGATGGAACCCCGCCACGTCGGCAGCAATCGTGAGCTGTTCGTCCTTCAGGGAGACAACCAGTCGGCAGGGGAGCTTGTCCCCTTGTCCCGCCCCGTCAAGGCGGCGCTGACACGCGCTATCACTCAAGGTGTAAGCTTCTCTGGATGATACTTTATAGATTGAGTCACCGACCGAGAAACTGAACGGCGTTTCCACCTCTACGAGACTTCCGGCCGGAGCCTCCATCACCTTTTTCCGATTGAGCATAATCTCGCGCAGGGTCCAGGCCTGGCCGGCCATGTCACTTTTGGGCTGTGCCCGCAAACGGTCCCCCACATACAGTGCATCCCTGGTTTCAAAAACCAGACTTTTCCCTTTGATACTTTTTATCTGCCCGATAAAGCGCCCCGTCCCTCCCTTTTGCCAGGGATTAGCGATATCATCCGGCTGCTGTGAGGCCAGGAATCCCTTGGTCGGAGTGCGGCCAAAAGAATATTTCAGCATTCCCTTGGCAACCGCCAACGCTTCCGTGCGTGATTTTTCCGGCGCATCAAGCACGCTGCGGTAGGCTTCAACCACAGTGGCAACGTACTCGGCCGATTTCATCCGCCCCTCAATCTTGAGAGATTTAACACCGGCCTTGATCAGCTCAGGGACAAGATCTATTGCCGACAGATCGCTGGTGGAAAAGTAATGCCCCTCCTTGCCGCGATGGCTGTAAAGTCGTCGGCACGGCTGAGCGCAACGGCCGCGGTTGCCGCTATGGCCACCCAGCAGTGAAGAGAAGAAACATTGGCCGGAAATAGAGAAGCAAAGGGCGCCATGGACGAAACATTCAATCTCGACCGGGGTGGAAGCGGCAATGGCGGCAATTTCATCAACCGCCAGTTCCCGCGCCAGCACCGCCCGCTGGAAACCGAGCTTCTCCAGCATCTTGACTCCCGGCGTATTGTGTATCGTCATCTGGGTTGACGCATGCAGCGGGATGGAGGGGAAGTGATTCCGGATCAGCCGCGCCACCGCCATATCCTGCAAAATAACGCCATCGACCCGCATCCCCGCCAGGGCCGCCAGCGTATCCACCAGCTGCGGCAGTTCCTTTTCCTTCACCAGAGTATTAAGGGTTATGTAGATTCGCCGGTTCTGGCCGTGGGCATAGGCCAGCATCCGCTCCATCTGGGAAAGAGTAAAATTTTTGGCCCGGGCCCGGGCTGAAAACTCCTGCAGCCCCGCATACACGGCGTCGGCGCCTTTCTCCATAGCGGCAAAAAAGGATTCCAGCGAGCCGGCCGGAGCGAGGAGTTCGGGTTTATCGTGCGCATTTTTCATACATTACCTCGTTTCTTTCCCTCTACCACCCCAAACAGAAAGCGCCCCAAACGGGGCGCTAACTCCATAAAACAAATTTCGGAGCCTGACGGCTATTTTTCCAGCAGAATCCGCAGCATCCGGCGGAGCGGTTCCGCCGCTCCCCAGAGGAGCTGATCGCCGCAGGTGAAGGCCGACAGGTACTGCGGCCCCATCTTCATCTTGCGTACGCGGCCGACCGGGACAGACAGCGTTCCCGAAACCGTAGCCGGGGTGAGCCCTGCAAGGGAATCGGCCTTGGTATTCGGGATCAGCTTGACCCACTGATTATCATTCTTGATCAGATTTTCGATTTCGGCGACGGGCAGATCCTTGTTCAGCTTGATCGTCAAGGCCTGGCTGTGGCAGCGCATGGCGCCCACCCGCACACAAATGCCATCCACCGGGATCGGAGTTGCCGTACCGAGGATCTTGTTGGTTTCCTGAAAACCTTTCAGCTCCTCGCGGCTCTGGCCATCTTCAACCTCCCGGTCAATCCAGGGGAGTACACTTCCGGCCAGCGGGAAACCGAACTCTTTGGTGGGCATGGACCCATCCCGCAATGTAGCAGTGACCTTCCGGTCTATTTCAAGTATTGCCGACCCCGGATTTTTCAACTCTTCTGCAACGACTCCGTTCAAGGCACCCATCTGCGCCAGCAGCTCACGCATATTGGGAGCACCGGCGCCGCTTGCCGCCTGATAGGTCATGGAGCTGATCCATTCAACCACTCCGGCACGGAACAGACCGCCGAGAGCCATCAACATCAGGCTGACAGTACAGTTGCCGCCGATAAAATCCTTCTCTCCTTTGGCAAGAGCCGCATCAATCACACCCCGGTTGACCGGGTCGAGGATAATGACGGCGTTTGGCTCCATCCTGAGAGTGCTGGCAGCATCGATCCAATAACCGTTCCACCCCTGTTTGCGCAACTCGGGGTGAACCGCCTTGGTGTAGTCGCCTCCCTGGCACGTGATGATCACATCCAGCTTTTTAAGCTCGGAGAGATCCGAGGCGTCCTTCAGGGTGCCTGCGTTCATCGGGGCCGGCTGTCCAGCCTGGGAAGTCGTAAAAAACACCGGTTCAAAGCCCAGAGCAAAGTCGTTTTCTTCCTGCATACGCTGCATAAGAACCGAACCAACCATACCGCGCCATCCGACGATTCCAACTTTCATGGGTGCATTCCTTTTCTGATTGAAGTGAGTTTTACAGATTTGCAATAATTGCCGCGCCGATTTCCTTTGTGTTCACCAGCTTCTCGCCATCTTTCTTCTGGTAGATGTCAGCGGTGCGGTAGCCCTGATCGAGCACTTTCTTTACGGCGTTGTCAATGGCATCTGCGGCATCCAGCATCCCGAAAGAAAACTTGAGCATCATTGCGGCCGAAAGAATCTGGGCAATCGGATTGGCAATACCCTGGCCGGCAATATCAGGAGCAGAGCCACCAGAGGGCTCATACATGCCGAAAGAGCCTTCCGCCAGCGAAGCTGAAGGAAGCATACCGAGCGAACCGGTCAACATGGCGGCTTCATCGGAAAGGATATCACCAAACATGTTTTCGGCAAGAATCACGTCAAACTGCTTGGGCCATTTCACCAGCTGCATGGCAGCATTATCAACATACATATGGGTCAGTTCAACATCCGGATATTCCTTGGCAATGCCGATAACAATTTCGCGCCAGAGCACGGAAGAGGAAAGGACGTTCGCTTTGTCGATGGAGCACACCTTTTTGTCGCGCTTGCGGGCAGACTGAAAAGCGACATGAGTGATGCGTTCAATCTCCGGCACGGAGTAACGCAACGTATCAATGCCAACCCGCTCGCGGCCAACACCTTCAATACCTTTCGGTTGGGAAAAATAGATTCCTCCCGTCAGTTCACGAATAACCAGAATATTGAAACCGCCACTTATCACCTCTTCCTTGAGTGATGATGCTCCGGTCAATGAAGGAAAGATGATGGCAGGCCGCAGGTTTGCGTACAATCCGAATATCTTGCGGAGCGGCAGCAAAGCTCCGCGTTCAGGCTGCTCGTCAGGAGGAAGTGTTTCCCATTTCGGGCCGCCAACCGAACCGAAGAGTATCGCGTCAGATGCCTTGCAAATGTCAATCGTGCTTTGCGGAAGCGCCTTGCCCTCGTTGTCGATGCCGGCTCCCCCCACATTGGCAGGGGTACGGGTAAATGTTACATCAAACTTTTTCTCGACAGCATCAAGTACGTTAAGAGCCTCGGCCATAACCTCAGGGCCGATGCCATCGCCCGCTAACACTGCTATTTTATACATTTTGCCCATAAATCCTCCAATAAGTTCACATCATATTCCCAATCTTGTGATAATAATTTTCACCACACTGTTTTGTCAAACTAAAAGCACAATTAACGGGCGCTTGTTCAGCATAACTGTTGATTAACGCGCTTCCATTTCGTACAATGACATCTTTATTGAGAAGGAGGCCTTTGTGACCAATCTGCTATTAATCACCGATGTTGCACGGCTGCGAAAGGTTTTTGGCCGTCTGACCGAAGACAAAAACATTCGTCTCCGCGTCGTTAACAACCTCGAAAAGGGTGGAGAAGAAATCGTTATTGAAAAACCGGATATTGTCTTTGTCCAGACGCACTTATCCGGGCTCTCTGCCGACATTCTGATCATGCACCTGAAAAAGCAGTTGGGTCGCAAGCGCTCGCGCTTTGTCCTGCTGGCCGCTCCCGACCAGACAAATGACGCAATTCTCAAACCTTATCAGGGCTGGCTCGATACTTCGGCAGATGATGGCCAGATGCTATCGGAATTGCACCGTCTTCTTGCCACGCTTTTAAATAAACAAAAGAAAAATGGCGACGCTGCAGCGCTAGAACCTGTTGCATCAGCGGAAGCCGCCGCATCCTCCGCCCCCAATCCTCAACCGGTAAGCGCAGTAGAAACGTCCGCTCTCCTCGGTGATCACCCGGATTCTGAAGCGACGCCACCTCAAGAGCCCAATGCTGATCTGCAGTTTCCGGTTGCCACGCCGGCGACGGCCGAACCATCTTTGGAAGAGCAGGGAATAACCTACGCACCCCGACCGCGATTAACCGTCTATTCCGAATTCAACAGCTCCTTTGACAATGCCGTCAGCAGCACACCTGAACCCGAGGCTCTCAACCAGGAAACTCCATCTTTTGCTCATGACTGGGACGCCGAGAGCATTGATACTATTGAATCCAAACCAACACGTCCTAAAAGAAGTACTTTTCTTCTCTGGCTGGTGCCGGTTATCGTCGCCGTAATTGCCGTAACCTACCTGCAGCAAAGGTCGCCGGCTTCCAAAACAGATTCGGCCGCAGCCAAAACGCCGACAGCTGCAATCAGTGCCGCGCCGACAACTTCCGTGGAGCAGGACAAGATAAGCGATAAAGCCGTACTGACTGATATTGCCGGAAACCGTGATTCAAAGAGCCCGACCCCTGCAGCACCTACCGAAGCACGACCGTCACGCCTGCCTGAGTTCGTACCGCAGTCCGGCCTTGACAAAAAGTTCAGCGCCGCCAATCCGGGGTGGGAACGATACAGGGGGAAGGTCACCGAATTCAAAGTACTGCGCGAGGCCAATGTCATCAAAGCCATTCAGGTAATTGACCGTGGCGGGCAGGGAGTGCCGGAAGCCTTCATGAAAAATGTGCTCCATCAGATCACGAAAACGCCCGACTTCAGCATTGAAACTTCCGAAAAAAAGGAAGGATACCTGATCCAGCGCGGGAAGGTCGCGAAAAATATCAAGGTGGTTTACTACCGCGATGAAAATGGCGGGAGACTGCGTGCCTTCGTACTAACGTGGCTTTGAGTTTCGGGCGGCACGCGTTTACCACCAAGAGTACCACCAAAACAGACAGACGCGTGGGTGATCAGAAATGGTCGGCTCTGCTTTTCCTCGCAGCGTGTCTTCCCTTCCCGGAGTGTTCCCAGAAGCTTCCCTTCCAGTTGTCCACCCAGTTTTCATTTCCGATCCAGGGGGGGAGGCCAACCTGAAAGTGGGTGGACAGTGCGTGGACGTATGGCTCATACATAAGACGCAACTCATTGAGTTTCACGGCAAAAGACTCTTCATTACGCACTTTTTGACCGTTGCCGGTCAGGAATAGACGCAGCTCCATCAACTTCTCCGCTGGCAGGCGGTCAGGGACCGGATCCCGTGGGCTGGTTCTGAAGACCAGTGAAAGATCGACAACAGCGTGGCGGGCCATGGCAAAGGTAAGTTCCGCCTGGCGCTCGCAGGCACCCTCCAAACCGGCCATAATCAGCGCGCAGGTATCGAGAATCGCGGTCAGGGCAGCGAGCCATGACTGGTTGTCGTGCTGGGAGCGAAAATAGGCGAGAACCGGATAGGAAAGGTGCCCTTCGAGAAATTCCGCCGACCAGCGCTCCCATTCATGCAAAAGCTGGCGTAGTTCCTCTTTCCCCCGTTCGTGACCGTGCCGGCGCAGCATTTCCGAGGCGGTGGGAGGTGAACCGGCACGGGCATCAAGGAGAGAGATGCTTACTTCACGGCGCGCGAAGGACTGATTGAGAGCAGGCAGGTAACCGATCACCAGGGCGAGAAAGGCAAACCCCATTCCCGATTCCATGACTACCAGCAGGCGCGCCAAAGATGTGCGAGGAAGGACGTCTCCCATTCCAAGAGTGAAAAAAGTAGTCCCGCTCAGATAGAAGTCGGTAAAGAAGTTTGCTTCACCGTTCATGGCCAGCACGGCTGAGCCGAGTCCCCAATGAATAAGAGCAAATCCGGTGATCAGACCGACCGCCCAGACACTCAGGAGCAGCAGCAGCGACAGCGGTCCGAAATAGCTCAGCCAGGTTTCCCGCCGCCGAGCGGGAACCAACGCCATGACGATCCTCACCCACGGGCGCCAGCTGCTCCTGTAGAAAAAACGGGTGAGCCGGAAACGCCGCGTCACGCGGCGCGGCAGGATGATGGTCTCAAACCCCTCCCACAGAACCAGCAGAACCAGAGCAATGCCGGATATGATTGCTGCTATTGCCATGATTACTTCCTCCGGATTCACTCCACTCAGGATTGCAGAAATGTTCCGGCAGCATCTCCTGATACATTATCTCAAAACGCAAAGCATGTGCACCCAACGCCCCAGAGGTCGCTTTCGCCAAACACCGCATGGGTATGTTGATGGAGCGGATTGGTGGACGAGAGCGCAGATGCCGGTGCATTACCCCCCGACCCACCATGTGCTTTTCTGTACGCCCCACCATATACCCCAGTCGGTGACCAACCGGGGGATACTGGTGGCAGTGGCGGAGCCAGACTGCTGAAATGGCCGCTTCCATGCACGATCCGTCCGCCCATGATGGTAAGCAGCGACTCTATCCCTTTAATGTCCTCATCAGGCACGGCAAAATAATCGGCCGACAGCACTGCCAGATCGGCAAGCTGTCCCACCGCGATTCCTCCTTTTTTCCCCTCATCTCCCGAAAACCACGAACTTCCCTCGGTATAGAGACGCAGGGCCGTGGTCCGGTCAAGGCGGTTGTTCTCGTCATACAATGACAATCCGCCCACGGTTTTACCTGTCACCAGCCAATAGAGCGATACCCACGGATTGTAGCTGGACACCCTGGTAGCGTCCGTACCGGCGCCCACCGGTATGCCCATGTTCAGCATTTTTGAGATCGGCGGGGTCATCCGTGCGGCATCCTGCCCGTATCGCGCAACAAAATATTCACCCTGGAAGGCCATGCGATCCTGAATGGCAATGCCTCCTTCAAGTTGTCGCACCCGTTCCAGGTTCCGGTCCGAGATGGTTTCGGCATGGTCGAAAAACCAGCGCAAGCCGTTAAAGGGAATATCCCGGTTGATCCCCTCGAAAACGTCCAGAAAACGTGAAATGGATTCATCGTAGGTAGCATGTAGCCGGAACGGCCAGCGTTTTTCCACCAGCAGGCTGATTACCTTTTTCAGTTCGGCCTCCAAGACCGGCTGAAGATCAGGACGAGGCTCCAGGAAATCTTCAAAGTCGGCGGCGGAGAAGACCAGCATCTCGCCGGCACCGTTCACCTTATAGACATCATTTCCCTTCCCCGGTTCGGTCATACCGGTCCATTGGGCAAAATCGTCATATTCCTCTTTCGGGCGCTGGGTGAACAGGTTGTATGCGATTCTCAACGTCAATTCATTCCGGTCGGCCAGTTCCGCGACCACACGATAATCATCGGGAAAGTTCTGGAATCCACCGCCCGCATCAATACAGCTGGTGATCCCCAGCCGGTTCAGCTCGCGCATGAAGTGACGGGTGGAATTGACCTGATCGTCGAAACCAAGCTTTGGCCCTTTGGCCAGACTGGCATACAGGATCAGTGCATTCGGCTTCGCGATCAGAAGCCCGGTCGGATTGCCGGCCCGGTCGCGCTGGATTACTCCTCCCGGCGGATCGGGCGTTTCCTTCGTATAGCCAAGCACATGCAGCCCCGCTTTGTTGACGAAAGCCCGGTCATAGAGATGGAGGACAAATACCGGGGTATCAGGTGACACGGCGTTGATTTCATCGAGAGTCGGCATGCGCCGCTCGGCAAACTGAAACTCCGTCCAGCCGCCGATGACCCGCACCCACTGAGGTGGGGGAGTGCGCCTGGCCTGTTCTTTCAGCATGTGAAGTGCCAATGCAAGTGTCGGCACCCCATCCCAGCGCAACTCCATGTTGAAATTGAGTCCGCCGCGGATAACATGGATGTGTGAGTCGTTGAGACCCGGAATAACGCGTTTCCCTTTAAGGTTAATCAGTTGTGTACCATTTTTAGCAGTGTCTACAAGTTCTTCACCGCCAATGGCGGTTATGCGTCCGTCGGCTATGGCAACAGCAGATACCTGGGGACGCATATCATCACATGTGGTAATAGCTCCATTATGTAACATCAGCTCAGGTGCGATCATATTTCCACCCCCTGTAGGCAGTTTTCAAGCTTTCCATGGCTCAGTGCCCTGCTGCTCCTGTTCTGCTTGGCGGTGCACCGTGAACCATGGTGTAGGCATACTCGACTCCCTGGCCATACGCGCCGCAATGTTCCTTCACCACCGCCATGACATCATTGTAGGTTTCCTTATGCGCCCAGTCGCGCTGGTACTCTAACAGGATCTGGAGAGCGGTCATCGGCACCGCCCCCGCCTGTTCAATGCGGCGCATGGCGGCATTATGGGCGACTAAACTTGTCCCCCCCGAGGCATCCTCGACACCGTAGACCTCGAAACCAGCTTTCAGCGCTTCCAGGGCCGGGAATGTCAGACAGACCTCAGTCCAGAGAGCAGCAATGACCAGTTTTTTTCTTCCCGTCGCCTTCACCGCTGCGACGAACTCCTCACTTTCCCATGAGTTCATTGAGCTGCGCTCAATCGGTTCCTGGTCAGGGAAGAGATCGAGGAGTTGCGGCCACATATTACCCGAGAAGCTTTTTGTTTCAACGGTAGTGAGAATGGTAGGCACTTTGAATATTTTGGCGGCTTTGGCAAGCAGAAGCACATTGTTGAAGAGTAGCTGGCGGTCAATATTGGCAACACCGAAGGTCATCTGCGGCTGAAAGTCGATAAAGATGACGGTGCTGTTTGATGGGGTGAGCAGTTCTGTTTTCATAACACCTCTCCTTCCGGACAGATTTTATCTTTTATTCAACTGTAGACCTTTCTGAAATAATTTAAAAACAGTTTTTTTAACTCACTGGCATGCTTTCTGGTTCTTCCGGCCAATGCAGTGACTTTTGCTGGAGGTGGATGGCATTCGTACTTTTTGATGTGATCCGTTGTCTGAGAAGCGTTTCCGGATAAAGGTGAGTTTAGTCAGCTTGTGGGGCAAAGAGAGAGAAAGAGATGATGGCCACGAAAATGCTTCCGATCGGGCGCGCAAAAAAAAGCCCGCTGATCCCAGCAGGCTTTAATCTTCATGAAATATCACGGTCTTATTACTGCTTAACTACATTAGCAGCCTGCAGTCCTTTAGGACCCTGGGTGATTTCAAACGTTACCGCATCACCTTCTGCAAGTGACTTGAACCCGTCACCGGTGATTGCGGAGAAATGAACAAAAACGTCTTCGCCGCCTTCCTGCTCGATGAATCCAAAACCCTTTGTGTCGTTAAACCATTTAACTTTACCCTGTGCCATTTCCTGCCTCCTTTTTGTCCGGTTCTACCCCGGAACATGTGGTTACCGCTAAAGTTTCTGGAGTCTGATGCAGGAAAAGCGCAATGCCTGGTCAAACGTGCTATTTGCAACGTTCTGCAAAAACTTCCGAAACTGCGAGCCCGAGTCGTTTATCATAGCCTTAAAGCGGGTGTCAAGACATTTCATGCGAATTACGGCGCCTTCAGTTCATCATTTTTTGTCTGCAGTTTTTTCACAAGCTTGTCATAGCCGTTTGAAGCGATAATTTTATTGAACTGGCTGCGATAGTTTGAAACGAGGCTTACACCCTCAATAACAACATCATACACCATCCACTTGCCGTTGTGCTTAAACATGCGATAATCAAGCGTGAACTCGTCGCGAGCAGCAGTAACAACCTTCGACTTTACCTCGGCATAATCCCCATCAGGAATTTCCCTGATGTAGACAATCTTCTCATTATTATATGACTCTATCTTCCCGGCATACGAATTTTCGAGGAGCGTAGCAAAAAGAAGTGTAAAGTTTTTCTTTTCCGCGTCGGTACGGACGTTCCAGTACTTCCCAAGCGAGCGTTTCGCCATTTCAGAGTAGTCGAATATGGTGCTGATAGCCTTTTTCAGAGCTTGGCGACGTTTCGCATCATTCTTCTTCAATTCCTTATCGGCAACAATATGCACAACTTGATCAACGGTCTTTTTCACATCTTCCATTGGGCTTCCGAAAGCGACCGAAACCATGAATATCGATGCTGTTAGCGCCAATACGATTCGTTTTAGCATGACACATCCTCCAGATTATTTTTCATAATAGCTTAATGGTTCGCTTGTCGCATAGTCAAGATTGGCTGCAGCAACACGATAATTGTAGACGGATTTGAAAAACTCGGCGCGCATGCTGGAATACGCCTGGAGGGCTTCAAAGATGTCTTTTGCCGGACCCACTCCGAAATCAAAATTTGCTACGGCGGTGACGGCCCATTTTTTGGCATTCAGGTAGGCAATACGTGTTGCAGCAGCGCTTTTCTTGGCCTCTATCAGATCAAGGTAATACTTTTTTACCTGCAGCGGAATATTGGTATCGGCATACTCCTTGGTACTCAGCAGCCGGTTGTACTGGGCGCGCTCTCCGGCCACTTTGGCTCCAGTGATGCCGAAATCGAGTTTCCAGCGCGCTCCGAGGGCCACGCCGCCATTTAAATGCTTGAACTGGTCGTTGATGTACGGATTGTTGATCCGGTCACGTCCGTCGGCATACGCCCAGGAAAAGAGGCCTCCAAGAAAAATATCGGGGTAATAGTTGGCTTTGGCCGCCTCAACCAGAGCCGAACGCGCCTTGAGCCCTTCCGCAATCTGGCGGAATTCGGGGCGGCGGTGGCGGGCTTTTTCCAAAAACGTCTCGAGGGGAGGAATCTCTACATCGACAATGACAAGCCGCTCGGTTCCGGTTACCAGCTTCGCGTCGACCGGCAGACCCATGCGTGCTCTGAGTGCAGAGAGAGCGAGCGACTCCCCCTTCTTTGCCTCTTCGAGATATTTCGTCGCCATTCCGGAAAAGGCATCCAGTTTATAGAGGTCCATCTCATCAACGGTGTCCGATCCCTGATTGAGCAGTTTCTGGGCTTTCTCCCGCGCCCTGACCAGGATATCCTGTACCTCCAGCACCAGCTCCTTCATCTCACGGGCCATCTGCAGTCCGTAATAATATTCATGCACTTTCTGCACGATCTCGTTGGCCCGTTGCTGCTTGAGAGCCCGGTTGACTTCGATGCCGTGCGTTGCAGCCTGCATATTCTCCGAGATCTTGCCAAAGGTGTATAGCGGCTGGATGACCGTGGCATCGGCGCTGGCGAACCAGGTAAGCTCATTGAAGCTGAACGGTTTATCAGTGTTGATATATGGATTAAGGTCCTGTCGCTTGGCAGTCGGCGCCGGTCCGAACAGGGTCGTCATCTCCAGTTTCGGAAATCGGTACCCCTTTGCTTCGTCAAGCTTGCTGGTCGCGAGATCAATGTCGCTCTCAGCTTCACCAAGCTCAGGCGCCGCTTTCAAAGACATGCGGACACAATCTTCAAGGGTTAGTGCCGCTTGAGGCGCCGGAGTTTCGACGGCATGACTGATACCGGCAGTGGCAAACAGCACCCCAACAATCATGCAGGCACGCAAAAAAGATTTCATTACTACATTCCTTTAGTATGGCATTAAAACAAACTGGCTCATTCTGGTTTGCGGGGCTCCAAAGAAAGGAACTACACCTTGCCGTGGATAAATTTACTGACCAGCTCTTCGATATCAATCGACGACTCAGTCTCACGGATCTTATCATTATTCTTCAACATCTGGTCAGAGCCGCCCTGGCGAAGTTTGATGAATTTATCACCGATGATCCCGCTTGTCCTCACCGACGCGATAACATCGTCCGTAATCTTTACCCCGGAATTGATTTTAAGATAGGCATATGCCCGGTCAAAAGTTTTGTTATCGAGCGCTATCCGGTCAACCTTCCCGACTTCGACACCGGCAATTTCGACGCGCGCTCCCGGCTTGAGCCCCGAAACCGAATCAAAGATGGCGGTAACAGTGTATGAGTCGCCGCCGATGATTTCCATTTTGCCCAGTTTTATTGAAACGTAGCCAAGACACAGAATCCCGATCAGCATAAACGTGCCGACCATCATTTCAAGTTTTGCCATATTCATATATTTACCTCACTTAAATGAACCAGTTTCTAAACCATCTGGATCGGCCCGTCCAGGCTGCCGCTGATGAACTGCCGTATCGCCGGATCGGTTGAATTAATAATCTCGTCCGGGGTGCCGTATTGAAGAATTTTCCCTCTGAACAGCATCGCCACATTCTGGGCCACATCAAAGATTTCCGGGATTTCATGCGAAACAATGACCGCGGTAAAACCGAACTTGGCGTGCGTATCCTTGATGAGCTGGTGGATCGCCCGCTTTATGATCGGATCAAGCCCGGTGGTCGGTTCATCAAACAGGATGATTTTCGGGTTGAGCACCACCGCGCGTGCCAGTCCGACCCGCTTTTTCATACCACCGGAGAGCTCATCCGGGAATTTGGTTTCGATATTTTTCAGGCCGACATCTTCCAAGGCCGAGAGCACCCTGCCCCGGATCTCTTCCTTTGACAGGGAGGTCTTCTCCTGCAGCGGGAATGCGACATTTTCAAAAACCGTCATTGAATCAAACAACGCCACGTTCTGGAACAGCATGCCGAATTTTTCGCGTATCCGGTTCAACTCGGAGCGGCGCACATCAATGATAGTTTCGCCGTCAACTTCAACTGCACCGCTGTCAGGCTGCAGAAGCCCGATCAGGTGCTTCAAGAGCACGCTTTTCCCTTCGCCGCTGGGGCCGATAATCGCGGTAATCTTGCCAGCCGGGATATCCAGGTCGAGTCCGTCAAGCACCTTTTGCGCACCGAACGACTTATGTACTTTTCTCAGTGAAATCATGTCAGAGCAGCACCGAAGTGAGAAAGTAATCCCACACAAGAATAATGACCGACGTCAACACAACCGACTCGGTGGTCGCTTTAGAAACCCCTTCGGCACCATGGCCGGCGTAGTAACCTTTGTAACACCCAATCCACGCGATGATGACGCCAAAGGAAAAGGACTTCATAATGCCGGAATACACATCACGCCAGACAACCGCTTTTTCCATTTCATAGAAATAGGCTCCGGGATTGACCCCCAGCAACTTGACGCCAACCAGCCAGCCGCCGTAGATGCCGATCACATCGAAGATGGCGCAGAGCAGCGGGAGAGAAATCATGGCGGCAATGAATTTTGGCGTAACCAGATATTTAAAGGGGTCCAGCGCCATGGTCTCCAGCGCATCGATTTGTTCAGTGATCCTCATGATGCCGATTTCCGCCGTGATGGCGCTACCGGCCCTCCCGGTTACCATCAGGGCGGCGAGCACCGGCCCAAGCTCGCGAATCAGCGAAAGCGCTACTGCAGCACCCAGCATCCCTTCCGAACCAAACTTGGTCAGCGTGTAATACCCCTGCAGTCCGAGAACCATACCCG
Source organism: Deltaproteobacteria bacterium (assembly GCA_021781535.1). Classification (GTDB taxonomy): domain Bacteria; phylum Desulfobacterota; class Desulfuromonadia; order Geobacterales; family Pseudopelobacteraceae; genus JACRCG01. The sequence continues at coordinate 75,215 of JAJXWO010000001.1, read as the reverse complement.
TAAATCCGGCGGTCAGCACAATCACGAACAGCGACTTCGTGCCGATAAAACGGATCTGTTTCAGGACATGCACGAGGCTGCCCGGTCTCCGGACAATCATGTAAAGCGAGTAGAGCATAAACCAGCCCAACCGCCCCATTTCCCGCACCATCTTTATGGTTGTATGTCCAAGCGCCTGAACCACGTGAATCCTTTCAAGCCGTGAGAAGTAGCAAAAAAATATACATCAATGATTTTAAAAAGCAAAGAAGAACTTGATTCCGCACATGGCCTCAAAACAAATGGGACTGCAGCTGGCAACAAACAGTGGCATGGTCTCCAGGAGCAAAAAACGCTCTCTTGAGTTTCGTTACAATCCCCGGTAGCACCGCTTAATCGGTCAATAATTCACCCGCTCGTTTCCAGCGGCGGTGCACCCAGTACCAGTCAACAGGATGGCGTACAATAAAGTTTTCAATGGCCCTCGAATATTTTTGCACATTTGCTGCCATTCCCTGCTCGGAAGTATCATCTGAAAACACCAGTTCAGGTTGAATTTCTATGACATGCCGGTCGGCTTCGCGATGGATGAAAGCCGGAACGACTGCTGTGCCCGATTTGCGAGCCAGCACGACCGGGCCTTTTGAAGCCCACGCTTTCCGTCCGAGAAAATCAATCAGCGCACCATTTTCGGGGAACACCGCCTGATCAACCAAAAGACCGACCATGCCATTCTTGCGGATTACTGACATCATGCCCCTGAAAGCGTTATCCTTGTAAATGATCAGATTACCGTACCGCAGCCGCATCTTCTCCACCATGCTATTGAGATATGGGCTGTTCTGACGTCTGGCAACCACAGCCATCGGAGAATTAAAGTACCGGGCAAGCGCCAAAGCGGCCAGCTCCCAGTTGCCGCAATGGCCGGTAAGAACCACGACTCCCTTGCCTCGGGCTCTGGCAGCCTCCAGATATTCCTGCCCTCTCACTTCAATGTTCTGCAGCACCTCTTCACCTCGACCGTGATACAGGCGACACGTTTCAACCAACGATATCCCCAGGTGACAGAACATCAAACGTGTTATTTTTTCGGGTGCCACAGTGGGGAAGTCCCAATCCGGCCGCTTCGTCATAGCGGGGAGCGACTGACGAATATTGGTAATAGCTATGTGGCGGCGTTTCGGAATAAGCACAAAACCCAGCGTGCCGATCACGTGTCCAACCGGGCGAACAAGGCGCTGGGGAAGAAGGGAAAATGCAAGTGTACACAGGTAAAAAATCACCGCTTGAATAGTCCACATTACTCTTTTCATGCCAACACGTACGCTCCTCATCTGAAAAATTATCCTCTGAAATATCCGCACCTGTCAGAAAATCAGCTCCATCACTCACTGGTACCGCCGCCGAGCACCTTGTACAGGGTCACCTGATTGACCAGCCGGGCCAGACGTACTGCAATAAGGTTCTGCTGGGCACTGTAGAGAGAGCGTTGGGAGTCAAGCACGACCAGGTAGCTGTCGACCCCTTTGTCGTAACGGGCCTGTGACAGGCGATAGCTCTCGGCCGTTGCAGTGGCGAGGGACTGCTGGGCCGCCAGCTGTTCGTCAATGGTCCCCCGCTGGGCCATGGCGTCAGCCACTTCCCGGAAAGCGCTCTGAATGGCTTTCTCGTACTGGGCCACGGCGATATCACGATCCACCTCGGCTACCTTCAGGTTGGCCCGGTTGGCGCCGCCGTCGAAGATGGGCAGTGTGATCTGCGGGGCAAACTTCCAGGCAAAGGAACCGGGCTTGAATAGCCCCGCCAGATCATTGCTGCCGAAGCCAATGGACGAAACCAGCGTAATCTTGGGAAAGAATGCCGCCCGTGCCGCGCCGATATTGGCGTTGACCGCTTTGAGCTGCCCCTCGGCCTGGAGGATGTCGGGGCGGCGGAGCAGCACGTCGGACGGCAGACCGGGTGCTACGTCCTTCAGGGCGGTAAGCGTTTCAGAAAGGGCCGCCGGCAACAGATCAGCCGGGGCCGGCGAGCCGACCACGAGATTGAGGGCGTTCATGTCCTGGGCCACCAGAGTGGTAAAACGGGCGATATCCACGCGCGCCGTATCCGCGCTGGTCTGGGCCTGGTTGAGATCGAGAGCGGAGGAAACACCCGCCTCAAAACGACTCCGGGTGAGCTGGTAGGAAGAGTTCTGGCTCTTCAGGGTATCCGTGGCGAGCCGCAACCGCTCTTGGTCGGCTGCCAAGACCAGGTAGACGGCGGCAACCTGGGAAACAAGGCTGATCTGCACGCTACGCCTGGCCTGCTCGGTGGCCAGGTATTGCTCCAGCGCCTGGTCCTTGAGGCTGCGCACTCTGCCAAACAGATCCAGTTCGTAGGAACTGACGCCGAGGCCGACGTTGTATTGATCAACGGTTGCAGCCGTGCCGTTCCCGGAAAAGTCTGCGGGAACCCGCTGGAACGTTGCATCTCCGGAAGCGTCAACCTTCGGGAAGAGATCGGAACGCTGGATCTGATACTGAGCACGGGAGCGCTCAATGTTGAGGATGGCGACCCGCAAATCACGGTTGTTTTTAAGTGCCAAATCAATCAGCGTGCGGAGTTGTCTGTCAACAAAGAATTCTTGCCAGGGAATGTCTGCCACCGGCTTTTGTGAGGGCGTGGCGGTCTCTGGCTGATAGGCCGGCCCACCCGGCCAGGCAGCCGGTACCGGGGCGGCCGGCCGGGTGTAGGTGGGCGCCATGGTTGTTGCACAGCCATTCAGGCAGAAAAACGCGCCCAGAGGGAGGCAGATGGCTGTCGTCATCCGTTTTATATGGTTCATCTCAGTGTACCTCCGGTGAGTCGCTGGAAACGTCAGCTGCTGGTGGGTGCTGCGGTCCCTTCTTCGTAAACAGACGGGAGACCAGGACAAAGAAAAACGGAATAAAAATCAGGTCGATAAAGGTGGCGGAGAGCAGCCCACCGGTAACGGCGGTCCCGATCGCGTTCTGGGCCGCAGCCCCGGCTCCGCGGGTCAAGGCCAGCGGCAGTGTGCCGAAGAAGAAGGCCAGCGACGTCATGATGACCGGACGAAGCCGGATCTTTACCGCTGCCAGGGTAGCATCGACCAATCCAAGTCCCTGATGCATCTGATCCTTGATGAACTGGATGATCAAGATGGCGTTCTTCGTTGATAGCCCTATAGTGGTGAGCAGCCCGATCTGGAGATAGATATCGTTGGGGAGCACCCGCAGCGTAACCGCAGTAACCGCCCCGACCAGCCCCAGCGGCAGCATCAGCAGGTTGACGAAGGGAATGGTCCAGCTCTCGTACAAGGCTGCCACAGAGAGAAACACCACCAGCAGCGAGATCGCGTAAAGCGCCGGTGCCTGGGCGCCGGCATGCTGTTCCTCATAGGAGAGGCCGGTCCATTCGTACCCGATCCCGGTCGGCAGTTTGGCCGCCATTTTAGCCATCTCGGCCATCGCTTCACCGGTGCTTAACCCCGGGGCTGCCTGTCCCAGGATCTCCACGGACGGAATGCCGTTGTACCGTTCCAGACGGGGTGAGCCGTACTGCCAGCGGGCGGTGGCAAAGGCGGAAAACGGCACCATCTGACCGTCTTTATTGCTGACATACCAGCTGTTGATATCCTCCGGCACCATTCGGTATTTGGCTTCCGACTGGAGGTAGACCTTTTTGACCCGCCCGTTCTGGATGAAGTCATTGACATACGAACTCCCCCACGCCGTGGAGAGGACATTGTTGATATCCGCCAGTGACACTCCCTGGGCACCGGCCCGGACATCGTCAATATCCAGCTTGAACTGGGGTGAGTCGTCCTGCCCGTTGGGGCGCACCGCGATAAGTTTCGGATTTTTCATGGCCATGCCCAGCAGTTGGTTGCGGGCTTCCATCAGCTTTTCATGCCCCAGGCCGCCACGATCCTGCAGCTGGAAGTCAAAGCCGTTTGCCACGCCCAGTTCGAGCACCGCCGGTGGAGAAAAGGCGAATGCCAGACCGTCGCGGATGTGCGAGAACGCCTTCATGGCCCGGGCGGCAATGGCAGGCGACTTCATGTCCTTGGACTTGCGCAGCTTCCAGTCCTTGAGTTTCACAAACGCCAGCCCCATGTTCTGGCCGCGGCCGGCGAAACTGAACCCTGCCACGGTGATAACCCCCTCCACCGTCTTTGACTCATCTTTGAGGAAATGCTGCTCCAGTTGACGTATGACCTTTACGGTCCGTTCCTGGGTAGCCCCGGCCGGCAGCTGAACCTGGCAGATGATGAACCCTTGATCCTCGTCGGGAAGGAATGACGTGGGAAGGCGCAGGAAAAAGAACACCATGAGGGCAACGATGGCACTGTATATCACCAGGTAGCGCAACGGCTTGCCAAAGGAGCGACCGACGATCCCTTCGTACTTTCCCCGGGAAAATTCAAACAGCCGGTTGAAGTGGCGAAAAAACCAGGTAAACCAGCCGGATTCACCGGAATGATGCCCCTTTGCAACCGGTTTGAGCAGGGTGGCGCAGAGAGCCGGGGTCAGAATCATCGCCGTCAGCACCGACAGGATCATGGCGGAGATGATCGTGACGGAGAACTGGCGATAGATTACGCCGGTGGAACCGCCGAAAAAGGCCATGGGAAGGAATACAGCCGTCAGCACGGTGGCAATCCCCCAAAGGGCGCTGGTGATCTGCCCCATGGACTTGATGGTCGCTTCCTTGGGTGGCAACCCCTCCTCGGTCATGATTCGTTCCACGTTTTCGACGACGACGATTGCGTCGTCCACCAGGAGGCCGATAACAATGACCAGGGCGAACATGGTCAGGGTGTTGATGGAGAATCCGGTGGCCGACAGTACGCCCATGGTGCCCAGCAGCACCACCGGCACGGCGATGGTCGGGATCAGGGTGGCGCGGATGTTCTGCAGGAAGAGGAACATGATGATAAATACCAGGAAAACCGCCTCAAACAGTGTCTGGACCACCTCTTCGATGGAGACCTTTACAAAGGGGGTGCTGTCGTAGGGGTAGACCACTTTCATGCCGGGAGGGAAGTACTTGGATAGTTCCGCCATCTTGGCCTTGACCCGGTTGCCCGTATCCAGTGCGTTGGCTCCGGCAGCCAACCGGATGGCCATGCCACCCAGCGGCTTTCCGTTGTAGAATGACTGGATATCGTAGTTTTCGGTGCCGATCTTGCTTTCAGCCACATCTTTGAGCCTGACCGTAGAGCCGTCGCTGTTGGTGCGCAGGATGATGCCGTCGAACTGCTCCGGAGTCTGCAGCAGGGTGCGGGCCGTTATTGTCGCGTTCAACTGCTGTCCTGCCGTCGCCGGTGAGCCGCCGAACTGTCCGGCCGATACCTGGGCATTCTGGGCCTGCAGCGCCGCAATCACATCGTTGGTGGTCAGGTGGAAGTTATTCAGCTTGGACGGGTTTACCCAGATCCGCATGGCGTTCTGGGTGCCGAAGAGCTGCAGTTCCCCCACGCCTTCAAGGCGGCTGATAATATCCTGAAGATTGGAGACCATGTAGTCGGTCAGGGCGTTGCGGTCCATGGAGCCGTCTTCCGATACCAGTCCGACAATCAGCAGAAAGTTCCTGGTGGATTTTACGACCGAGATGCCTTGCCGCTGTACGATCTGGGGCAGGAGCGGCACGGCCAGCTGCAGCTTGTTCTGTACCTGGACCTGGGCGATATTCGGGTCGGTTCCCGCCTTGAAGGTCAGGGTGATGGACACAGCCCCTGAGGAGTCACTGGTGGACGACATATAGATCAGGTTGTCGATGCCGTTCAGCTTCTGTTCCACGACCTGCGTAACCGTATCCTGAACGGTCTGGGCCGAGGCGCCCGGATAGACGGCGTTGATGGCGATCTGCGGCGGAGCGATCGCCGGATATTGGGAAACCGGCAGGGTTTTGATAGACAGAAGGCCGGCCAGCATAACCATGATGGCGATCACCCACGCAAAGATCGGGCGATTGATGAAAAATTTAGGCATGAAGCGGCTCCTTTATTTTTTGGCTGCAGCTGGTTGAGGGGTTCCTGCAGGAGGCGCTTCCGGTTTGGCTCCAAACGGCACAGCCGTGACCGGCGTTCCCGGTCGCGCCTTCTGGAGACCTTCCACTATGACACGGTCACCGGCTTTCAGTCCATCGCTCACCAACCAGTTGTCGCCGATCGTCCGGGCGACCTTGATAATTCGCGGTTCAACCACCTCTTTGGCCCCAACTACCATGACCATCGCTTCACCTTTCGGATTACGGCTAACACCTCGTTGAGGCACCAGTAGCGCCTGCTCGTTCACCCCTTCCTCCAGGATCGCCCGGACAAACATGCCCGGCAGCAGGGTCTGTTTCGGATTGGGGAAGATCGCCCGCAGCGTTATAGATCCGGTACTCTGGTCCACGGTGACTTCCGAGAATTTCAGGATGCCAGGCACGGGATACGAGCTGCCATCCTCCAGTACCAGCCTGACCCGTGCCTGTGCTCGACCTCCGTTTTTCATCAGGCCACTGGCGAGACTCTGTTTCAGCTTCAGCATTTCGGCACTGGATTGGGTGACATCTACATACATGGAACCAAGTTGCTGGATCGTGGCCAACGCAGTAGCCTGGCTGGCGGTCACTAACGCTCCGTCGGTTACTGTGGAACGGCCGATCCATCCGGAGATCGGGGCCGTTACCTTGGTGTAGGCCAGGTTGATCCGGGCGGTGTCGACCGCCGCCTTGGCCGCCGCCACGTCTGCTTCCGCCTGCTTGAGGGCTGCCTGTGCATCGTCGTTGTCCTGCTGGCTGACCGCCTTTATTTTGACGAGATCCTGGTAACGCGCCGCCTTCAGCCGCGCCGCTATCATGGTGGCCTCAGTACGGGACTCTGCTGCCTTGGCGCTGGCATACGCGGCCTGATAGCTGGCCGGATCAATCCGGTACAATACCTGGCCGGCCTTGACATCGCTTCCCTCGGTAAAAACCCGCCTCTGGATGATCCCCCCCACCTGAGGCCTCACCTCGGCGACCATTAAAGCTGACGTTCTCCCCGACAATTCGGTGGTAATCGCAACGCGCTGCGGCTGCACCGTCACAACCCCTACTTCCGGAGGGGCTGCCTGTGGTGGTGCTTGAGGCGCCTTGCTGCATGATGCAGCCATCAAACCGCCGAGGAAAATTCCGGCGGCAGCAATCAATTTAGTTCTGTACGTGGCTTGCATAAACACCCCTGTGATTTTAATGGAATGAATGTTCATTCCGATATACCTGCATTATCTATATGATGTCGATTATAAAAAGCTTACCGCTTCAAGCCATCCCAGCAGGCGGCAATGGTCTGCCCGATCAGGGCTTCATCCAACACCACAAAACCGAGGATATGATCACGCGCTACGGTTATCAGGGGGCCGAATGCGAGGGCAAAGAGTACGACCATGGGGAGTTGTTTGACAACCTGCTGGACCAGACCTTCCTCGAACAATTCGCGGTACACATCTTTCTGGTCGGTTTTACCAAAGAGTTTATCCCGGCGATGCACCACGCCATAGGGAGAATTATGGAACTGCTCCAGAAAGCGGAAATCCAATGGACTGGAAATACAGTAACGGAGGATCGCGGTGCCGAGATGGATAAACCTTTCCCTGACCGGTTGCTCCGGGGAATAGCCTTCCATCAGAACGGCGCAAAGCCGCTCTTCCAGATCGCGGTACAGTTCGTTGATCAACACATCCTTGTTCTCGAAGTAGCGGTAGATCGTTCCAGCGCCGACCCCGGCCTTTTCAGCGATCATCGCCATCGGAGCCCCATGAAAGCCGTGCTCGGCAATCAACTCCAAAGCTGCTCGAACGATCTCATCGCGTTTTTCCAGTTTTGCCATACTTTTCTTTGCCCCATTATCAGAATGAACGTTCATTCCTTTTAGACCTTTTACTCTGGAGCAGTCAACATTTTTTTCACCTTCCTGCGCCTGTCAGCCTTTATCCGGCACGGCCGGGTAGAAGAAATTCGGCTCCATCAGACCAACTCTTCGATCTTTCCCCCCGGTTTCAGTACAAAGCGGCTGCCGCGCCATTCAACCTGATTTCCCAGGAATGAAAGCGCCCAGGTGAAAAATGCGAGCATGTCCCGCAGGGGGAGCAGCCAGAGCCAGCGGGGAAAGAGGCCATCCCGGACAAAACGACGGCTGAGGAGGGTGGAGACGATCAGGCGCACGCCGTACAGCAACGCTACCGCCGCCACTCCGAGTGCCGGTGACGGAGCCAGCAGCGTTGCCAGCAGAGCGGCGGGGAACGGCAGCGTCAATCCGGAGGCCAGGTAACCTCCCGGGCGGCTGACCCGCATGGTGCGGGCCCAGCGCAACTGCCGGGACAGTACGGACATCAGGTTATCAGATTTGATGACACTCTCGACAAAGCAGGGGTCAAGAACGATCTGCCACCCGGCACGGTGAATCTTGTTGCCGAGTTGATAGTCGTCAGCCAGGTAGCTGGCCAGTGATTCAAAACCACCGATAGCCCGTAATGCTTCGCGTCTGACCGCCATTGAAGCGCCCAGAGCGAAGGTAAGTCCTTCCAGTTGCCGTGCAACAAGCACGTTGGGAATCATCTCGGACGTAAAGCCGATTGCTTCGAGGGCGGTGGCGATACCATGGACAGTGGAGGTGCGGTACAGTGAAGTAACGAGGCCAACCTGCGGATCGGAAAAATGGGCCGTCACCGACTGCAGATAGTCCGGCGCTACATGAATGTCACTGTCGCAGACGATAATAATGTCATGCGTTGCCTCGGGGAAGGCATTGATCAGGTTGGATACTTTGTAGTTTGGCCCGTGCAGGGCCGGATTGATACACAACATGATGTCATGTTCCGGGAAATCACCAATTAACTGCCTGATGACCGGAATAACCGGGTCGTCAGGCGATGCTGCGGCAAAAACAAGCTGCACCTTCCCCACATACTCCTGGTGGCAGAACGAGGCAAAGTTATCGTAACTGTCTTCGTCCATCCCTTTGACCGGCTTCAGAATCGAAACTCCGTGAGGTATAAGGTGAGAAGCGAGGTGGCCAGCTGTTTTAAAATATTTCAGCGCGCAGAACAGCGAGATCAGCGAATATACCAGCGCCGGCAGGACGGCTATGAAGGGGAGCAGGTTGTGCAGCATGTCAAAGCACTTTCTGGACGAGGAGCAGATACGGAGCGGCCTGACTGACGTTTGTCTGTCCCATGCGCCAGCAATGCCAGTCCCGCGGATCAAGACCCGCCGCCCAGTTCTCGACGGTGGACTGTTCATCAGCGCCACCGCTGTGGCCGGGGTACACCGTCACCAGCACAATTCCGCCCGCTGCAAGCAGATCCAGTGATTGTTCCAGTGCTTTGGCGGTTGTGTCAGGCCGGGTAATGATGCTGCGATCTCCACCAGGCCGATACCCCAGATTGAACAGCACAACCTGTACCGGCTTTCGGACATGCGTCGCCAGTTCTTCGTGCCCGACCGGCAGGAGCGTCACCCGGTCCGCCAGTTCCGCTTCCGCCAGCCTGCGGCCGGTCTCGACAATCGCCTGCTGTTGAATGTCAAAACCCCAGACATGGCCGCTGGTGCCGACCAAACGGGCCAATAACAGAGTATCGTGGCCGTTGCCGCAGGTCGCATCAATGACACTATGCCCGTCACGGACAAACGTCTGCAGGAACAGGTGTGAAAGCGGCACCGGACCACGCAGCGCGGGTATGGAGTTGCAGATGGAATCGATCATGGCGGCGAAGTCTAGCAGAAATGATGTGCTTTCGCCACAAAGGAATTGATTGAAATCAACGTCTAAAAAGGATACTACGACACCATGATACTACGAAAAACAGTTGGGAAAGATCAGAGCGGATTACGTCTCGATGATGCCATTGCATCCCTTTGTGCAGGAGTCAGCAAATCGGAGGCGCGCCGCATCATCGACCGAGGCGGGTGTACGGTCAACGTCGCGCTGGTACGGGTGGCGTCCCGGAGTGTCAAGACGGGAGATGTCATCGAGATCGGCATCATGGAGACGGGGCGCTTTCAGGAACTGCGGCTAGCTCCCGAGGCGCTGTTGTACGAGGATGCCGAATTGATCGCCGTCAACAAACCGGCCGGCATCAACAGCCAGCGCACCCCCTACCAGCTGAAAGGGACGCTGGAATACTGGGTGACCGAATATTTCAAGGCGCAGGGGAACAGCGAGCCGGCCCGGGTTGTTCACCGCCTTGATCGCGGCACTTCAGGAACGATGATCTTTCCGAAAAACCGGCCGGCGGCCGCCTGGCTTTCTAAACAGTTTCAGGATGGTCTTGTCGACAAGCGGTATCTCGCATTGGTGCGCGGCCACCCCGATCAGGAGAGGTGGATTGTGGACGCACCGATTGGCAAAATCGCCTCGGCCCGTTACGGGGTCATCGAAGGGGGGAAACCTTCCATAACCAAATTCCGGATCGTTGCGTCATCCGCTGACCTCTCACTAGTAGAAGCACAGCCGCTGACCGGACGTACCCACCAGATCAGGGTGCACCTTGAATCGGTCGGCCTGCCGATCGTCGGCGATGCAACCTATGGCGGCCCGTCAGCCGGACGCATGATGCTGCACTGCTCAGCGATGACGTTTCTGAATTCGAAGAGAATAGAGGTCACTGCCTTCGCTCCGCTTGCTGGAGAGTTTGAAGAGATGGTTCGTGGCTTGCCGCAGGCAGATATGAATAAAACATGAGAGGCAGGATAGCTACTTCCGTGCTCCTTCGCCGAAAACCTGGGCGCTGAAGATAAATATATCACACTCCCCCGTCCAGGCATCCTTCGGCAGGCCGGCCTTGATGCAGGTATGCTGCAGGAACTCGTCTCGATTCCACCCGTATTCGGTGGCAACCTGGGGGAGCAGCACTCCGCGATAACTCCCTTTGACGATGTAGATGCCATGGGTGCCGACCTTGATTTCGTCGACTGAGGTGGCTTTTACCAGTGGTGAAAGCACCGAGATCTCGAGGGTGAAGTCGGCCAGATCCTCGACTTTCATCGGGTAGAAGCGGGGGTCGCGGGTTGCGGCAGAGACTGCCATTTCCTGCACCAGCAGGTACAACGGTTGCTCGGATACAAAATTGCCGATACACCCGCGCAACTCTTCCTTCTGCTTGACCGTGACAAAACAACCGGAGTGCAGATTAAGCCCCGGTGATGTTGTGACGACGGCAGGAACTTTCCGGTTGGTGACATACGCAACAATCGTTTCCCGGGCAATCTTCAGCAGTTCCTTCTGTTCCTTTTTGGTCAAGAGTTCCGACATGACATCATCCCCCATCATCCTTAATAGTTCTTCCGCCGGAACAGCCCGGTCTTTATGCTGGTTACGCGGTCCAGAAACAGGACACCATCCAGATGGTCCATTTCGTGCTGGATGGCGACCGCTTCAAACCCGCTGGCGGCAATCACCTGATGCGTCCCGTCCGGCAGAGTAAACTGCAGCGTGATTTCGGTGGCCCGCTCGACATCACCGGTATAGTCCGGCACACTCATGCACCCTTCGCGCATGGTCGCCGAACCGCTACGATCCGTGATTTCAGGATTGATCATACACAGCAAGCCGTGGTTGTTCTCCTTACCGTGACGGTTCTTGGAAACATCCACCACACATACCCGGAGCGTAACGCCGATCTGCGGAGCTGCAACACCAACCGAACCGGGCCCTTCATGCATCGTGTCCACCAGGTCCTGAATCAGCTCGTGGATATTCCGGTCGATCTGCTGTACCCGATTGCAAAGTTTTTTCAACACCGGATGCGGATACCGTAAAATCGTCTGAATCGCCATTGTTAAAAAGCCACCGGTGTTATAACCCGAACGCCGATCTCCACGTTCAGCTCTTTTTTCAAAGCGACAAGCGTCTGCTCCACACTTTCAGGGCTCTCCCCATCGGGCAGCGCCACCTCGAGCATCAACACATAGACCGGTTCCTCGGCAGTTCCAATCAGCTTGGTGTTGAGATCGGTAATGTTTATGCTGCGAGCTGCAAGCTCACGGGTGACACGGTAAACGATACCCGGCTGGTCGGCGCCATAGACCGAGATCATGCAGATTTCACCATCGGTTTCCTGACGGGCCACCTCGTCAGGATGGAGGGTGCGCACCCCGAGCGTCATGCCTATCCGGTCGCATACCGGCTTCAGCTCTTCAACCAGGCGGGATTTGCTGAACGGTTTTTTCAGCGAAATAATTAGAATCATCGCAAACTCGCCCCCCAGCATCGTGCAACTGGAGTCAGCGATGTTGCAGCCGAGGTTAAAAAGCCCCTCGGTAATAGCGGCCACGATACCGGGGCGGTCTTTGCCGACCACGGAAACGGCGTAATGCAGGATTTCCGGCTGCTGCGTCATATTAAACCTCTCATATTGTAGTCACCTTAACGTATTGCATAAAAACTATTTCATCTGCAAATGTTTTTTGAAATCGGGTATGATACTACCTCAATTTTAGTAAGTTGGAAGTTGTTTTCTGTTCTTTTCAGGCATAAAATATCTTGGCTAACGACGTACCTCTGTTTATCAGGATCAGGAGTGAAAGGATATCAACCATGCCCGCTACAGCCCATTCCGTCTGCCCTTATGACTGCCCCGATGCCTGCGGGCTTCTGGTAACCGTCGAAAACGGCCACGCTATCAGTGTCAGTGGTGATCCGGATCACCCGGTTACCCGCGGTCTGCTCTGCCCGAAGATGGGACATTACGAACAGACCGTCCACTCTCCCCGACGCCTGACTACTCCGCTGCACCGAGTCGGAAAGAAAGGTGCCGGCGAGTTCGAGCCGATCACCTGGGAGAGTGCAATCAAACTCATCTGTTCGCGCTGGCAAGGAATATGTTCGACGTATGGAGCAGAAGCAATCCTCCCGTACTCATACGCCGGTACGATGGGACTGGTCCAGCGTAATGCCGGTCATGCCTTTTTCCACAAACTGGGGGCCTCACGACTGGAGCGAACCATCTGTTCTCCGGCCAAGGATGCCGGCTGGAAGATGCTTATGGGGGACACCCCGGCCATGGAACCGGCCGAAATGGAACAGAGCGACCTGGTAATCATGTGGGGAATCAATGCTGCTGCGACCAGCATCCATGCGCTCCGCGATGCTCAGGTGGCGCGGCGCAATGGTGCCCGTTTATGGGCCATTGATACCTACCGCACCCCGACCTGTGAGGCCGTTGATGAAGTATTCCTGGTTCGCCCCGGCAGTGACGGCGCGCTGGCATTGGGCATGATCCATGTTATTGAGCGAGAGGCGCTGCTTGACCGGGGCTTTATTGCCGCCAATGTTCTTGGCTTTGACAAACTGGCGGCAGAGATTCTGCCGGACTGTTCACCTGCACTGATGTCGGAGGTCTGCGGCCTGCCGGTACGCATAATCGAGCGACTGGCCCGGGAATACGCCCGGGCACAGGCTCCTTTCATCCGGTTGGGGAGCGGCCTGACCCGTTATGGGAATGGTGCCATGACCGTGCGTACGATCAGCTGCCTGCCGGCTGTTATAGGCGCCTGGGCCAAGCCCGGAGGCGGCATTTTTGTCGGCACCTCAACCGGGGGAGCATTCCCGTTGCAGACGGTGACGCGTGAGGATTTCATCGCCAACAATCCGCGTCTGGTCAGCATGAACCAGCTGGGTAATGCCCTGACCGAACTGAATGATCCTGCGGTGATGTCGCTGTACGTCTACCACTCAAACCCGGCCACGATCGCTCCCGACCAGAATGCCGTCATCCGCGGACTGGAACGGGAGGAGCTGTTCACGGTTGTCCACGAACGCTTTCTGACCGACACCGCCCGGTATGCCGACATCGTCCTGCCGGCGACCTCGTCGCTGGAACATCCGGATCTGTATCGCTGCTATGGCAGCTACCAGGCCCAGCGCTGCGGAGCTGCCATACCGGCCGTGGGAGAAGCAAAGAGTAACTGGGAGGTATTTTGCCTGTTGGCGGCCGGAATGGAATGGGATGACCCGTTTTTCCGTTTATCGGCGGAGGAACTGATCGAGCTGCTGCTGGTAGAAGAAAATCCCTGGCGGAGCGGAGCCGTTACCGAACGGATGCGTCAAGGGGAGCCGGTCATTCTGACTCCGCCGACTGACCCAAAAAAGGAATGGCTGACCCCCTCGGGGAAAATCGAGGTTCTGAACGTGCGGGACAGAGAACCATTGCCGCGTCTGCTCCCGACTCATGCCGAACTGGACGGGTACCCGTTACGCCTGCAACCGGCGGTTACGCCGTTCGCGCTCAATTCTAGCTTTTATGAGCAAGACAATCTTCGCTCGAAGCAAAAATGTATGGAGCTGCAGATGAATCGAGTCGATGCCGAGACACGCAATCTGGCCGATGGGCAAACGGTGACCGCCTGCAATGACCGGGGAGAGGTGCGTTTTACCCTGCGAATTTCGGAGCGCGTACCGCCAGGAACAGTCGTTACCGAAGGGGTCTGGTGGCGGGAATTCATCCCCGGTGACCGCGGCGTCAATGCCCTGACGTCACAGCGTCTGACAGACGGAGGGCGCGGGAGCACGTTGTATGATGTGACGGTGGAGGTCAAGGGGGGGTAGCGGATGTTTTATCAATCTCATGCCACGCCAGCGCCGCCGCTCCCAGAACCGCGCCGCTCCCCTCCGGCAGCCCCGACCGGAGCAAACGTACCTTCCCTTTGTACGGGGTGAACAGGAACTCCTCCAGATAGCGGCGGGACGGCGCGAGCAGCAGATCTCCGGCGGCAGCCAGTCCCCCGAAGAGAAAGATCGCTTGGGGACTCGTGTGCGCGACGGCGTCGGCCAGTTTCATCCCCAGAATCCGGGCCGTTGCATCGAAGGCCGCCAGTGCGATGGGATCCCCCTCACGTGCTGTTTCATAGATCAGTTTTGATGTCAGGATGGTGGAGCTTACGTCTCGCAGTGGACAGGGATCAAGCCGTTGTGCAAGGAGCTCGGATACTGTCCGGCAGAGTCCGGTGGCCGAAACATAGGTTTCCAGACACCCCCGCTTCCCGCAGGCACAGTGCCTCCCTTCCGGATCGACGGTCGTGTGGCCAAGTTCTCCGGCAAAGCCATCTGCGCCGTACAGCAGCTCACCATTGACGATGATGCCGCTCCCCAGTCCTGTTCCCAGCGTAATGACGAGAACATGTTCCATCCCGTGGGCGCCGCCGAACAGCAGCTCTCCGATTGCAGCGGCGTTGGCATCATTGGTGATGGCAACCGGCAGATCGTAGCGCTTCCGGAACAGCTCCACCAGGTTGGTCGATGCCCCCCAGTTCAGGTTGACCGGATTTTCAACCGTCCCGCGAAGGTAGCTGGCGTTGGGAGCGCCAATGCCGATTCCAGAAAGAGTGGTCTGCGGCGGGAGTGCCGCGCGCAGAGTCTCGGCGGCGTCATAAAGGCGGGAAACCAGGGCATCTGCCGGTTGATGAGCCAGTGTGGCCAGAGCGTCTTCGCGTATCAGCGTGCCACGACGATCGACAAAACCGAAGGAAGTTGTCGTTCCGCCGATATCTATTCCAATCACGCACTCGTTCGTCTGCATGGCTGCTCCTTAAAAAGGTATCTTCGGTGGGTACGGCCTGAACGGTTGAATAGCCATCTGCCGTGATGATGATATGGTTTGGGAGTGAATATGCAACTTATTTTGTAGAAGGATTATTTAACGGTATAGTTCACCGTGCCGCCGGCACAATTATAATCAACCTCACGCGTAACCATCCGCGATATTTTGCCGGTTACGACGTTTATCTTCCGGGCAAAAATGATAATCTTATTGTTCAGATAGCTGTATGTCCCGACTATGGCTTCGGTTTGATCATACTCATCCTTTTTAATCTCCGAAACCTTTCTCGACAGCACCACCAGCCCCTTTTCATTCAGGTTGAAAAATTTGGCAAACTCAACCTGCGTTATTTTCGTCCCGCATACGGAACTCAGGCTGCCACGCATCAGCTCTCCCATCAAAAGGCCCTGTGATGCGGGTGTGAAGGATTGAATATCGACAAAGTCGGTAACAAGTATGGAATAATTATTTTTATCACTTGCAGCGTGACATCCGGAATTTTTAGCGGAGGTGTCCGCGGATGCAGTGACACCTTCGGCACCGCACGGTTCAGTACAAAGCTCCCGAGCAATATCATTAAACAGCGGTTTCAGCTCTGTTGATTCCAAAAGCTGGTTAAATGACTTGCCGTAGCAGGTGCCGTACCGTACAGCCGTAATATTCGGTGCACATCCCGCAAGTACGGTTGCAGAAAGAATCGAAGTGATAAGTACGCTGGATAGTATCTTCATCTTATTTGATCCCATCACTGACGATCTTCATTGGCTTGCCGCTTCTTTCCTTCGGGAGTGATGCATCAGGAACCCCGCTTATCTGGATATACGTCTGGGCCGAGGAAATCACCAGGCCGGTATTGACGTCAATAACACGGGCATTTATGGTGAGATTGCCTTCCGCAACAGAATAGGTACCGGTAACGATGCCGCCTATCTTATATTCGTCCTTCAATTTGCTGATATCCCTGCTCAGGGAAAACTCCCCGGCGGCATTGATATCAACCCCTTTCGTGAGGCGTATCTCAAGTATCTGCCATTTATGGAGCTGCAGGCCATACATCAGATTCTCGGAAATCAGGCGTCCGAGCGCCGTTGTATCATCGAGTTTGTCCAGGTTTGTAAAACTCGTTACCACGTAAGGATTCGAGAAACTGTTGGCGGCAAGGTTCTTATCAAGCTGATCGGCAAGGTTTTTCATTCGGTCATTAAACCCTCCGACGGATGGAAGGGCAACATGATTTTCTATAGATGCGGTGCTGCCGGTAGCAGCGGGCGCTGCACAGCCGGTAACAAGGCAATTAATTGACAGGACCATCATGATTCCCAGTAGTATCTTCATCATTTGCCCCTTTACTGAATTTCTTCGTGTGGTGCGCGCCTGGATTGATCAGCAACGGACCAGTAGTTTGCCCGATCCTTATATCATCTAATTGTTAGCTCTGTAAAGTGCACTTACAGGAAAGAAGATGACTGCCATCTGATCCAAGAAAAATTTCTCGCTATCGTGCTTTCTCTGTGGCAAAATTACCCCTCAAAATCAAAAACCTCTTCCGTCCGTATTATTTATACGGATTAAAATATGTAAGCCGTTTGTTTTAGGTAGTTATGCTGTTTGCATGCCAAAGGTATCTTATGTGCCAGAGTACAAACTCAGGTTGCCCACATCGATCTCGGCAAAGCCTGCCTTCAGTTGCCTCTGCGCTCTTATACAGTAACACAACAGGAAGAATCGCTAAATTAATTGGCGCATTCAGCCGATAAATTTAGTAGATTATCATCGAATAACGAATAATGGAAGGTGCGTCATGGCTGATTTTGTGTCAGGTTCAAACAACGATCCTTTTGCGGTTACCGGCCAGGACACGACCGCTACGCGCAAACAAATTGCCCAGTTTGCAATAATGCAGGCAGCAACCTATATGCAGAATAATAAAAATGACCAGGCTATCGTAGCCTTTAAAAAGGCTTTGGTTTTTGATCCGCAAAGCGCCACCGCCTATAGTTACATGGGGCAAATATACCTGTCACAGGGAAAAAATGCCGATGCCATCAAGGCATATCAGCAGCTGGTACGAATACAATCCAACGTATCAATTGCGGACACTTCGACTAATGCCCCCACTCAAGTGGATGCCCATATCAGTCTCGGAAACGCCTACTTGCAGGACAAGCAATACACTGCATCTGAAAAAGAGTTTACAACCGCCGCCAAGTTGGATCCAAGTAATCCTCTGCCTCCGTATACTCTCGGTATGCAGTACTCAAATACAAATCGATCAGCAGATGCAGAGACCCAATTTCTCAAAGCGGAGAAGCTTTCTCCAAATGACGGCAATGTCTTTTATGCCCTCGGCATGGTGTACAACAAGCAGGGGCGTTCCACGGAAGCTGCGGCAAATCTGGAAAAAGCGCTGACTCTGAAAAAGGACTTTCCCGCAGCAAACTATGAACTTGGAGTTGCCTACGATGCATTGGGCCGGACAGCGGATGCCAAAAACCAGCTTTCGATACTCCAAAACTCTTCTAATACGTCTGCACCAGCTCAAGCCAGTAACCTTCAAACACTCCTCAACAAACCGGGTATGAGCTATATGAGTGACCAAAAAAGCGGGGGTTTCTCAGATTATCTCGGTCCCGGCGTCCCACTCTGGATGCTTGATCCCACATTGCTCACCAAGCCCGGCTCTAGCAAAACTTTTTCCATTACCATTGGCTTCAATACGAATATGGATGCTGCTTCCATCACCAATACGCAGAACTGGTCCATCTCGCGGGCAGACGGCAACGAAGGTGGCTATTACAACAATACCATGCCATTAACCTCGAAAGACGCCGTCCTTCCCAGTAACCCTTTATCGGTAAGCTACAATTCCGTTACAAAGGAAGCTACCCTGTTGTTCAGCCTCAATCAGAACTCGACTGGCGATGCAGTCATCGATCAAAAGCACATTGTCTTCAAATTCAACGGCAAGGATGCCTTGGGAAGAACCATGGACACGACAGCCAATGAGATCGACGGCAACAGCATAGCTCCATTCTGATTATTTGTTTGAAGATATTTGAGCAACTATTGTATGATTAAGCTCCTAATAAAAAAATCATTGAGGGAGATGTATTCCGATGTTTAATAGTCAAAATTTGATTCTTATTGAAGGCGCCGCAACTTATGAACGAATACTGGCTGACGTGCGTGAGGTAGAAGTTGATGAGGGGCTCAAATACCTGAAAGATTTCCTGAAGATCTACCCGGATTTTGCCAAAGCCCATAACGACCTGGCAGTCATGTACTATCAGACCGGAAACACCCTCAAGGCTTTGGCACATTATGAAAAAGCCCATAAACTGGATCCGGGCAACATTACCTACCGCAAAAACCTGGCAGATTTTTATTTTGTCGAGCTGGAATGGACCGGTGAGGCTATCCATACATACCTGGATATTCTAAAAGACAATCCTTTTGATATAGAAGCGCTGAATGCCCTCGGAACCATTAGCCTGCAGATAGGCCGCAAGGAACAGGCCCGTCAGTACTTTTCACGCACCCTGCAGCTTGATTCCAATAATCATGATGCCCGCCAGGCCTTGCAGCAACTGCTACCTTCCCCGACAGGGACTTCTGAATTACAACAAATTCCGCAAGCCCTTTCTCAGGTCTGCCGAACTGAGCAACCGGTACAAACGCCTCCTGTAACAACTCCATCATTCCAGAACCTCTTTCAAGTAGCCCAGCCTGCTGAGCCGACACGATCTCCAGACGAGCTCTACAGAGAAGCCATCACCTTTGTCGACGCCGATAAACCAAACGATGCTATTCAGTTGTTGGAAACACTTGTGGCTCAGGCTCCCGACAATGCCGTGGTTCATAATGATCTGGGTGTCCTTTATCAGAAAAGAGGCGACCTCCGGAAATCGCGTCATCATCACGAAATGGCAGCCAAGCTGCAACCGGCAAATACAATCTTCCAGAAAAATCTGGCGGATCTCTTATGCAGTGGATTTGGGTCGCTGGAAGAGGCGCTGACAATATATGTCAAGCTATTTGCCGAGAACCGTTATGATGTTGAGCTGCTGAAGGCAATTGCCCATATCTGCTTAGAGGTGGAAAAGCTGGATGATGCCCGCTTTTTCCTGGAGCAGATACTAACTATTAAGCCTTGGGACCAGGATGCCGCCGAAGCCCTCCGTGCCATCAAGTCGGCTGTTACGCAATGAAGGTTTCCATGCCCAGCGGCAGGGCTCACGGCTGGGGTATAGCCGGTGAATATCTGACCCGCGAAATCGCCAAGCTGCCGAATCTGGAGGGAGTTACCCTCCATTGTATCAGCGGCCACGATTTTCGCCCCATGAACCCCGCCGATTGGAACCGGATCAATATCGGCTACTGTTTCTTCGAGAATGACATTGAAGCCCTTCGCCATACCCGCCGCGCAGCCAAGGAATGGGACTTCATCGTGGCCGGTTCATCCTGGTGCGAGTATCAACTGCGCATTGGCGGTGTCCGCAATACCTCAACGATTCTTCAGGGCATTGACCCCGCCAATTTCCATCCCGCACCGTATCGCCAAGATGATGGCCGCTTCATTGTGTTTTCAGGCGGCAAATTCGAATACCGTAAGGGGCAGGATCTTGTCATTGCCGCCATGCGGGTCTTCATGCAGCGCCACCAGGATGCTTACCTGGCTGCGTCATGGATCAACCAGTGGCCTTTCTCGCTGGCTACCATGGCCCAGTCTTCCCAGATATCGTTTCGAATGTCCGACGAGGAATGCACAACCATCCTGATGCGAACTCTTCATGACAACGGCATCCCGCTAGAACGGGCCTATCTTGCACCGCTCATCGACAATGCCCTGATCCGGCAGATCTATCAGCAGACCGACATCGGCATTTTCCCCAACCGTTGCGAAGGCGGCAACAATATGGTCATGTGTGAATATATGGCCTGCGGCCGCACTGTTATTGCCAGCGATGCCACGGGACATGCCGATGTAATCACCGACCATAATGCGTTTCCGTTATCAAGCTATTCACCGGTTCTGATCAAAGTCGCTACAGGTGAGCCATGTGCAATATGGCACGAAGCTACAGTGGAAGAGATCATTGAACAATTGGAGCTTGCCTACCAAAACCGGGATATGCGTGCCCAAAAAGGGCAGGTTGCCGCAAATGACATGAAGCTGTTGGCATGGGACAAGGCCGCTAGCGAGTTCCATGCGATCGGGGTGAAAGTTGCCGCAGCTGCAATGTCACGGCAGTGCGCTTGATGTCTGCCGTACCTGACCGAGGAATATTAAACAGGAGACCGCTATTTCTATGGAGATAACATTTAACCAACTTGCCCGCCTTGTCTCATTTGTCGATAAAATCGAGAACGAAACCTACCCGGAAGCCCCCTCCTTCATTCATTCGGAAATCACCGGCAAAGTTTTGGACATTTTTTTACCCCAGTATCAGATCAATCAGAACGCTCGAATTCTCGATATCGGTTGTGGCCAGGGTCCGGCCTTGGACATATTTAGGGACAAAGGGTATCTTTCTGCGATTGGCATTGCGCTGAATGACGAGGATGTACGGATATGCAGGCAGAAAGGGTATGATGTACGTAAAATGGACCAATCCTTTCTTGAATTCCCTGAGGCTTCATTTGATTTAGTCTGGGCCCGCCATGTTATAGAGCACAGCATTTTCCCGTACTTCACATTAACGGAATTTGCCCGGGTGATGGCAACGGGAGGGATGCTCTATTTGGAAGTACCGGCTCCCGAGACATCCTGCCACCATGAAACAAACCTGAACCATTACAGCGTACTTGGCCGTGGTGCCTGGGTTTCGCTTCTTGGGCGGTGCGGATTCAAAGTGTGTGATGAAGCAAAATATTCTTTTACCACCGGCATGGGTCCAGATGAATACTGGGGCTTTGTCTGCTTAAAATCGTAACTTATTAAAATCACCCGCACGATGCCAGGAATGAATCCAATGAATAATTTGCATGTGTGGCTGGCCTACGTGGCTTATCCCATAACCACAGCTGTTTACTTTGAGCGTGCCCTCAGACAGAAGTGCCGCACTACGACCATCGGCCCTCCTCTTCCCCCGGACATGATTGATAAATGGCAGCTCCAAGACATGAATCTTCCACTGAAAGAGCAGGATATTTCAACCGAGTTAATGCCTAATATGGTCGAGATCCTCGGCAGTTTGCCGCCTGAACAGCACCCGGACCTGTATCTATGGGTCGAATCTGTTGGCGGCCATTATCCACTGCATCTGGAAGCGCTGCGCTGCCCGAAGGTGTGCTATCTGATCGACTCCCACCTCCAACTTTCAGCGCATTTGGAGTGGGCGAAGCAATTTGATGTGGTTTTCATTGCACAGCGCGAATACCTAAATGATTTTCGCACTCAAGGCATGCGAGCCCACTGGCTCCCGATGGGATGTGACCCGGAGGTGCACTGTCACATTGAAACATCCAAGGTCTATCCTGCCAGTTTTGTCGGCGAGGTTCAGCCAGGGTCGCGGCGCGAAATATTACTAAAGAGTCTAGCAAGCCAGATTCCGGTTCATTCTGAACGTTGTTATTGGGATGACATGGCCCGGGTTTTCTGTCAGTCAAAAATCGTCTTCAACGAAGCGATCAAAAATGACTTAAATATGCTGGTTTTCGAAGCTATGTCAACTGGTACGTTGCTACTGTCCGATATGGCCAGAAACAGTGGACAGGATGAACTCTTCATGGATGGTGAGGACTATGCTGTTTATCGCGATGGCAGCGTTTGCGACGTGGCCCGTTTCTACCTTGAAAACGAAGAACTTCGTGAACAGATTGCAGCGCGAGGACAGCGCTTGGTTCACAACGCCCACACCTATGGTCACCGTGTAGATGATCTACTGGCGGTGGCCTTGGGTGACAAGCCAGATACCTTCACTGCGAAAGAGTTGCGCGGACGATCCCTTGCAGGGGTGCCCGCCATTGATGCCTATATCCCCACAAGCATCTGCATAAGCAGTGCCCGGCGAAGTTTCGTAATTCCGGTGCTGGATATGTCACCCGCCAGCGAATACAACATAGTTACGTTGCTTAACGATCTGGAAAATATCGAAGGTGATGTGATTGTTGTATTTAACGGCCAGGAGGTTGCGAAGCAACTAAAAGACCATCCCCGCATCACCCGCTATGCAATCATGAAGCAGAACATCGGAGTCGCTCGTGCCTGGAATATGGGGTTAGAAATTGCCGTCACGCCGACAGTTTTTATCCTAAATGCCGACCTTCATGTTGAGGCATCTGCTATAGATGTGCTTGAGCAGGCTCTCCTGTCCCTTCCAGATGCTGCCTGCGTCGGACCCCAGGGGAGTTTTTTTGAATTTACGCTGGGCCGCGATTATACCTACTTCGACAAAGGTACATTCAAAAAACCGCTGGAGGTTGATGCTGTCTCGGGGTTCTTTTTTGCTTTAAAACTTCAACACTTCAATGAAAAAATTATCCGTTTCGAGAATGGCTTTACGCCATGCTATTTTGAGGAGTGGGATCTGGGGCTTCAAATCAAACGCGCCGGACTGAAAAATTATATTGTGCCGACGTCTGACTATGATCACCACTGGAGTGGTAGCATCAGAGCCTTGCGGGAAATCAACTTCTACGAAAAGGCTGAAACGGCAGGTTCTATCCTTTTGAAAAATAGGCAGATGTTCCTCAATAAGTGGCGGGGTATTGCCGGCCGGGACAATGATCAGTACTTACTGAACAGTGGCTATATCTGGTACGCCTCAGACCGGGCACAAGTACTTATGGCTGAAGGCCGGTTCCATGAGGCCAGGAACTCATTGTCTCTGTGCGCTGACTTCCCGGAGATTGCGCCGCTGCTGCGGTTTCTGGACATGCATATCCGAAAGAAAGCTTTGATCTCCAGAGCTGAACACTGCCCGGATGAAAATCAGCTGATAAGGACAAAGGAATGAGCCTGGATAATAAGAATGCATATCATTACCATTTAGATAATTGCCACGAGATATCCGACAATGATTCGCACAGAATTATCTTCAAATTCCTGACAGGGAGTAAAAAAATACTTGATGTAGGTTGTGCCACCGGTGTCTTTGGCCGGTCTCTTTCCAAAAATGAGGTAGAAATTGTCGGGATCGAGCTTGACGAGTCTTCGGCTCACATAGCAGAGCCGTTTTATAACCGGGTCATTGTCGGGGACGTCAGCTCTGCCACGATATTATCTCAAGTCCCGGACGGGTATTTTGATGCCATAATCTGTGGCGATATCCTTGAGCATGTCTACAACCCCTGGCAACTGGTGACTGAACTGGCCGGAAAGCTGGAAACATCAGGGAAACTGCTCATTTCGATACCCAACCTGGGGCATGCGACTGTGCTTGCATCCCTGTTGGGTGGAAGCCTTGATTATAGAGAATTCGGCCTGCTTGACAGGACCCATATTCGGTTTTTCGGGCTCAAAAACCTGCTGGAGCTGGCTGTTAGTAACGGCCTGACCCCTCGAGATGTCAAGCGGGTCAGATACAATCTGTTCCAGACGGAAATAAAGGTTGATATAAGCAGAGTTCCAGAAAAACTGATTTCAGTACTTGATATGTTTCCAGAAACATATACCTATCAGTACGTATTGTGCTGCAGCAAAGATGAACCTCAAGAGGCGTTGAGCGGCTATGTTGAACGGTTTTCTCTGCCGGTGAACAATAACAGCAACAGCTTTGACATCCTTACCAGCTTCAAAAGCGAACTGGTGGTTTTGTACGGCAGGCTTCAGGCTGAGCAGAAGAACAGAAGTTCCCAAGCCTATGTCTTGGATAAACTGGGCAGTTCCTATTACCGGGAGATTGTCGCCAATAAACTGAAGTCGTTATGCGATGACCATGAACGAGCTGCCTATGAAGAGATCTATGCGTCATGCACCAGGACCTATGACATCATAGTGCCGGTTTACAATGCCTATGACCATACAGCACACTGCCTTGAGTCACTGGTTGCATATACGGACCCGAAGCATACGGTGTACCTGCTGGATGACTGCAGTTCAGATACACGTATCCTGGGGCTACTCCATTCCTTTGCCAACAGGTATTGTAATATCCACGTCATGGAATCAACCCGCAATATGGGCTTTATTGCCAACGTCAACCGGGGGTTCGGATTATCTTCACATGATGTTGTTATTCTCAATACGGACACCCAGGTGACCAAGGGATGGCTTGAGCGATTGGATCGCTGTCTCGTTCTATTTCCGGGAACCGGGGCGGTCTCGCCGCTTTCCAATAATGCGACTATACTTTCCCTGCCGGTCATGAATCAGAACAATACCCTTCCTGCTGGCTATGATGTGGATAGCTTTTCGGCACTGGTTGCCCGTAATTCAATCCGTCAGTACCCCAAAATTCCTACGGCTGTCGGCTTCTGCATGCTCATAACCCGCAAGGCCCTTGAGCAGTGCGGTGAATTCAACCTAGCTTTTGGCTCCGGTTACGGCGAAGAGTGTGATTTCTGTATGCGGGTGTGGTCGGCAGGCATGGAGGTACGTTGTTGCGACGATGCCTACGTCCATCATTATGGGGCAGCTTCCTTTGGGGACAGCAGTGAAATGAACACCAGGCGTTTGCAGAACCAGCAGCTGTTGAGTCAGATGTGGCCAGACTACATGAGGAAGGTGGTAGAATACTGTCTAAACAATCCATTGAGGGAACTGCAGGAGCGCATTAACTCGTCGCTCACTGGTAATGACCATGACAAGAGTCCCCAGGTGCTTCATGTCATTCATATGTTTTTAACCACCGGAGGCACCGATTCCCATACCCTTAACATGATCTGCGGTGAAGCGCGGCAGTACCGATCCACGGTTCTGTATCCCCATAGATTCCCAGAAATGATTGATATAAGCGCACAACAGGCCAACGAGATTCTCAGGCTCGCCATGTTGAGTGTCCATTGCATCAAATCGGATGAATTTTTCTCCGGCTTTCCCCATGCTCTGTGGAATGATGTTATAGAACGTAAATTCCTGCAGTTTGTCCGTGGTGGTGACTATGAAATTGTTCACTTCCAGCACCTGCTGTTCTGGACATCCTTCCTGCTACCGTTTATTGCCAAGTCTCTGGGCAAGAAAGTAGTCATTTCATTGCATGATTATTTCCTCCTCTGCCCTGAATATAACATGATGTTCCCCAATAAAGTGAAATGTGACAAACGCCGTGCATCGCCTGAAGATCCTGTTTGCATCAACTGCTTGAGTGAAAGGAGAAGCACTGCCGCAACGGCTCAGGCAGTCACCCTGAACGAATATCTTGCGGAGCGCAATGCGATCATAGCGCTGATGTTGAGCCAGGCGGATACGATTGTTGCCCCGTCACAGTTTGTGCAGTCGCGCTTCCAGGAAGCATTTGGCGATGAAATTGGCCAGAAGATCAGGGTCATTCCCCATGGAGTTTCAGTAAATGGAGTATCACCCCGACCACAGAGGGAAGGGGTGTTGCGCGTGGGATTTGTCGGCAGTTTCAACCCCGAGAAGGGGGCCATGACCTTCATCGAAGCTGCCGCGAAACTTGCCGGTGCGCCGGTACAGTTCCATGTTTTTGGTGGCGTTATTGATGCCGAACTTTCAGAGGCGGCCAGGCAAAGCGGCATGATTCTGCACGGCGCTTACAAGGTTGAACAGCTTCCCTCGTTATTGACAGCAATCGATATTGCCGTGGTTGGCTCCGTATGGCACGAAACATTTTGCCTGGCCTTGACTGAACTGCAGGCCATGGGCGTACCGGTTATCGCTTCCAGTGTAGGGGCGATCTCGGAGCGTATCCAGGAAAGGGTCACCGGGTTCCTCTATCCGGCTGGTGATGCAGGGAGACTGGCAGAGCGACTGCTGGCCATCGCCCTGGATGAGAGCGCACTGGTTCCGGTGATTAATGGGCTTAGGTCGCTCAGAATAAAAACCGTGGAAGAGAACGCCGCTGACTATGTTCAGTTATACGATAAACTGTTGAAGCATTGATACTGCTGATGATGGATCAAAGCTGCTTCCAAGGTGCCGAAGTCGAGTCCCAGACGATTGCACATTGGAATGGATTCGGAATTGTTACAGGAGGAACCAGATTATGAGCGTCAGCTACTATGCAGGCATCAATAACCACCTGCTAAATCAGGTCCCTGCCGAGGCCAGAAAAATCTTCGAGATCGGTTGCGGGTACGGGAATTTTGGTGAACTGGTAAAAAGACGGCACCCGGATATTAAATACTATGCCATGGAACTGGTGCCGGAAGCGGCAAAGGTGGCGGCAACCAAGCTGGATCATGTGTTTTGCGGCAATATCGAGACAGCCTGCCTGGTGGAGGGGCAGTTCGATTGCATTATCTTTGGTGATGTTCTTGAGCACCTGTATGATCCGCTGGATGTGCTCCGAAAGGTCCGATCGATGCTGAAACCGGACGGTTGTGTGTTATGCAGTGTGCCGAACGTACAGCATCATTCGATTCTTGAGAGATTGCTGGCAGGGGATTTCCAGTATCAGGACATGGGCCTGCTGGATCGGACCCATATCCGTTTCTTTACCTATGCCAGTTTCATAAAGCTGCTTCTCGATGCTGGTTACGCACCGCACATAGCCGATGTCATAGCCATTCAGCCCCAACCGGAGTTTTTTGAAACTTTTATCAACGGGCTGAACTTCATCAAACAGGATGTGGCATCGGCCTATTACCACATGTCTGCATTCCAGTACATTTTTAAAGGCACGGTGCAACTGGATTACGATATTGATGCCGAGGCCAGGTTCCCAATCAGTTTTGTTGTGCCGGTAAACAACCGGCGGATACTTGGCGACAATTTCCAGGTTTCACCAATTTTCCAGGGGCAACATCCTCACCAGCTTATTTTGCTGGAAAATCAGAGCTCTGCAGCTCAGGCACTGGAAAACGGCACCAGGATGGCGCAGCATGATTTTGTCGTGTATGCTCATCAGGACGTTTATCTTCCCCATAAATGGGATGCCATCTTCAGTCGTGAAGTGATTAAGGCATTAACTTGCATCAAGAATGCCGCGCTGTTCGGCGTTTTTGGTGCCCGTTCTTGTGACGGCGAGTCTACAAGGCATGGCGTTGTCATGGACCGGCGTTGGTACCTCAACAGCCTTGATGATTTCCCTGTTAAGGTTGATTCAGTTGATGAACTTCTGATCGGCTTCCAAAAAAAAGATTATCTCGGTGCCGATCATGCTCTTGGTTATCACCTGTACGGCACTGACCTTGCCTGTTGTTTCAGGGATTCCGGGAAAGCCAGCGTCGTTGTAGATGCACTCTGTTTTCATAACAGCGGACTGGGTGGTACTTTGCCACCCGAATATTACGCCGGGATACCTCATCTGAGGGAAAAGTGGCAGAAATATCTCCCCCTGGCTACCTCCTGCGGCACTATCACGTAACGAAGGAAGCGAAATTGTGAACTCTCCATTTAGAAACAGACTGATTTTTGCAACCGATCCCAATGAGTGCATAACGCTCAAGAAACTAAGGATCGGCTTTTGTTACGTGGTCGACAGGTTTGACTATAATCCAGGATTCCGCCCCATCGGATTCGGCTACCTGAAACAAAGCATTGACGAACGTCTGCCGGGCAGATGCGACTTTGTATATTTTGAGAATGAGACTGAAGAAGAGTTTGACCTTCTGATGGTATCATCCCTGTCTCCAAACTGGTCTTCAGCGCTCAATATCATAAAAAGGTACCGGCAGCGAAAACCTGCGATGAAAATTATCGTGGGAGGACAGCACATTTCCCAACTCCCCAGACTGTTGCCTGATGAAGCTGATTTCGGCATTCTCGGGGAAGGTGAAGTATCCACACCTCTCCTCTTGAATTTAATTATAAATAACGTGCGGGAGGAGCAGCACTATCAATCAATAGACGGCATTGTCTTCAAGGGTTCAGGTGGCCTATTCATCTCGCCGCCGAAGCGGCTGACTTTTGCTTTCATACCGCACCCCGACAGATTGTTCCAAGGTGGCGAGAAACTGGTTCCCTACCTGTTGACCTCCAGGGGATGCCCATATAACTGCTCGTTCTGTTCTTCCTCAAGCCTTTGGAAAACAGTGTCTATGCAGAGTGCAGAAAGCGTGGCAGAGGAGATTGAGTTTATTGCCAATCATTTCCCACACACCAGGAGCTTGGCATTCTGGGATGATCTTTTTGTCGCCGATCGGAAACGACTGGTCCGCCTTCATGCCCTGTTGCAGGAAAAACAGCTGCTGAACAGATTCAACTATAGCTGCAACGTCAGGGCCGATCTGGTGGACGATGACCTCTGTCAACTATTAAGGAACCTGAATATCAGATCCTGCGGGTTTGGTTTTGAGCATGGCGTTGACAGACTCTTGAATCTATTGAAACCCCAGGGGAAATGTACTGTCGATGCTAATTTAAATGCTGCAAGAACCCTGGCAAACAATGGTATCGCTGTCGGCATAGGAATTGTTTTCGGAGCCCCGACTGAAACCGAGGAAGATGTCATCGCCACATATGAGTTGACGCACAAATTGCTGAAATATCGATTCATCGCAGATGTCTCGTACAATATTTTAATGCCCATGCCAGGGACCTTTTATTGGCAGGAAGCACTGAAACAGAATCTTGTGGAAGAATCGAACCACTACGACTGGAATAAATTGTCGGTATTTGCAGATTACCATAATTCCAACTGTGGCAGCCTAGACGCATGGATAGATGAAAGACGACGCAGAAAGTCAGTGTACTTGAACGAGGACCACTTGCCCGAAACAAGACTGCTGGAAATAATGAAAACATACAATGCCAAGTTCAAACAAATTATTGCCAACGTTCGGAACATTCAACCGCTTTGATCAGTGTATTCAAACCTGCCCAACGGGGGTGTGGTGAAACAGATGCAACCTGATAAGCCGCATGGTTCGGGTGCAGGCAATCTGGAAGATTGGTTTAACCGCGGAGTCTCGCATCTGGCAGATGGCCAGTATGCAGCCGCCGAGAAGTGTTTCCGAAGTGCGGCGGCAATGGCTCCTGACGTGCTGGGACTGCAGCTGAATCTGGGCTATGCACTTGATATGCAGGGTCGTTTTGAAGAGGCGCTTTGCTGTTACGAATATGTTCTGGAAGTTGACCCACAACATCCCAAAGCTCTCTACAATAGTGCAGTACAGCTGCTTCGAAGCGGAAATCTTGCCGCTGGTTTTGAAGGTTACGAGTCCCGTTTTGCAGCTCTAAAGAACGCGGACAGCCGAATATATACCCAACCTCGTTGGGATGGCTTGCCACTGAATGGTCGGAGCCTCTTGGTTTATTGTGAACAGGGGCTTGGCGATGCAATTCAATTCAGCCGCTATATCCCGGGGATAGTCGAGCTTGGCGGGCAAGTGGTGCTTGAAGCTCAACAACCGTTGGTGCCACTGTTGTCGACACTGCCTGGAATCAAAAGAGTTGTTCTTAAATCCGGGGTACCTCCGATCACGGATTGCCATATTCCGCTGTTAAGTCTCCCCCATATTTTCGGGACAACCCTCGATACCGTTCCGGCACCGATTCCCTATCTTGTCCCAGACCCCTCGAAAGTTAAGGCCTGGCGCCAAATGCTGGCGGGTGATATTCAGTATAAGATAGGACTCGTTTGGCGCGGTAGTGCTACGAATCCAATGGACCGGGATCGATCTTGTCCGCTTGCCATGTTTGCCCCTCTGCTGGCTATTTCCGGTGTCAGCTGTTACAGCCTCCAAGTTGGCCCCGCCGCAGACGAAATTACATATCTCCCCCAAGCTACTGGCCTGACGGATTTAACAGAACATCTCGATGATTTTTCCGATACAGCAGCACTGTTAGCCAATCTTGACTTGATCATCAGTGTAGATACTTCTGTCGCCCACCTAGCAGGTGCACTCGGCATACCGGTCTGGGTATTGTTAGCTTACAAGCCTGATTGGCGCTGGATGAGCAACCGTAACGATTCACCCTGGTATCCCAGCATGCGGCTCTTTCGCCAGCCTCAACCCGGGGATTGGCATTCTGTTGTCATTGAAATTGTGCGATCACTTGAGGTACTTATGCAGCAGGTCCAGGCAATCGAACTGACAGAAGAGAAACAGGCCGACCTGTTCCAGTCTGCACTGCAATCATTGGAAACCAGCGACCCGGCAGCTGCTATCCGCAACCTGCGCATGCTGCTGGGTCAGGACGGTGATGACCCTGCAATCTGGTTCAACCTGGGGCGGGCGTATGACATGTCCATCCAACTGACAGAGGCTGAACTCTGTTACCGCCAAGCGCTTGTGCAAAAGCCTGATAGTGCTGCCATCTGGTGCGGCCTCGCTTACATTCTGCTGAGATGCTGCAAATTTGCACAAGCCGAAGTTTGTCTGCACAAAGCCTGCCTGTATGCGCCTGAGTCTACGGAGGCCCTCTTAGCTCTCAACGCATCCCTGATTGCTCAAAATAAAACGGAAGAGACCCTGCAAAACAGCCAAAAAATTCTCTTGCTAAAGCCTGGCTGCAGTAAAACGATTTTTGATATTTCCTATGCCCAGCTCTGCCAGGGAAACTATCTGGACGGGTTTGCCAATTTTGAGTCCAGACTTTTGATTGAAGAGCATCTAATAGATCCTCGAATCTATACTCAGCCACGGTGGGATGGCTCTCCTTTGATGGGTAAGAGCATCCTTGTCTTTGGGGAACAGGGCATGGGTGACGTGCTCCACTTTTCCCGCTATCTTCCTCTTGTTGCGGAACGGGGCGGAGAAATCATTTTCGAAGTCCCTTTGCTACTCATCTCCGT
Source organism: Deltaproteobacteria bacterium (assembly GCA_021781535.1). Taxonomy (GTDB): domain Bacteria; phylum Desulfobacterota; class Desulfuromonadia; order Geobacterales; family Pseudopelobacteraceae; genus JACRCG01. Next base: position 43,867 of record JAJXWO010000001.1, on the reverse strand, counting down.
ATTTACCGGAATGCCGTACGTAAAACAGGTGCTGGCCAGATCAAAAATACCACCGCAAACTGATTGTTACATCCAGTTGATGAGCCTGCCATATATCTTTAGTACAACAATCGCCACTATTCCGGATTCTATCCCCTACCTTGGCGCTGATCCGGCCAAAGTAGCCCTCTGGCGGCACAATATTCCGAATAATGCTGAATTTCGCGTAGGTCTTGTCTGGCGCGGAAATTCAAGTTATAGAAATGACACTACCCGCTCATGCCCTCTTGAAGAGTTTACCCCCCTGGCCGATCTTCGGGGAGTATGTTTCTATAGCCTGCAGGTGGGCGCTGGGCAGAACGAGGTAAAATCGCCTCCTAATGGAATGCAGCTTGTGGATCTTACCAAACAGATTGATGATTTTTCTGATACGGCAGCCTTGATCGCCAACCTTGACCTGGTTATAGGCGTTGACACGGCTGTGATTCACCTAGCAGGCGCCCTTGGCAAACCGGTCTGGGTTTTGTTGTCGCACTTCCCTGAATGGCGCTGGCTGGTGAATGAGAATACTTCCCCCTGGTATCCTTCCATGCGGCTTTTTCGGCAGGAACAAGTCGGTGACTGGAGATCTGCCATTATGCTGCTTAAGCATAAACTGGAGTTATTGCTTGCAGAAAGAGCACGGTAATATGGAAAATCCGGATATTGAAACCTGGTACTACCGGGGAGCTCGTCTCAAAGAAGAAGGTGATCTCATTGGGGCGGAGCGATGTTTTCGGCAAATTGTCGATCAGCACTATGATCTGCCTGACCCGCAGCACAGCCTTGGTGTAGTTTTGCAACTCCAGGGGCGTTTTCAGGAGGCTATTAAGCATTATCGTGCCGCGATTGCGTTTGATCCAGGCTTTGTAAAGGCCCACTACAATCTAGCCAACGCCTGTTTGCGGCTCGGACTTTATGCGGATGCTGCGGATTCTGCCCGAGCGACGCTACAATACGATCCGGAGCACGCCAATGCCCATTGGCTGTTGGGGATGCTATTGCTGCAACAAGGTGATTTTGAGAACGGCTGGCAGGAATATGAGTGGCGCTGGAAGTCCCAAGGATTCACCTCTAAAATGCCTGAGTTAGGCCGTCCACAATGGGACGGTTCTCCACTGACCGGCAAAACCCTGTTGATCCACATGGAGCAGGGACGGGGCGACATGATCCAGTTCGTGCGTTATGCATCGCAGGCTGCTGCAACGGGGGGGCGTGTGATTGTCAGTGTGTTACCTGAATTGGTATCGCTTCTCACTACTGCTCCTGGGGTCAGTCAAGCTATAGATCGAGAAGGAAAATTACCCGATTTTGACGTGCATGCCCCAGCTCAGAGTCTACCCTATATACTGAGAGCGACTCTTGACACAATTCCCGCCAATGTTCCTTACCTCTCACCGGACTTGATTAAGGTCAATAAGTGGCAGCAGATGTTGCCTGCTGATGGGAAATTGCGCATTGGCCTAGCCTGGCAGGGAACTCCTGCTCACATTGACGATCATAACCGCTCATGCCCGTTAACCGATTTTATGCCCATTGCCGGTCTGGCGGAGGTAACCTTCTATAGCCTGCAACTTGGATACGGCTCAGATCAAATCTCAAGCCTGCCGGGTACTATGAAGGTAATTAATCTCACCAATCGTATTCATGATTTTTCCGATACAGCTGCCTTGATCACCAATCTTGATCTAGTTATTTGTGTGGATACGGCTGTGGCCCACCTTTCAGGTGCTCTTGGCAAGCCGGTCTGGGCATTGCTTCCATATATTTCGGAATGGCGCTGGCTGCTGGATCGTGAAGATACCCCTTGGTATCCTTCCATGCGGCTTTTTCGGCAATCATCTCCCGGTGATTGGGCTGGGGTTATGAGCGCCGTGCAGAAAGAATTAGCACAGCTGCTTGACGGTCGCGGTTTCAGCTGCCGCTCAGGCATTGATCTGCTCAGAGCGGGTAATATTGCTGAGGCGGAACGTCTATTTGCAGCGGCTGCTACGCAGAAGCCGGATGATGCCGAGGTCCATTGCAACCATGGGGTTGCGCTTGATGCGTTGGGGCACCATGATGAGGCAATTGACTGTTACCGGCGAGCATTGTTGCTCAAGCCGGACTACATGCAGGCCGTGCACAATATGGGTAATGCCTATATTTCGCTGGGCAAACAGGGCCATGCACAGCGCTGCTTTGAACATGCTCTTGAACTGGTGGCCGGTTTCGCTCCGGCGCACCTTGCACTCGGCGAAATCTGCAAGACTCAGCATGATTTTAGTGCGGCCTTTATGCATTTCCGGACCGCTTTGGAGATTGATCCGTCATCTGTTGATGCCTTTCAGGGGGTGGGTGAAATCCATCAGGCTGAAGAACGCTATCCTGAGGCGATAACCGCCTACCAGCAGGCGCTGGCCTTGGAGCCGCACCGTGTTACAGTGTTAAATATGCTGGGGGATGTCTATCAATGTATTGAACAGCCTGATAATGCAGAACGGCTCTATCGTAAAGCATTGGCATTGGAACCGGAACGGGCAACGGTTCTGAATAACCTGGGAGTGGCACTGATAGCGCAGGGGAAGCTTGAAGATGCATCTGCCGTACTTCATCACTTAATTGAGATACAACCTGACTATGCAGAGGGGCATTGGAATTTGTCCATGGCACTTCTTGCCGCCGGCAACTATCTGGATGGCTGGTGGGAATCAGAGTGGCGCTTTAAAAAATCAAACCCGGTGCCGGAACGCGGATTTGAACAGCCTCGCTGGGATGGCTCCCCGCTGAATGGCAAGACGATTCTGTTACATGCCGAGCAGGGCTTTGGCGATACCATTCAGTTTGCGCGCTACGTCCCTTTGGTGGTCCAACGCGGCGGCCGGGTCATTGTTGAATGTCAGGTGTCGGCATTGAAGCGGCTGCTACATTCCATCTCCGGCGTTGCCGAGGTAGTGGTGGCTGGCAATGATCTCCCCTTTTTTGACTGCCACCTGCCGATGCTGTCTCTTCCTCTTGTATTCGGTACAACACCTGAGACTATTCCGTCACAGGTACCTTATCTTGTCGCTGAGCCAGCCGATGTTGAGGCCTGGCACCGCCGTCTGGGGCCATCCACTAAATATCGGGTGGGGTTGGTCTGGTTTGCAAAACAGAGTCAGGTGCTGAACCGCAAACGCTCCTGCCCATTACAAATGTTTGCGCCCTTGTGGGCTGTTCCCGGCGTTGAATTCTATGCGCTGCAGGTCGGGATGGGAGCGGAACAGCTCAAAGAGTTCAGTTCTGATTGTGAGCTTATTGATCTTACGCATCAAATCAATGATTTTGCCGATACTGCAGCCTTCATGGCAAATCTTGACCTGGTTATTACCATCGATACCGTTACTGCTCATCTGGCGGGGGCACTCGGCGTGCAAACGTGGGTTGTGCTGCCGTACGTTGCCGAATGGCGATGGTTGTGCCAGCGTGAGGATAGCCCTTGGTATCCGGGCATGAGACTTTTCAGGCAGCCATCACCGGGGGACTGGCCTGCGCTGATGGATACGGTTGCAACTGCGTTACGCCGCCGTGTGAATGACATTGATGTAATGCCTGTCCATCCCGAGTTTCGAGTCGGCGTTGCCTGGTCAGGACGGCAGGACAATCCTCTTAATTGCAAACGGAGCTGTCCCTTCACAGCGCTTGCGCCGCTTTTTGATTTAAAGGGTATTATCTTTGTGAATCTGCAGATGGACGCTACCGAAGTATATGATAAAAAAGTGATTGATCTCACCAGTCATATTCGGGATTTTGAAGATACTGCCGCTTTGATGGCCAATCTCGACCTGATCATATCCATCGATACGTCGATTGCGCACCTCGCGGCTGCTACCGGTCGACCAACCTGGGTACTCCTGTCCCATGTGGCTGACTGGCGCTGGTCACCGGGGCGAAAGTACAGCCTCTGGTATCCTGAGGTCGAGATATTCCGACAACCGGATTTCGAAGATTGGGATTCCGTTATCCGTGAGGTGACCGACCGGCTCTCCAGGCGCTTTGGCGGTCATGTATACAATCCCAAACTAAACCAGGCTGAGCCGGATCTTCATGTTTCCGAGGAACGTTCCAGGCTGGAGCAGCTTCTGAAAAACAAGCTTTATAAGGTGAACCGGAGTGGCGCTACTCCCGATGATCATCTTGATGTCGGTGCTGCCCTGTCGCTGCTTGGCAGAGATCTGGAAGCTGCAGACGTCTTTCGGCACGTTCTGGAACTTGATCCTGAACATGTAGCCGGACACTTGAATCTGGCATATTCGCTATTGGCAATAGAAAACTATTCCGAAGCATGGGGACATTTGGAATGGCGATTGAAACGCCTTTCTCCGGACGTGCTTCCACCATGGCCGATGTTGCATAGGAACACACTGGGTACACATCCTGCCGGTTCAACGGTTCTGGTACACTGTGAGCAGGGTTACGGCGATACAATCCAATTTTCCCGCTTTCTACCATTGCTTGCCGAAGCCGGGTACCGGGTAATCGTAAGCTGCCAGCCCCCCATGGCGACATTGATAGCCTCAATCCGCTGCGTCAGTCAGATCGTAGCGCATGGCGAACTACTGCCGGTCTGTGACCTTCAGGTTTCATTGCTCTCTCTACCGGGGCTGTTCTCCACGGCAGTTAAGAATATACCGGCTGAAATACCTTATCTGATGCCGCAACAGCAACGTGCAGATGCGTGGAAAAGCAGGCTGGATGCGGTGCAAGAAAAAATATAATATTTTTACTAAAGTATTTTTCTGCAGAGACGATATCAATACTAAGCGCAGAAAGCGCAACCGGAATAAAACCGGTACACCCCAGAAAGGAGCACCACCATGGCAATCTCAGATATCTCCCTTACCGCAGGCATGAGGAACAACCTCCTTGCTCTCCAGTCAACAGCTTCACAAGTTACTACAACCCAGAATCGTCTGAGCAGTGGCAAGAAAGTCAACTCGGCACTTGATAACCCGACCAACTTCTTTGCTGCCCAGGCAGCAACCAACCGTGCCAGTGACCTCAATGACCGCAAAGACGGCATGAGCGAAGCGGTTCAGACCATCCAGGCCGCCAATAGCGGCATCTCGGCTATTACTGCCCTGATCCAGTCCGCCAAAGGTCTTGCCAGCGCTTCCGCTGCCACCAATGATACTCTGCAGCAAGCAACGTATCAAACCCAGTTTTTGGCGATTACCAGCCAGATTACGACACTAGCCAGCGACTCAACCTACCGCGGCACCAATCTGTTGACAGCTGGCACCCTCTCGATCGAGTTTAGCCAGAAAACCGGTGATTCTAATCTGACAATCAACGGGTTTAAAGCAGACGCAACTTCGTTGTCGATCAGTACTGCTAATATTAGTTCTGCTGCTGGGGCAACCTCTGCACTGACTTCCATGGACACCGCCCTGACGTCACTGCGTACCCAGTCATCCACCCTGGCCAGTAACCTGTCCATTATCACCACTCGTCAGGACTTCACTAACAGCATGATCAACACCCTTCAGACCGGTGCTGATAACCTGACCCTGGCCGATATGAACCAGGAAGGCGCCAACATGCTGGCACTGCAGACCCGCCAGTCTCTGGGCACCACCGCCCTGAGCCTCTCTTCGCAGGCAGCTCAGTCCGTCCTGAAACTCTTCTAGGATTAACTGAAGAAGGCGAAACATTACACCTGAGCGGGGAGAGGGAAACCTCTCCCCGTTTGCGTATTTCAGCTTCAGGGGGTACTGATTATGATAATAGATGGTAACGATCAACGACTGGCTGTTACGGCGGCGACTCAATTACAACAGGCCGGTGCCCAGCAGGCCTTGGTTCCAAAATCGTCGTCACAGCTGCTGAACGCCGGTAAAGGCAACACGGCAGAGGTTGTCCAAGCAGTTGGGGGAGATACTGTATCAATCAAAGTGGATCTGCCACAAAATACGGTCGATACATTGAAGAGGATCGGCAATACTTCCGATATCCTAAACGCGCTGGCTTCTAATCTTCGCCAGACAAGTGCCGGGCTTACTGCAGCCAATACCATCACAGAAAAGATGAAGACTACGTTGGATGTGGTTGTAAAGAATTACCCCCCGTATCCTGTTGAAGACAGGGGGCGAATGGAACAGTTAATGAACTACTCGTCGCTGAGAAATCAGCTTCAAAGCATGATGATACCGGCTCCTCCTCCCCCTCTGTATGGGAAAATTAAACATATGTGGGAAAATCTGGTTAGCGGCCAAGATGGTACCATACAGGCTCCCTCCCTGCCCCAGGATGCGATTCATTCTCATGTTAACGCCGCAGCAAAACAGCTTGATGCCATTTCCAGTCAAATAAGCTTGGTGCAGGAAACCATGACCAATTCAGTGTTGGGGACCTAGACATGTCTTTGGTGCTGACATTGAAACCGGGAGAACGGGTTATTTTGGCCGGTGCAGTGATCAAGAACGGTCATACGGTTGCTCATTTGCAGATAGAAAATCAGGTGCCGCTTCTTAGGCAGAAAGACATTCTGGCCGAAGTTGAAGCAACTACCCCGTGCAAAAAAATCTATCTGGCTGTCCAATTGATGTACATTGGCGCTGGCTTGACTTCGGAACTTGCTCAGGTGTACTGGGATTTGGCTCGGGATATCCTCGCCGCCGCTCCGAGTACAAATGACTTGATTTCCCAGATAAGCGCGTATATTCTCGATTCCAAGTTTTATCCTGCTCTGAAAATAGCAAAAAAACTGATTTCCTACGAAGAGGAGCTAATTAGCAATGCAACAAAACTCGGTTAATGCCTATACAGCAATCCAGAAGGAAAGTTTGAGCGGACGGGAGCTTGAGGCTTCGGTTCTTTCCAGAGCGGGTCTTATGCTGAAAAGTGTCAAAGAGAACTGGGGCGCTCCCGATCGTGACCAGAAGCTGCTGGAAGCGGTTAAGTTTAATCAAAAGATCTGGAGCTTTTTTCAAGCGGAGCTGTCTGACCCGGAAAACCCTCTTCCCAAAAATCTGCGTGAAGATATTCTTAATCTTAGCATCTTCATCGACAAGCGTTTGTTCGAGGTACTGGCTTTCCCCGACCCGGAGAAGCTGGGTATCGTTATAGATATCGATTTCAACATCGCCGCAGGCTTGAGAACAAATTCGGCTCAATAGATCAAAATCTTATCGCTTCATTTTCAAAACGAATCCTTTGGGGCCATCTCAAAGGATTTTTTATTGCGGAACGAAAATGTTTCAACTGCGGCCTGCACATTAATAATAGCGGCGCTCCAATCTCCAGGCTGTTTTTGTCGGAAAATCTGCATAGTCGGATACCAGGGTGAGTCACTGCGTTCAAGCAGCCAACGCCAGTCCGGTGCAAACGGAAGCATCAGCAAGACCGGTTTCCCCAGCGCCCCGGCCAGGTGAGCAACTGCCGTATCAATACTGATTACCAGATCCAACTGCTCAATCAGAGCTGCAGTGTCTGCAAAGTCATGTATCTGGTCCGTCAGATCGATCAGTGCCATGCCGGAGGGCGGAGATATGGCCTGTTCTGATCCAGCTCCCAGTTGAAGAGAGTAAAATGTGACATTATGGGGTAGTGCCAGAGGAGCAAGCTCTGCCAATCTGCAGGAGCGGAGCGGATCGGGGTAACTCTTGCCGGACCAGACAAGTCCGACACGCAGGGACGCCGAAGTAGATATGAGCGCCGCCCATTTTTTCCGATACTCATCGCGTATGGCAATATATGGGCAACGAGACGGAACACTCTGCAGTATTGTCCCGAATATAGCGGGGAGTGAAAGCAGCGGGGCCTGACAGCTGAATGGCGGCAGAGGCGCTCCGAATGGGAAAACGCCTTGAACCCCTCTCACAGCTTGCATGAGCTGTACGAGTTGGGGGTGACATTCTATGACCACACTGCCGCCACGCTGCGCCACTAGCGGCGCATAGCGCACAAACTGGATAGCGTCACCGAAACCCTGCTCGGCATGCAGCAGGATGGTGCTACCATGGAGCGGAGAACCATCCCACAGCGGGACATCCGTATGGCGGCATGGGGAGGTGAAATCCGGCTTTCGCCAGCGCCATTCGTACTCCTGCCACCCTTCAGCGTATCGCCCCAGCAGCAGCAGATTCAGGGCGAGATTCCAGTGGGCTGCAGCAAAGAAAGGATCGATCAGTAGAGCCTTACGGCAATCGGTCTCGGCTTCGGCGACCTCACCGAGCGCCTGCAGGGCCGTGGCTCGCGCAGTCAGCGGCACGGGCGATGAAGTAAGAAACGCAGATGCTCTTGTAAAACTGTCAGCCGCCTCTGCAAAACGGCCGAGGGCCATCAGGGAATTCCCGAGATTATTATGAATTTCGCCCACACCCGGCGCGATCTCTATTGCTTTTCTGTAAGAGGTAACCGCCTCGTCATAACGCTTCAGATCATGCAACGCTGCCCCGGCATGCAGAAGCAGCGTCACATTTGATGGGTCGATATCCCGTGCCGCCTCAAAACATACCAACGCCCCGGCGGCATTCCCTGTCTGCAATAATTCTGATCCTCTTGCAAACAGTTGTTGTAACTGATTATCCATGTGATTTTGCCGCTACACAACCGTCAGGTTGTACCCCTTCCCTTCCAGATAACCGACAATCTCCCTGATGTGCTCATATCCCCGTGTCTCCAGCTCCAGAGAGACATCGGTCCGGCCGATGGCAAGCGATTTGGCGCGTCGGTCGTGGGTGATGTGAAATATATTGGCGCGTGTTGCGGCAATGTTCTCGGCCAGTGTCGCCAGCGCCCCGGGGTGATCATCCAGTTCGACGATCAGCCTGAGATAACGCCCTCCCGCAATCAGGCCCCGCTCCACTACCTGGGCAATGGTCTTGACATCGATATTTCCACCGGACAACAGACAGACGGTCTTCCCCTGAATATCAGGAATCCGGTGATTCAATACCGCCGCCAATGTGACCGCTCCCGCCCCTTCTACCAGCATTTTGGTCTTCTCCAGCAAAGAAACGATCGCCAGGGCTATATCCTCCTCCTCAACCTGGACAATTTCATCGACCAGTTCGCAGATCACCGGCACCGTCTTCGCTCCGGGGAGTTTGACGGCAATGCCGTCGGCCAGCGTCACGGATACCGGCTGCTCAACCGGTTTTCCGGCGGCAAAGGAGGCCGACATGGACGGGGCGGCGGTTGATTCGGCCCCGATGATGCGGATTTTTGGTGAACGCTGGCGCAGCGCCGCCGCCATACCGGCAATCAGGCCACCGCCACCGACCGGGATGATGATGTTGCGCACGTCGGGCAACTCCTCCAGTATCTCGAGGGCAATGGTCCCCTGCCCCGCCATGACCAGTTCGTCATCAAAGGGGTGCACGAACAGTGCCCCACTGTGCTGTTGCGCGGCGACAGCCGCAGCGCAGGCTTCATCAAAGTTCCGGCCGGTCAATGCGACCTCGGCGCCATAGTCACGGGTGGCCTGGACTTTCTGGGGTGGAGTTATCTCGGGCATATACACGGTTGCGGCGACACCGAGCAGATCGGCAGAAAAGGCAACTCCCTGGGCATGGTTGCCGGCTGATGCGGTTATGACACCATGCTGCAATTTCTCCCGCGGCTGGGAGGTCATGAAGTTGAGCGCCCCCCTGATCTTGAAAGAGCCGGTACGCTGCAGGTTCTCGCACTTGAAATAAAGCGGGACTCCCAGCTGCTCGCTGTAATAGTGCGAATAGATCAGCTCGCTGCGGCGGACACGCTTTTTAAGACGATCATACGCATCGGATATAAGGTCGGTAAGCTCCATTGGTCGTACTCCTCCGTTATATTCGTGATACTAGCAGATGGCTTGACACCGGTCAAACATACTTGGCAAGCGCCCGGTTTACTGGTACAGTTCGTCAACACTTTTTCAGGAGGAAACATGGAACCGATTCATCACCGACTTATTATCATCGGCGCCGGCCCGGCCGGATATACTGCCGCCATCTACGCCGCACGCGCTAACCTTAATCCGGTATTGATTGCCGGTCTGCAGCCGGGCGGACAGCTGACAACAACCACCGAAGTTGATAACTGGCCGGGTGACCATGCGGGGGTTGAAGGCCCGGAATTGATGGAGCGGATGCGGCTGCATGCCGAGCGCTTCAACACGGAGATTATTTACGACCATATTACCCGGGCCGATCTGAAGCAGCGCCCGTTCCTGCTGCAGGGAGATTCGGCCAGTTACAGCTGCGATGCCTTGATTATCGCTACCGGTGCATCGGCCATGTATCTCGGTCTCCCCTCCGAAACAGCTTTCAAGGGAAAGGGAGTTTCCGGCTGCGCAACCTGCGACGGGTTCTTCTACCGCGGCAAGGATGTTGCGGTGGTCGGCGGCGGGAGCACGGCGGTCGAGGAGGCGCTCTACCTTTCAAATATTGCCCGGCATGTTACCGTAGTGCACCGCCGTGAAGAATTTCGGGCCGAAAAGACACTGGCTGACCGCTTGATCGAGAAAACCAAGGGGGGAAATATCACGATAGAATGGAACCATCAGCTTGACGAGGTGCTGGGAGATGCCAGTGGTGTAACCGGGATGCGCATCCGCCACCGGAGCGGGTCCACCAAGGATGTGGCGCTGCACGGGATATTCATCGCGATCGGCCACTCGCCGAATACGACCATTTTTGAGGGACAATTGGAAATGCTGGATGGCTATATCCGCACAAAATGTGGCGGATTTGAAGGAAATTTGACCGCCACCAGTGTCGAAGGGGTCTTTGCTGCCGGAGATGTACAGGATTTTACCTACCGTCAGGCAATCACCTCGGCCGGCAGCGGCTGCATGGCTGCCAAGGACGCCGAACGCTACCTGGACTTGCTGAGAAAATAGGGGAGGCACAATGCCGGATGTGACAGACGATCTTGACACGCTGCTTTCACAGGTCCGCACAACCATCTCTGACAACAAGCGGTTTCTAGAAAAGCTTCTGGATGAGGCGGCCGAAGATGACGCGGGTAACGAAGCGGAAACCATGCCTATCGAAGAGGAATTCGAAGAATTGTAGACGACAGATGGTAGGAGCTTAACAAACAGCAAAGCCCCCGGATTTCCCGGGGGCTTTGCTGTTTAGCGGTCATGGTTACTTATTTTCACCGCCTCCGGCAATATCATGGCCTCCGGCGGCATGGCACTCGCTGCAATTGGTTTTGTAAAGTTCATCACCAATGTCAACCGGGTGGACAAAATTTGTAACCGGTTTTCCCTTGGGAACATTTTCCTGGATCTGCCCCAGCAGTACGTGGCAGAGATTGCAATCCTTGGAGATCACTTTGCCCTCGGGAGACGTGTGCTTGCCATCATGGCAACGGAAGCAGCCAGGAGAATAGAAGTGCCCAATATGGTTTGGATAGGTGCTCCATGACACTTTCATCAGGGGGAAATAGTTGCGTTTGTAAATTCCCTGTATTTCTGAAATAGCCTTCGTCAATGCCGCCCCTTTCTTGGCAACGACTTCAGGATAATTTTTGGCATAGTACTCCTTAATACCGGCCTCAATAGCCGCAACAGCTTCTTCCGTCGTTGAGTAGTGTCTTTCCAAAAGATCAACCGCTACCTTCTTCAGGTAGGGGATGGTGATGTCGATGGTATTGGAGGCAAAATGCTGGTCCATCTCTTCACTCGGAGAATGGTAGATGTGGGTCGGCTTGTTATGACAGTCTATGCAGTCCATCAGGCGCTTATCGGCCTTGGCTATCTCTTCTTTCGACAGCGGTTTTGCAGGATCCATATACTCCGTTATTTTCCCGTCGGGCCCTTTAACCGCAACATATGGAATCGACAGTCGTTTCTTGTCTCCGGCAATATACTCGACCTCGCGGCCAATATGCCAGTGAATGCCCATGGCATTAGGGGTCTTGGGAGTCCCGCCGATCTTGATCAGCATATTGATTTCGCGGGGGGTATTTGTCTCGTTTGGAGCATAGTGGTAGAAAATTTTCTGGCGTCCGGCGTAGAACTTCTCGGGCCAGTGGCACCGTTCGCAGGTAGCACGGGCGGGGCGAAGGTTCTCAACTGGGGTCTGGATCGGCGTCGGCCACGAATGGTTAACCATCACCCACAACTGGCGCATGCCCGATATCTTTGCTTTTACATACCATTGGGCTCCCGGACCGACATGGCACTCAACGCATTTTACCTTGGCGTGGGGAGAGTTTTTCCAAGCGGTGTATTCCGGTTCCATCGGCACATGGCACAGTTCGCCACAGAAGGTTGTGGACTCGGAAAATTCGTACCCTTTTAAGGCTGCGGTACCGACGATCAAGACAAAAACGACAGAAGCCAGAACAAAAAATATCGTCAGTTTCAGCTTGTTCGGGTCGTTGAGGTCGAGTCGTGGCAGGGGGGGAATGCCGGCTTCAGGATCCTTGCGATACTTTTTTCTCACTCGCCAGGCCCCGACCGGAATAAGCAACAAGCCACAAATCAACATAGCGGGAAATGCAAAGTACACAAATATGCCGATATATGGGCTCTCTAAACTGGACATAGCCTCCAAGACAAGAAACATCACAATAAGCAGGGTGGCAATAAGCGCCAGCACGGCCCCAATTATGCTGGTCGGGTTCATCAAATATCTATAGACGCTCGGTTCTTTCTGCTTCATGCCGCACTCCTGTATCGCACTAATTAAGTAAAGTATTCCTCGTGTATATTTGAAGTTGTTGGATGCATTTGTCAAATAAAAAGTTATTCATATTTACCTACAAAATTAAAAAGGCCGCACCTGTATGAGGTGCGGCCTTTTTAATTTTTCATCCGATTACGGTATGGACTAGTGTCCGCCGCCTCCCATGATGGCTATAATCATTAGAACCAGCAGGCTGAGGCCGATGAAGAGCGCGGTAAACCCGAAACCCTTGACCAGGAAGTCATAGACGACACCACTGGTTTTCTTGCAGGCAAATTTTTCGGTGATACCCTCTTCTTCATAACGTTTCCACTGGTCACCACGCTCTTCAATCATTTCTTCTTTGGCAATCTGGCCATTAAAGATAACGAAGTCCATCGGGAACTTCTCGGGGCGTCCGTGGGTGTTAAAGAAGTGGACCGAGAAGATAAAGCCGGTAGCCAGGAGCGCTTCATCCGAATGGACAATAGTTGCCACGTTGAACGCCCATCCCGGCAGGAACATGCCGAAGAATTCGGGGAACCAGAGCATCAAGCCGGAGCCACCTATGGCAAACATACCCCAGAAGACCGCAACAAAGTCAAATTTTTCCCAGTAGGTCCAACGCTCAAAGGTCGGTTTTGTCCCCTTGAAGAAGAACCATCTGACCATGTTATATACATCCTTGATATCGCGCAGGTTGAAGCAAAGTGAATCAGGACCGAACAGGCGCTGAAGCGGATTACCTTTGATATCTTTCCGGATGAACAGAAAGTTGATGCTCATGACAAGAGCAGAACCGAAATAGACGAATGTGATTGCAGCGCCGATACGGTGAAGAATACCGGCATTTGCCGAGCCGCCATACAGGTTCATGAGTGCAATTGCCCACGTTTGGGTACTGAACTTGAGCGGCAAGCCAGTCAACGAAAGCAGCAGGAAGCTGGTGATCACCAAAAGATGCAGGAAGATGTGAAGCCGGTTGAAACGCCGATACTGCTTGTGTGCCTCGGGGATGATATGGTGGCAGTATTCTCCCGATGCCAACTTGTCGGCTTTCTCACGATTTTCAACAAAACCGCGGAACATCCATAGCAGGGTGTGAACCCAGAATACGGCAAACGTGGAAAGCAGCAGTCCGGTCATTGCGATAAACGTGTAGTACAGAATCGGATATTTTTCACGGTCTGTCATCTCGCCATGTGCATAAAACTCGGCAAAAAGAGGCGTTGCCTTTTTATGGCACTGGGCACATTGCTTGACAAGGTTTGCCGGATTGACGCTGGATTGCGGATCCGATTTCGGCAATACGGAGTGCGCGGTATGACAATCGGCACATCCCGCTACTTTATCGGGGAACCCAAGACGGTAATTCTTACCGTGATAGCTCTCCATGTAGGATTTGACCGCCACAGTGGTGACGCCGTTCCGGGCCATCATCTTCTCATCGCTGTGGCACTTCAGGCAGACCTTGGTATGGAATTCTCTTCCTTTGTGATCCGTGCCCACTTTCTGGATGTCGTGAAGGTTATGGCAGTCCTCGCAAGCAGCTGAATCCATATTGCCGGCTGCAACAGCCTTGCCGTGGATCGACTTCTGGTAGACCGCTTCCTTATCATGGCACTTGATGCACGTTGCAACAGCAATACGCTTGTCATTTTTCCACGGCTTATGGGTATGGATGTCAGTATGACACTCCGCACAGGTAATACCATTTTCAGCGTGTACACTTGAGTAGTGCTCTGCATTCTGTTTTTTGTGGCACCGTTCGCACTGGACCTTCTGAACCTTGATCTCCTTTCGCATATGTTTGGCGAGATCAGTAATATCCACGTGGCAACTGGTACAGCCGTTTTTGCCATGGACGGAAGCGGCAAAAGCCTGAATTGAAATCTTGTTGCTGTGGCACCCCAGACAGGTGGCAGGATCAATGGCCATGCCCTGTTCTGCGCCCGCCGGGAAAGCAATCGCCATAAACAGGAGCGCTACAGGGATGAGACGACACAATTTGTTCAACATTAATGAATCCTCCATGTGGTAGTATATGAATATGCTGAAATTTTGGAGTAGTTGAAATGGGGAGAAGAGCAGCTGTATACAAAGTGTATACACCAAACGTTTTGTCTATACACTAGAGAGGTGACAAAATCAATGAATTATTTGAATAGTTGTATACTGTATACACGGGCAGTGGTTATTGAGGCGTTGCTGATCCGGTAATTTTATCCGGGCGGCAGAGTCGTTTCAATTTTCGTGTCACACGGAACAGCAACATTATCTGCGTATTTATTACCTGAAAAGACTCAAAGGCGTAAAAAAGGGGTGGCAAACCACTGTCTGCCACCCCGTATGAACCTGAACTATCAGATTGTGAAACTTAACTCCCCGTTAGGACTGTTTACCGTGGCATTTCAGACAGTCTCCCTTGACGGAAAAGGCAGTAGAGCCATTGTGACAGGCACCGCATGCGTTCCCGGTTTCCATCATCTTCATTGTGAAGCGCTTGGCACTGCTATAGGGGAATATCTTTGTGTGGCAATCGTTGCATTTATACATTTCGGTATGAAACGCATGACTGAAGTACCCAACAATGGTGCCGTTGCCATCTTTAAATGTTAATGTTTTCGGCTTCATGCCTTTGTGGCACTTATTACAATCACCGGTTGCTGCAAAGGCATCGGTGCCGTTGTGACAGGTACCGCAGGACTTGCCTTTGGCCATATCGGCCATGGTGGACTTTCCGACCACAGCTTTAAAGGGGAATGTTTTGGTATGGCAATCTTTACAGCTGTACACCCCGGTATGGAATGTGTGGCTGAACGTGGCCGGTGTCACACCTTTTATGTTAAATGTAATCTCTTTGGGCTTGAGTGTCTTGTGACAGCGATCACAATTTGCCGTTACAGCAAAGGCGCGTTTTCCGTTGTGGCAGGCACCGCAGGTACGCCCTTTTTCCATTTCAGCCATCGTTACCGTTTTTGTCTTGCCGGTAATGATTTTACCATTATGACATGCTTTGCATGACCCACCTGTTTTGGCAATATGCAGCGTATGGCTGAAGAGGACGGGACCAACGGATTTCACAGGATATGAAACATTTTGCGGCTTGCCGGTATGGCATCGGGTACAGTCCTTGTCGCTGGCGACACTGAATGCCTTTACGCCACTATGACAGGCACCACAGGATTTGGTTTTCTCCATTTCGGCCATGGTATAATGTTTTTTATCTCTCAAATTGAAGATCGCATCGTGGCACATTCTGCAATTATTATTGTATTTCTTCAGGTGAAATTCGTGGCTAAACACTACGGGATCGGCGTATTTGAAGGTGAATTTGATGTTTTTGGTTTCGGCCGCACCGGCGCCTACAACTGACAGCACACAAAAGGTCAAGGCCAACAATAAAATTTTCTTCAACATGGGACCGCTCCTCTGTACAGGTGAAATGTCTCTTAATCGGGTCACTATACAGCCAGTGTCCACTACCGTCAATTGCAAATTACACCTGTTTACGCCGCATCCACCCTGCTTTTTACTCTAAAACCCAGCAGAATCTTGACTTTATCCCCTCTATTTGATAGCGTTACACGACGCTTACAATCCACTAATTCCCCGTGTCGGAGTGAAAAATCAATGCACAAGAAACTCTTTATACCCGGACCGGTTGAGGTTCATCCCGATATTTTAAAGGCAATGGCTTCACCCATGATTGGCCATCGCATGAAAGAGTACGCTGAACTCCACGGCCGTGTCACCTCCGGTTTAAAAAAACTGTTGTTCACGGATGGCAAGGTTTTTCTGGCAACGTCCAGCGCCTTCGGCGTTATGGAGGGCGCCATTCGCAATCTGGTTGGAAAACGCTGCGCCAATTTTTGCAATGGGGCTTTTTCTGACAAGTGGCACGATGTCACACTCCGCTGCGGTAAACAGGCAGATGCCATCCGCTTTGACTGGGGAACCCCTGTTACCGCTGAAATGGTTGAAAAAACTCTTGCTACCGGTAAATATGACAGCATGACCATGATCCACAATGAGACCTCCACCGGAGTAATGTCGCCTCTACCGGAGATTGCTGAGGTTATGCGCCAGTTCCCCGATGTCATGTTTATTGTCGATACGGTTTCATCAATGAGCGCCCTCAAGATTCCGGTTGACGAGCTCGGGATTGACAGTTGTATCTTCGGGGTACAGAAGGCGTTTGCTCTTCCCCCCGGCCTGGCGGTATTTACCGCCAGCGAGAAAGCACTTCAGCGGGCAGCCGGCATGGAGGGCCGCGGATATTATTTTGATTTTATGGAGTTCGCAGCCAACGACGCAAAGAACAATACTCCTTCGACCCCTTGCATTTCCTTAATCTACGCGCTTGATTGTCAGCTCCAGCGCATGTTTGCGGAAGGGCTCGAAAATCGCTGGGCCCGCCACGCTGATCTTGCCGGTTTCGTGCGCGGGTGGCTGACGGATCGTGGCTTTGAATCATTTCCTGCCGCCGCGTACCGTTCACAGACGCTGACCTGCAGCCGAAACAGCCGCGGCATTGATCTGGCCTCCCTGAAAAAGAATTTGGGAGAAGCCGGATTTGCTTTTGACGACGGATACGGTAAAATTAAAGGAGAAACGTTCCGTATTGCCCACATGGGTGATATGACGCGTGATGATCTAGAGGGATTATTTAGTGCAATAATTACTATTTTGCCGGATTTGGCATGAACGTGATGTAATAAATGAGAATATTCCTGGAGGTAGCACCATGAAGTGCCCGAACTGCGGCAGTCGGACGGAAGTTGATATTGATATGCATTCAAACGGTTTTTCTGCCGAACATTCACCGGTCAAAGAGTGTGGGGCGTGCGGCCTGATCTGGCGTGTAGAAATAAAAGCCGGCGAAACGGTAGTCGATATTATAAAGGCAGCAGATAAAAAATAATCGCTATGTGCAACGGTGGGGCGGGCATGATAGCCCGCCCCGATTTTTTTTATTCTTTCTCAAAAACATCTTTGCCGGCCCCGCAAAGCGGACAGCACCAGTCATCGGGCAGTGCTTCAAATGATGTCCCTGGCTCAATTCCGCGATCCGGGTCACCAACGGCGGGGTCATAAACATACTGGCAGATAGTGCAGATCCAACGTTCCATAATGTATAGCTCCTTGTATTCGGATTTACGCCCAGCTGATACACTGGACGGGACAACCATCAATCGCACTCTGGATCTCGGCTTCGGGAGCCCCTGCAGGATCAAAACATTCAGATTTCCCCGAGCTGTCAAACCTGAAAACGGCCGGACAGGTTGAAATGCACAGGCCACAACTGATGCAGCTTTCTTTTTCAACAACTGCTATTTTCATCTTTCTATCTCCGTAGTGGTTGCTTTATGTTGCCGTGCGAGTGTAGCATGTACGCTACGGATGTCAATAACAGCGAACTGTTTCTTATTTACCCGGTTACGGCACGTTCCGGAATAGCGTGATGCGAGAGATACCTATGATATTCGAGTCAATTGTTGTTGGGCCACTGTCAGTTAACAGCTACGTCGTCGCATGCGCACAGACTCATGAAGGAATTGTTGTTGATCCGGGAGGCGATGTTGATCTGATTATCAGCCTGGTGGAGAAGCATGGGCTGAAGATACATACCATCATCAATACGCACGGCCATTTCGATCATGTGGGAGGAAACCGCCAGGCAGTGGAAGCCTTTGGAGCACAGCTTTTGATTCACAAGGCAGATGCGCCACTGTTGAGCCATTCGGCTGAGATTGCCCATAAATATGGTTTACCGGGTGAAAATTCACCGGAAGCGGATTCCTATCTGGTTGACGGCATGGATATTTTCTTTGGCATGAACCGCCTGAAAGTCCTCCACACACCTGGGCACACCCAGGGTGGCTGCTGCCTTTATTTTGAGAACCAGCGGAAAGTAATTACCGGTGACACGCTCTTTGCCGACTCAATAGGACGGACAGACCTTCCCGGTGGTTCGCACGAACAGTTGCTTGAATCAATCCGTACCAAGCTGTTCTCGCTGCCGGATGATGTGGTTGCCTACCCTGGACATGGCCCGCACACGACCATCGGGCATGAAAAAAACTGTAATCCCTATTTCTGAGGCGGACCACTGTATGCTTGGAAATAAAAAAATAATTCTTGGCGTAAGCGGAGGAATTGCCGCCTATAAAGCAGTTGAACTGACACGGCTCTTGACCAAGGCTGGTGCAGATGTCCATGTTATAATGACGCATGCGGCACAGGAATTCATTGCACCGCTTACCTTTCAAACCCTTTCGGCGAATCCTGTTCATACTGCCCTGTTTGATTTGATCGCAGAGCAGGAAATCGGACATATCTCACTTGCTGACCGGGCTGATCTTTTCATTATTGCACCGGCAACTGCCAATATCATTGGTAAAATTGCCGCAGGCATCGCCGATGACATGCTCACCACGACGGTAATGGCCACTAAAGCCCCGGTATTGTTCGCCCCAGCCATGAACGTCAATATGTACACCAACCCGATCTACCAGGAAAATGAAGAAAAACTGCGTCGCTTGGGATACCTGTTTGAAGCCCCGGTAAGCGGGAGCCTGGCATGTGGCTGGGAAGGGGAAGGAAAGCTGGCCGCGCCGGAGACTATCTTTGATTGTGCTGTCGCAGCACTGACAAAAAAGGATCTGGCCGGGAAAATGGTACTGATCACAGCCGGACCCACCCGTGAGGAAATTGATCCGGTCCGGTATATCAGTAACTACTCCTCGGGAAAGATGGGGTATGCGCTGGCACGTGCAGCTCAACGGCGGGGCGCCCAGGTACTGCTGATCAGTGGCCCGACATCTCTAGCAAAACCGTATGGCGTTACGGTTGTCACGGTTACAAGTGCAATTGAAATGCAGCGTGAAGTCATGGCACGCGTTGATGCGTGTGACGTGGTCATCAAGGCGGCCGCGGTCGCGGACTACCGACCGGAGCTGAGAAACAGCACCAAGATAAAGAAAAAAGACGATTCCGCAATCATTACACTGGTGAAAAATCCGGATATCCTCTCCGAACTGGGAAAAATGGATTATGGGTCAAGACCGAGACCATTTCTGGTCGGGTTTGCTGCCGAAACCGATGCGCTGGTTGAAAACGCGACAAAGAAGCTGGTTGAGAAAAACCTGGACATGATTGTTGCCAATGACGTCAGCTGCGCTGATGCCGGTTTCAATGTGGACACCAACCGGGCGGAGCTGTTTTTCAAGGATGGCAGCAGCAATGACTGCGGGCTGATGCCCAAAGACCAGTTGGCCGTAACGATACTTGACCATGTCATCTCCCGGCTGCCGGAACAGCCGGGAGCATGAGTGGCTGTTGTCGTTTTGTCTTGACTTGACTGTTTGATCGTACTAGCTTTTTTAGATTCTAATCGTATGCGGAGGTATCATCCGTGGGTATAATCACCAGCGCCGGCATTGTTGTCAGACTCGTCCTCATGCTGCTCCTGTCGTTTTCGGTTGTTTCCTGGGGCATCATCCTGTTCAAATTTTTTCAGGTTCAGCGTGCCAATGGTGATTCTGAACGTTTTATGGACTTTTTCTGGAAGTCAAAGCGCTTTGATGCCATTGCATCACAGGTTGATCGCTTTGCCAACTCTCCCCTCACCGTGTTATTCAACGAGGGGTACAAAGAGCTGAAAATAGTTGTCGAGACCGACAGCAAGAGCGACGGCAGTGCTCTCAGCACTGATCTGGGAGGCGTTGAAAATGTTTCCAGAGCCTTGCGACGCGCCACAAATTCAGAGATCACCCGTCTTGAAAAATATCTGACCTTTCTGGCCACAACCGGTTCCACATCGCCATTTATCGGCCTGTTCGGCACCGTATGGGGCATCATGACCGCCTTTGAAGGCATCGGGAAGACAGGCTCTGCCTCGCTGGCGGTAGTCGCTCCGGGCATTGCCGAAGCGCTGATAGCTACCGCCATCGGTCTTGTGGCTGCAATTCCCGCTGTCATGGCCTATAACCACTTTCAACATAAAATTCGCGTGCTGATAAATGAGATGGACAGCTTCACTACCGAATT
This sequence comes from Deltaproteobacteria bacterium, assembly GCA_021781535.1. GTDB lineage: Bacteria > Desulfobacterota > Desulfuromonadia > Geobacterales > Pseudopelobacteraceae > JACRCG01. The sequence goes on along the minus strand of JAJXWO010000001.1, from coordinate 23,180 downwards.
TCTCAATATCGTGCAACGCAATATCGCGGGGAAATAGATCATGGCTATGGGAGGACATAACAATAATCGTGCTGTGATGGCGGAGATAAACGTTACGCCACTCGTGGATGTCATGCTGGTACTGCTTGTTATTTTTATGGTGACCGCACCGATGATGCAGCAGGGGGTGCAGGTCAACCTGCCGAAAGCCAATACCAAAGCCATGACCCCGGCTGAGGAATCGGTAGTTGTCTCTGTTGACAAGAACGGCAAGGTCTTTATCGATAAAGACGAGGTTCCTGCGGGAGACCTGCGCGAGCGCCTTTCAACCATGTTTGTGTCCCGAACGAAAAAAGAGGTTTTTTTGAAAGCAGATTCCACCGTGCCCTACGGTGAAGTTGTACGAACCATGGCTGACATTAAAGGGGCTGGTATCGAGCGTCTCGGCATGGTGACAGAACCGGCTGCAAAATAATGAACTCACGTAATCCACGAATTGACACCGGCATGAGTGTCAGTTTCATCGCCTCAGCCGTCATTCACCTGGCGGTTTTTTTATTACTGGTATGGTGGGGACAGCTCTTTCCTCCACAAATGACCATTCAGGAAACATACTATGTTGATGTAGTTAATCTGCCGCCCCCCCATCCTCAATCCGGCAGTTCTGCACAAAAACCTGGCAAACCGGGAGCAGAAGTGTCTCAGCCTGCTCCGGCACCTGTAATGACTGCGCCTCCACCCTCCCGACCCTCTTTGAAGACCATTACAAAAGAGATCAAGAAGTCAGCGCCGCCCGAATCTGCAGAGACGGAAGCAGCTTTTAACGAGCGGATGGCAAAGCTGGAGCGAAAAGCCGAAGCCCGGCACGAAGAAGCTGCCCTTGAAAAGATGCGAAAGGCGGTGAAAAACAGCGGCACCCCCAAAATTGGTGTTCCTGGCGCTGGCGGTGCTGAGGCGGGTAGTCGCTATACAGATTATATCAAGTCACGGCTTGAAGATTCTCTGAAAGAGACAATCAGCTATTCCTCAAAAAATCCATATGTAGCAGTGCTGCTCACTATTGCGGCGGATGGCACGCTTTCGCGCCTCAGGATCGTGCAAAGCAGTGGTGATGCCGCATTTGAACTGGCGGTCAGGCGGGCAATCGATCTGGCCAAAGAAAAATTTACCGCACCTCCGAACCGGACCGCGTATGAAAATGGTTTTATCTTCAAACCAAAGGGTATATCAAACAGTTCTTCACGATAACACATTGGATATATTATGAAACTATTGCTGTTCGTTCTGTTACTTCTTGTATTTCCAGGTGCTCTGTATGCTCAATCAGGCTATGTTGAGGTCACCGCATCCGGTAATCGCCAGCTAAAGCTTGCTGTTGCTTCTCCGCATTCACTTGATGCCTCTCCCGATCCCGGGTCAGCGAAACTGGTTTCTGACGTCATCACGTTTGATTTGAATATGTCCGGCGTCGTCCTGGCGGAAAGCCGTTTGCAGCAGCCACCACCTCTAAATCTGTCGCTTGGCGATGCCGATTTTGCATTGTGGCAGAGTGCCGGCTTCGATCTGCTGGTTCTGAGCGAGTACAGCCTGAAGGGCGGTCAACTGACTATCGAGTACCGCCTCTATGATGTCACCACTCATAAATTGGTTACCGCAAAGCGTTATCTCGGTGCGGCAAAGGACCTGCGGCGGTTCAGCCATTCTTTTGCTGACGAAATTCTGCGCGCACTTACCGGCGTAAAGGGCGTTTTTACCACCAGGATCGCCTATGTATCAGCTCAGACAGGCAACAAGGAAATCTATATCATGGATTGGGATGGTCATAATCCGCTTCCCCTGACGAGAAACCGCTCTATCAACCTGAACCCGGATTTTTCTCCTGATGGACGGCAGATCATCTTCACCTCTTACAAACGCGGCAACCCGGACCTGTTTCTGCGCTCCCTGTCACATACCGCGGAAATAGCTATCTCAACTCGCAAGGGACTCAACATAACCCCCAGTTGGTCGCCGGACGGGAATAAGATTGCACTGGCGCTCAGCAAGGATGGTGATGCTGAAATTTATACCATTAATAAGGACGGGAGCCATCCGACCCGTTTGACCATCAACCCTGCTCTTGATCTCTACCCCACCTGGTCTCCGGACGGCACACAGATCGCTTTTTTGTCAGATCGCCTCGGGAATCCACAGATATTTATCATGAATTCCGATGGCAGCAACGTCAGGCGGCTTACCACAACCGGCACTTATAACGTCAACCCGCGCTGGTCGCCAAATGGCAACCGGATAGCCTATTCAAGGATGACCAGTGGGGGCTTTAATATATTCACTATCGCCCCTGATGGGTCTGCGGACACCCAGCTGACCTTTGATGGCAATAACGAAAATCCCTCATGGTCAGCAGACAGCCGTCTTATCTGTTTCAGCTCGAAGCGGAGCAGTGGCAACGGGGTGTATGTCATGCGCGCCGACGGATCAGGCCAGACAAAGGTTTCCCCTGGCAGGGAAACGGACTTCCAGCCGGTTTGGTCAACGCATTGATGACACCACTGTGCAATATAATTGATGCAAGAATCTGAATATTACCAGTTGCAATGCGGAAACTGTTATGTATAATCATTTTGGAAGTCGATTTATCAAGGCATATGCCTTATTTTACTTGAGACGGGAGATTAGTATGAAGAAAAGTATGGTAACATTATTGGCGGTCCTTAGCATGGTCTCCTTGCTTGCTGCTGGTTGTGCAAACAAGGAAGCTGTAAAAAAAGAAGAGGCTGTAGTTCCTCCAGCCGCAGTCGAAAAAGTTGAGCCTGCCAAACCGGCTGAAGAAGCCAAACCGGCTGAAACAGCCACTGAAGCACAACCAACCCAGGAGGCAGTTGCCCCGGCAACAACACCTCAAGCGGAACAGCCTGCCGCTGTAGAAAACACCTTCGAAACCGTTTATTTTGATTTTGACAAATCGGATCTTCGTCAAGATGCCCGTGATGTTCTCTCTAAAAACGCCGAACTCATTCTTAAATCATTCCCTAATGCAAAGATCCAGATCGCAGGAAATTGTGACGAGCGAGGATCCGCTGAGTACAACCTGGCACTGGGCGAACGTCGTGCGAAATCTGCCCAGAAGTATCTGATTACCCTCGGCGTGAAAGCAGAGAACCTCTCCACTATCAGCTATGGCAAAGAGAAGCCAGCTGTTGTCGGTAATGATGAAGCCGCATGGGCAAAAAACAGACGTGATGAGTTTGTAGTTATCAAGTAATACATTCCATTCAGCTTCTGTTACACCTTATGACCACGCCGGTTCGCTCATAGCGCTGCCAGCGTGGTCATTTTGCTTCTATCTTTTGTGTAGGGTGATTTTGCCATACTTTTTCCAGCCGCCTTATCACAAACCACTTTAAACCGTGCTACGGCGGCACCATAGTGCACTGTGCTTGACAAATACTCCATTTTCTGTGATAGTTTGCCGCCATTTTTTAAGGCTATGCTACTTCTATTCAGCACGCGGAGACAATACATCATGGCGACAACAACAAAAGCAGCAAAAGCGACTCCGAACGTATCGATACCTGAAAAAAAGAGCGCTGCAAAAACAAAGAAAACAGCTGTGTCACCGGACAAATCACCATCGATTGAGACCCCGGAGGAAACGATACCGGCTGCAGTTGAACAAGCGGCTCCCCAAGCTCCGCAGGTGGCAACCCAGGATTCTAAATGGCAGGAAATCAGGTTTATTCTTGAAAAGATGAAAGAGGATGCTCTCCGCGAGATCAGGAAATCGGTCAAAAAGGGCACAGAAGCGGTTGCTGCAATTGAGCCCGGTGGCGATATCTATGACCAGGCATCCTCTGAGCGCGATCGGGAACTCGGACTGCTACTCGGTGATCGTGAGCGTGAAAAGATCCACAGCATAGATGAAGCTCTGTTGCGTATTGATGAAGGTGAGTATGGAATTTGTGAGGAGTGTGATGAAGATATTCCTCTTGGCAGGCTTAAGGCTATGCCTTTTACCCGTCATTGCGTGAAATGCAAATCTGATCTCGAAAAGATCCAAGCTCAGACAAAACGTGTAGAGGAAGAGCGTGCGTACCGTGAAATCCCTCTCGGGGCTGAAGAAGAAGAATCATAGGCTGTTTTTCCCAGAAAGTTTCTGAAAAGCCTTCAACAGTGCCCCACGGCTAGTCTGCATGGCATCATGGGGGCACAGCTCCCGACAACACCAGCAACGTATGCAGCGTGAGTTATCAATTGACAGCCCACTCTTTTTTATACTGATTGCCCCTGGAGGGCAGGCGTCCCGACAGACACCGCATAATACACAGCTTTCTTGATCGGCTGCCGGATACGCCGTAAGGTGGAGTTTAAGGGCCTTTACAATGAAGTCCGGTAGCCCGAACTGGGTATCCAGACCGTCTGGCAGCTTAAAACAAACTTTGGGAATGGTTTCAATAGGTGTACCGCAGAGCTTGATATCAGTGAACACCGCCCCCGCGAGTCCCACGTCGATCGCCTCGCGTTCAATATACAACAGCTCTGCCGGTATTCCGGCCAGTCGCCCTGCAATCACGTCAACCGCAACGGGATTTTCTCCCGCTATCAACAACCCGAGCTTGATCGGGTCGCCACTACCCGGCCCATTTCCCTCCATCGCATACACCGCATCAACAATATTCAGCACCGGTTTCTTAATCTGGTATATTTCAAGCAGCAGCCTGGCAAACAATATCCGTGAACTTCCCGCCTTCAGATGCCACCCCGCTTTCTCCGTGCCGATAACCGCTCCGAACAGATTTTTGACCGCACACGTCATGGTCATCATTTCATGCGTTTTCAACTTGGGCAGATTGATAATCTTGTCGGCCTCGAAATAGTCGCGAGCAAGACGGATTGACCGGAACATGCCGCTCCCCTGAAGTTCGACAGCCTCCTTAAATTCAACCAGCGTTGCACCGCTGTTACGCCCGGCATCACACATCCCGGTTTTTTCCGCGACACGGAGAAAACTGCCAAAACCCGGACTGTCGCCAATCAACGCAACTCCTCCAGCCTCTCTGACCAGTTCGGCCACGACTTGTACCAGTGCCGGGTGTGTTGTGACGGCCATATCAGGTTCTTTGGCGGACAACATATTCGGTTTCAGCAGCACCCGGTCTCCGTGACGAATAAACGCAGACATGCCACCAATTGGTTCAAGTAATTCTATCACTGCATGTCGCAGTCCCGAAAGTTCATACCCGTCGACTGTGGCAATTGATACAGTTTCCACGAAAAGTCCTCTTGTTTTTTATGTTACCGCCTTTTTAACCAAAAAAAGGGGATGACCGAAGTCATCCCCACTATATCACACATATCAGAAATCAACAGAATGAGACGATTAATGTTCGACGGCCTTGGCCATGCCGAGACCGGTATTCTGTCGGACATAGACTTCGTCAAACATATCTTCAGAACGCTTATTAGGAAACAACAGGCATCCCAGTATCGCGGCAATAAAACCAAGCGGGATGGAGACGATGCCAGGATTTTTCAGCTTAAAGAGCGGCTTGTCAAGACCCATCATTGACGTGCCGTCTTTCAACTCGTCAATCCTGGCCTTGGCCAAGGCTTTGGAGTCTTTTTCTGACAACATCATTCCAGCCGGAAGCTCAGCCTGCTTTTTCTCCATGGCAGCCACCACTTTTTTAGCCCCGGCTGCTACAACCTTCGGATACGTCATGTTGGGTGACACCATTACCAACCCGATGGAGGCGATCGTACCGACAACCAGACCGGAGACAACCCCGGCAGTGTTGAATTTGCGCCAGAACAACGACAGTACCACGACCGGCAGGTTGCCGGAAGCGGCCACGGCGAAGGCCAGGGCAACCAGATGGGCAACGTTGGCTTTCTCGGCAAGCAGGCCGATAACAATTCCGACAGCGCCAACAACCACCGAGGTAATGCGGGCAGCCATGACCTGCTCATGCTGATCTGCATGACCGTCCTTGATGACGTTGACATAGATGTCATGGGCAATAGCAGCAGACGCAGCCAGAACCAGGCCGGACACAACCGCCAGGATAGTGGCGAAGGCAACCGAGCAGAGGAATGCCAGGAAGAGATCCCCTATGATAGGTGCGATATCGGCACCCAACTGCTCTGCCAACATCAGGGTGGCCATGTTGCCGCCCGGGTCAACCGAGATGATCCCCTGGGGGGTCAGGCTGATGGCTGCACCGAATCCGAGCAAGGTGGTGAGGACGTAGAAGGTCCCGATGATGAACATGGCGACGATAACAGACTTGCGTGCCGCCTGGGCGGTCGGAACGGTGAAGAAGCGCATCAGGATGTGCGGCATGCCGGCGGTGCCGAGTACCAGGGCCATACCGAGGGAAATCTGGTCAAGAGGATCTTTGAGGAACAGACCCGGCTCAAGGAACCGTTGACCAGCATTAGCGCCAGTCAGGACATCTGCGCCGGTCTTTCCGTCTTTAATCAGAAGTTTTGTGACATGATCTTGAATATCCGGGCTGTTGACGATGGTGTCGAAAAAATGGAGCGGATTGAAGCCGGCCTTCGCCAGAACCAGTACTGATAATAATGCGGCACCTGACATGAGCAGCCCGGCCTTGATGATCTGGACCCAGGTCGTGGCGGTCATGCCACCGAAAACGACGTAGCCGACCATCAAGATACCAACGCCGATGATTGCGGTCTTGTATGGCACACCGACCAGAAGGGCCATCAACTTCCCTGCGCCGACCATCTGGGCGGTCAGGTAGAAAGTCGAGACGGCCACTGTCGACAGGGCGGCCAGAGCGCGAACCGGTTTTGGATTGGTGCGGAAAGAGAGGATATCTCCCAGGGTGTACTTGCCGGCGTTTCGGCACGGTTCGGCCACGATCAGCAGCACCGTGATGTAGGCCACCAGCCAGCCGACCGAATACATGAACCCGTCGTAGCCGTACAGTGAGATCAGACCGGAGATCCCGAGGAACGATGCCGCCGACATATAGTCACCCGCGATGGCCCACCCGTTCTGGGTGCCGGTGATACCGCCTCCGGCGGCATAAAAGTCGGCGGCGGTCTTGGTCTGCTTGGCTGCCCAGATGACGACGCTCAGGGTGATGCCGATGATGACGGCAAACATGGAGAGCGTGACAACTTTATTGGCTTTCAATTGTCTCTGTTTTACCGGCGCCGGCGCGATTGCAGTAGCCGGGGCCGTGGTCCCCTGCTCAGACAGTGCAGGTGTATTTGGAGCAGCAGGCGTTGCTACTGCAGCGGTTGAATCAGGTGCGGCCGTGGCTTTCGTCGGCTCAGCAGCAAAGGCGGCTGCGGCAATAGAAAAGGTCAGTGTTGCAGCTATGATAAGTTTCTTAAAAGTCATGTCGTGTCCTCCTTTACGAGAGATGAAGTTCTTCGACCAGTTCTCTGGTCAGACGGTCAAAGTCTTTGTTTGCAACATGGGCATAGTACAGCGCCAGCCCCCACGAGACGAAAAACTGGGAAAGAGCGAATATATACCCAAAGTTTATAACACCGATTATCTTTATCTTGAACAGGCCAGGTGCATATGCTGCTCCGATCGGAAGCAGGAAGTAATACGCGGTTGAGAAGATCCACCAACCAAAGAGGAATGCTGTTTTTTTGTGGGTAAGTTCAATGAACTTTGGATTTCTTGCGATAGCCGCCCAATCATACTGTCTTTCTGCCATTTAGTTACTCCTTTCTTGTTTGTGTACATGATTTCGTGCTGTGATACAGTACAGTTATCTCCTTTGTAATTTAATGAAACTAAACTTTTTTATCCTAGCCAGCATACAAAACGTTTAAATGCACAATTAATAGACCTGCGTTCATTTTTCAAAAAACTAAAAGTGATGACTGGGCTTTGGACTCAAATATAAATACTGGAATTCGCCAGTCAATGTATTTTAATTTTATAAAAACGGCTCCATTTGCAAGTCAGCGCATGATATAAAAAGTCATTGTATTATAATTAGTTATGCAAATTAATCCATAGTTTCAACGTAGTATCGTCCAATTTTTGGCATACATAACATTTTTGAAACACTAATTGCAATACAATTAGTGTTATTAATTTAACTTCGTTCTATTTTTAAATAATTACTGCGCCTCTTATCCCATCTCCCATTTATATTTTTCATGTTTTTTTATTTACCACAAATTCATGGTATTTATTTTCAAGCACCATCAACACGACAGTAGATAATGATAATACTCTTACAGATGATACCGTGGCTTGATATCTCGGCTGAGGTTTGGATAAAAACAGCAAATTTTAAAATATATATTGACAGCGATCCGGAATTGGGGTAAATAATTTATCTTCTTTTTGAGCCGCTAGCTCAGTCGGTAGAGCACCTGACTTTTAATCAGGTGGTCGTTGGTTCGACCCCAACGCGGCTCACCAAACATTACAGGGCGTTACGATCTGATCGTAACGCCCTTTTTGTTGTCTTTTTGCCACGGCGGTTCAACGGCGGGTCGCTGACATACTTGATTCGCTCAAACCTTTGCTTGATAGCTCACGCATTATTTCTTGACAAGAATTATTGTTTATATTATCTATAGTTCTACTAGACTATAGATGTAGAGGAGACAAGGTTCGCGTTTTCAAATACTTGGCCCACCTGGTGAGCATTCTGCAATTCGTTTCCAGACATGCGACGAAAGAGAATATTCCCAGAGTTTTCAAAGATATTCTTGTTGCTCTTGGAATAGGTGGCATACTAAAGAGGTAAATGCAGATGTGAAGTAAAAATTTTACTTTGATCAGTATCAGGAATTTGCGCTGATAGAGATGGATAAATGAGAGGAGAAAGTTCATGAGAAAAATATTCACAGATAATTCGCAATCGATTGGCAATACCCCGCTGGTTAAATTAAACAACATCGTTGGCAATTCTAAAGCCACTATTCTCGTAAAAGTTGAGGCGCGGAACCCTGCCTATTCGGTGAAATGCCGCATAGGCGCCAATATGATCTGGGATGCTGAAAAACGCGGCATTTTGAAACCGGGGGTCGAAATTATTGAACCGACGTCCGGTAATACCGGCATCGCCCTGGCTTACGTGGCCGCCGCACGTGGCTACAAGCTTACCCTGACCATGCCTGAAACAATGAGCATAGAGCGTCGCAGCATATTAGCCGCATTGGGCGCGAAGCTCATCCTGACTCCCGGTGCTGAGGGAATGAAGGGGGCCATCAATCGTGCCGAAGAGATTGCTGCTGCCGAACCGGAAAAATACTTTCTCCCGCAACAGTTTAAAAACCCTGCGAATCCTGAAATCCATGAGAAAACAACCGGTCCGGAAATTTGGAATGATACCGATGGCGGAATTGATGTATTAGTCGCCGGTGTCGGCACCGGCGGAACCATCACCGGAATTTCACGTTACATAAAAGGCACCAAGGGCAAGAAGATCATTTCGGTAGCAGTAGAACCTAAAGAGAGCCCGGTTATCAGCCAGAAGTTGGCTGGACAGCCCATTCAACCAGCACCGCACAAGATTCAGGGTATCGGCGCCGGCTTCATTCCCGACACTCTCGATCTCTCGCTTGTTGATCGCGTTGAACAGGTAGAAAGTGCCGAAGCAATTGAATGTGCCAAACGCCTGGCGAAAGAAGAAGGGTTGCTGGTTGGCATCTCCAGCGGTGCCGCAGTAGCCGCAGCCGTACGGCTTGGCCAACTGGAGGAATTTACCGGCAAGACTATCGTCGTTATCCTTCCTGATGGCGCCGAGAGATATCTGTCAACCGCACTGTTCGAAGGGCTCTAGGTGACCGGGGACTCAGAGGGCCACCGGGTCTCCGCTTCGTTGCTGTCTGCGGCATATATCCGCGTAGAGCCCCTGGTGTTGAATCAAGTCGGCTGGTGTGCCCTGTTCGGCTATCTGCCCTGATTTGAGGACCAGAATCCGGTCGCAGTCGCGAAAAGCGGAGACTCTCTGCGAGACGATCAGAACTGTCCGGCCGGAATAGAATTTCCCCAGTTCGTTGAGTATTTCATCTTCGCGCCCTGCGTCCACTGCTGAAAGCGGATCGTCCAGCAACAAGATCTGTGGATTACCGGCAACAGCACGGGCAATGGCAAGCCGTTGTTTCTGGCCGCCGGAAAGAGTCACGCCTTTTTCACCGACCTGGGTGTCGAATTTTTTGGGGAAGGCTTCCACGTCATCAAGAAAACCGGCCTGGCTGGCCGCATTAGTCATAACGTTGGCGGGCTGATCACCGGTAATTCCGTAACGTATATTGTCAGCAATTGTTCGTGAAAACAGGAATGTTTCCTGAGGTACATATCCGATCAACCGGCGCAGACTGGTTTTGGTTATCGTGTTGATATCCCGGTCATCGACAAACAGCATCCCGTCAGTAGCCGGGAGCAGCCTTGCGACCAGCCTCAAGAGAGTGGTTTTCCCGCTGCCGACCTCGCCGGTTATCCCCACTGTCTCTCCTGCCCTAATGTGAAACGAGATCCCCCTGATAATGTCTGCCTCGCCATAGCTGAAGCTGAGATTACGTGCCTCAATGCCGTGCTGCAGGGCGTCGATTGGCTGTGAATCCGTGCGGTCGGAAATGGTCGGCTCTGCTTCCAGTATTCCGGCCAGGCGTGACATGGAGGCCGCTCCCCGTTGCGCGAGCGTCAGAATCCAGCCAAGGACCGCCGTCGGCCAGACAAGCATTGACAGATAGCCGCTGAAAGCTACAAAATCCCCGAGTGACATTGAGTGGGCTATGACCAGCCTCCCACCCATGAACAGTATTATGAGGGTTCCTGATCCGGTGGCAGCGGCCATTACCGGGATAACAAGTCCCCGCAAACGAGCCAGCCGCAGGTTATGCGTGAGGTAGCGCTCGGCCGTTTTCTCGAAATCTCCCTGAAAATATTCTTCCCGGCAATAGGACTTGATTAACCGCACTGCAGATACGGTCTCTTCCGCCTGACTGGAAAGATGCGCCAATGTTTCCTGAGCCTGCAGCGAGCGATGAAAGAGGCGATGGCTGATTTTTTTAACGGTCAGTACCATCAGGGGCAATGGGAGAATTGCCCAGAAGGTGAGCCACGGATGTATCCGCAACATCATTGTTACGGCAGCGCAATAGACCATCAGCGTATTGATGACACTCATGGAACCAAAGCCGGCCAGCATGCGGACGTTCGTCAAATCATTGGAGAAACGGGAAAGAATGTCCCCGCTTCGGCTGGTTGAAAAATAGCCGATGTCAAGCATGGTCAGCCGCTGGAACAAGTCGTTCCGGATGCGGAACTCAATGATGCGGGCAGCATTAAGGATGAGAGTCCGGGAAAATATGCGGGTCATGCAGTGTAAAATTGCCAGAAGTGCGATATACAGGGCACAGGCGGACGGAGAAAACCGCGCCGTCAACGGATGCTGCAACGCGTCTACTGCCAGCTTCATAAACCAGGGGATCAACAAGGCAAAGCCGTTGGTAAAAAGAAGGAACAGAACTCCTCCGGCATATCGCCAGCGAAGTGAAGTCACATAGGGAATAAGTCGGGCAAGATTTTTGATAGCTACATCCTCAGCTTTTCATCCGGGGTCGCCAACCAAATCATTTAAGACTTCTGCTCTTTGTACAGCAATTTTTCTGACGCCTATTCCGCAGGCTGCTGGGGAACAAAATCGGGAGTGGCAAACGAATATTCGTAGTTCCGGTGATCATTATAGTCCCCGGAAAGGAGAGATGCCACATCCTCAGCGAAAACCAGCTCTTCATTGGTCGGAATTACAAATACCTTGACCGGGGAAGCGTCTCTGGTAATAAGCCTTTCTTCCCATTCCCCACGAATGGCATGATTTCTTTCGCTGTCAGGCTGTATACCAAAACATTCCAGCCCTTCCAGGACGAGCTCCCGCGCAAACCACTCCAGCTCGCCCACACCGGCAGTGAATACCACGGCGTCCAATGGCCCCGCAACGGCGCTATACGCCCCGATATATTTTTTGAGACGATGAGCTTCAATCTCCATAGCCAGCCTGCATTTGGCATTATTCTCTACGGCCGCCTCCAGGATGTGCCGGCGATCAGTATTCCGTCCGGATATGCCCACGATTCCGCATTTCTGATTAAGAATATGTTCCATCTCCTGTGCCGAAAGGTTCAATTGCTGCATCATCAAAGGAAGAATGCCGGCATCGATATCACCGCAACGCGTTTCCATAACCGCTCCCTCAAGAGGGGTCAGCCCCATGCTGGTATCAATAGAAATCCCGCCCTGGATCGCACACAGCGACACACCCTTGTCGATGTGAATAGTGATCAGGTTGCAGGCATCGGCCGGCTTGCCGAGCAAACTGGCGGCCCGCCTCGACAGGTAGAGATGTGACGGCCCGTGAAAACCATAGCGGCGAATACCGTGCTTGCTATACCATTCGTACGGCAGGGGATAGATATAGGCATAGTCCGGCATCGTGACGTGGAACGTCGTGTCGAATATGGCCACTTGAGGAATGCCCGGGAGGAGCTCCAGAGCGGCTTCAATCCCGGCTATGTTTGCGGCATTATGCAGAGGCGCCAATTGCTTGAGATCTCGAATGGTATCAAGCACCTGATCATCTATTACCATGGAATGGTGAAATGATTCTCCACCATGCGCAACCCTGTGGCCGACTGCTGAAATCCGCTTCGCCTCGTCACTGACGCCATTCCGGGGGGCAGCCAATGTTTCGAGGATCAACTGTACGGCTCCCTGATGATCGACAAATGCAACATGCTGTGTTTCCAGCTTCCGCCCCGGAACTTTCAGGTTGATCGACGCTCCGCCCAGCCCAACCCGCTTGACCAGGCCGGCAGCGAGCAGTGTCCGCCCGCCCCATGAAAAAAGGTGATATTTAATGGAATTACTCCAGCAATTCAGGGTCAGAATATTCATATACGCTCCATTGTCCAGCCGACTGTGACCCCATCGTACTCTTCGACCGGCGCCTGCTCAAGAAAAAATATGCTCCCCAGCCAATGAGTGAAGGACGGCAAGCGGCATTACGTGACGGAATAAACTTAGTTTATATACTTTTCTCTATCTATACATTATATAGTTACAATGGAACGTGTAGATCTCCTTAAAAATCTGTTGCTAATCCGGATATAGTAACCGCCGGAACGAAGGGGGTAGAGTGATAATGATTTTTCTCGTCATCGCTATCAACGCAGCAACAGGCGGAAAGGCACAATGATGACCAATTCCAGCAATACAGCGAACGCTTCACTCTGCCGGCACTCTGAAATAAAATCAGGCGTACACCAAAACACCGCTCCGGAATTGATTCCGCCGGAAGGTGACATCGGAAATTTTGAGCTTGCAGACATTATTGATGCGCGCGCAATCCAGTCACTTATGGATAACTTCTATCTCCTTGCCAAGATGCCCATGGCCATCATCAACCTCCACGGCACGATCCTGGTCGATGTGGGGTGGCGGGATGTCTGCACAAAATTCCACCAGATTCACCCCGAAACCTGCAGAAACTGCATCGAAATTGACACCCAACTTTCCGCTGACATCCCCTATGGAGAACTAAAGCTCTACAAACGCAGGAATAACCTCTGGGATATGGCAACGCCGATCGTCGTCGCCGGCAAACATGTTGGTAACATCTTCACCGGGCAGTTTTTATTTGAAGATGAGCCGCTGGATTATGATGGTTTCACCTGTGTTGCCAGAGAAAACGGTTTTGATGAAAGACAGCTCATAGCAGCTCTTGAAGCGGTCCCGCGCCTGAAAAGGGACAGCCTGAATACGGGCATGACCTTCTTCCTGGAGCTTGCCGATATTCTTTCCAAACTGAGCTACAGCAATCTCAAACTGGCCAGGTCACTCTCGGAACGGGAGACATTGATGGCGGAACTGCGTCAGGTCCACGACGAACTTGAAGGACGGGTCAAGGAGCGGACCGAAGAGTTGTCTGCGACTGTTGTCATATTGCAGAAGGAGATAGATGAACGTCAGCGTGCGGAGACCAATCTCCTGAGGCTGAACCGGCTCTATGAGGTGCTGAGCGAAACCAATAAGGCCATCATTCGTGCCCGTGATCGCGATTCACTGTTCACTGACTTCTGCCGCATCGCCGTAGAACATGGCTGTTTCCGCCTCTCCTGGGTTGGCCTTCTGGATGAAGAGAACAATGAAGTGCGCAGCGCGGCAGCCTATGGTGAAACAGGATATCTGGACGGCATCACTGTTTCAGTAACGGGAAAACCGCTCGGAATCGGACCGACCGGCTTGTCGATACGTGAAGGGCGCTATCATATCTGCAATGATTTCCAGAATGACCCGTGCACCAAACCCTGGCATGAACGGGGTCGAGCCCATGGAATCAAGTCTTCGGCTTCCGTTGTCTTACGGGAGGATGGGCGGATAATCGGGGCCCTCACCTTGTATGCGGGAGAAACGGGTTTCTTTGACCGGCAGCAGGTGGACCTGCTCGTGCAAATGGGGGCAGACATATCTTTTGCCCTTGATAACATGGCGAGAGAGGCACGCCGCCAGAATGCGGAACAGGCGCTACAAGCGGAAACCCTTGGACGCCTGAGGGCAGTTGAGTCCTTGCGCGAGAAAGAACAGATGCTCATTCAGCAGAACCGGCAGGCGGCCATGGGAGAAATGATCGGCAATATCGCCCATCAGTGGCGCCAACCCCTCAATGTTCTTGCACTATTGGTTCAGCAGATCAAGCTGTTTTACGATATGGGTTCACTATCCAAGGAGGACTTGCACTCCTGCATAAGCAAGTCGATGGACTCAATCAACCACATGTCACAGACCATCGACGATTTCAGGAACTTTTTCAAGCCTGACAAGGAAAAAGTTGCATTCCTGCCCCATGAAGTGATTGCCAAAACCGTAGCCCTCGTTGAAGACAGTTTCAGAAACGAACAGATCAGGATCACTGTCAATGCCGTAGCCACGCCGCCCATTACCGGGTTCCCGAACGAATATTCCCAGGTCGTGCTCAACATCTTGATGAATGCCCGGGATGCATTACAGGAAAAACGCCCTGCTGGTGCATTCATCACCATAACCATCAGTACAAAAGGGAAGAAAACCGTCGTGGCCATCGCCGACAATGCCGGCGGCATTAAAAAGGATATAATTGACAAGATTTTTGAACCGTACTTTACCACCAAAGAGCCGGACAAAGGGACTGGTGTGGGGTTGTTCATGGCGAAAACCATCATCGAGAAGAATATGAACGGCAAATTGAGCGTCCGCAATACACCTGCAGGGGCGGAGTTCAAAATCGAAGTATGAGCGGCAACGGCATTGCCGAAGGAGCAGACCCGGCCGCATAACTGATTATGCTTCCCCTGCAATATGACGTATAATGTACCTACGGCTGGGTGCGGTGGAACCTTTCAGCAGACGCACCACTCATCACGCCCCGTCCAGGCCCGCGAACCGGAAGCGGCTTCAATCTGTTCATGCGAGGGAGGATGCCATGCGACACATAGTGCTCCAGTTACTGTTGTTACTCATCATCCTGTGCGCTCCGGCGCATGCGCTGAATATTCAGGGGTTGGCTGACTGCACGGTCAAGGTTTTCAGCGAGATCAACCGTACCGATGCGTGGTCAGGAAAAGCACCCGCGCAGTGCCCCGCCGATATTTACGTAGAGAGGCGACCGAGCGGAATTTTCGTAACCACGTGGGTTGTGGCGAATTCTGAGAGCGGCTGGGTCAGGACCTCTTTTTCTGCTGCGATGGGCGTTGCCGAGATTGCCGGCAAAGACTCGCTCAAAAAAGCCGGCAGTGACATAACTGCTCGGGCCGCCCGTATTGAACGCTGCCTCAACTCCATCATTACTGTCAATAACCCGCTTGAATGCCGGGACAACGCGGTTACGTCGTATCTGGCCGGAGAAGAAACCGGTACGGAGAACAAAAGGCTCATCTGGCTGGATGACAATGGGCGCCATACAGTTGTTGAATATTCATACGGGGACACCACATCGACGCCCAGCCCTCCCGCTGACCTTTTCAGCACTCAGGCAGTACCGGCGGGGGTAAAGCTGGATATTCACATGCGAACAAGGAATTAAGCCGTACACAGGGGGCCGGAATATGATCGTGTGACATGTGGTGATCCGCTGAAGGCACGACGACACTATTTCGGATAACGTCATGAATGCAGGCGCCGTGAAAGATTACTATGCCCTTCTGGGAGTTGACACTTCCGCACTGACCAGCGAGATCCATAAAGCGTACTGGCAAAAAGCCTCCCAATACCACCCCGACAAAGGCGGGAATCATGAAATGATGGTTCAAGTCACCGAGGCGTGGAGAATTCTCTCCGATCCTTCCAAACGAGCCAGATATAACCAGATGCGCGACTCTCGGCAGGAACGGTGGAGCAGCAGGACATTCGATGAAGACGTGCTGGCAGCACGTAAAAAAGCTGAGACTTACGCCCGTTCATGGGCAGAATTTGAAGAGGTCTATCAAAAAGCCTTCTATACTTTCAATCAGGATTTCTACGGTAAAGACTTCGACATCAAGGCATCAGGCCCCTACTCTCCTTTGATGAATCCCACGCCAGGAAAAGCCACGGCTGACGACACGCTCACCAAAAAGGTGCCGAGTAATGCCTTGAAAGACCGCCGGAGCGCCATGGCCGGCTATGTTTTCAAGACCATCATCATACTCCTGGTATTTATGTCCGTTTTCTTCTGGCAACGAAACAATGCCGGGAACGGCAGGTATGTGCCTCTGGGCAATAAAGAGCCATACCCTGTGATCATGGATACATCAAGTGGCGCAGTTTATATCCTGGAAAAAAATGCAGAAGGCATTTCTTCATGGAAGGAGACCACCCGACCGATTTCCTCTGGTCACAAATAAGGAGCGTCACACAATTTGTTATTTGTGAATAAAATTGAAACATTCCGGACGTTATTTTTTGCCTTTTTTTCCGTTCTTCACTTTTATATTTTTCCCATTCTTCTCATCTGCTTCTTCCTCTGCCTCGTGATACCTCGCCTTTATCTCTGTGATGTCCACTGTCGGCTGTGGAAACTTCATCTTCAGTGCTTCAAGGGTTTCAACGACGATCTGCGACACTGCCAGATTACGGAACCACTTGTGGTCGCCGGGAATGACGAACCATGGCGCATGCTCCGTACTGCACCTGCTCAGGGCATCCTCGAACGCTGTGGTGTAATCGTCCCAGCACTCGCGTTCCGTATAGTCTGACTCGCTTATTTTCCAGTGCCGTGTCGGATCGTCAATCCGCTGTTTGAAACGACGGAGCTGCTCATCTTTGCTGATGTGCAGGTAAAATTTGAGTATGTGGGTGCCGTTGTCGACAAGGCTCTTCTCGAAATCGTTGATGAGATCGTACCGCTTCGACCATGCCTTCTTCGGGACCAGGTTGTGTACCCGACTGATCAGAACGTCCTCGTAATGGGAACGGTTAAAGATCGCAACCTGGCCACGGCGAGGCGCGGCCAGGTGAATACGCCAGAGGAAATCATGGGCCGCCTCCTCCGCAGAAGGCACCTTGAACCCGTACACTTTTGCCCCTTGAGGATTCATGTTGCCGAGAACGTGATTGATGGTGCCGTCCTTGCCACCGGCGTCCATGGCCTGCAGGATAATGAGCAGCGAGCGTTTGTCCTCGGCGTACAGAAGGTATTGCAGTTCACGAAGCCGCTGCGTGTACTTTTCCGTTTCAACCAGTGCTGATGTCTGGTCTTCGTGTTTATCCTTGAATGCGGCATCGATCTTGTCCAGCTTGACGCTGTTCCCCGGTTTGATTCTGAATGTATCTCTGTAGTTCATCCTGTCCCTCCTTATTGAATAAAACGCGGAAAGATGACACGCTTGGCCTGATCAAGCAGCAGGGCAAACAGGACACAGGCGGCAATCAAGCCGGCCACCAGGAGTGCCGGCAGCGCAGCCATCAGCCACCCCGCTGTGGCGAGCAGGCTCACCACCACGATGTCGCCCGTGCTGGCGAGCAGCATCCAGCGTCCCGGAGCGAACGACCAGAGTCGCCCATCGGTTCGCAGTACATAGATACAGGCCTGATTGGTGAACACCAGCAGCAGGAATACCACGGTCTGCATCTGTAGAGCGTCCAGGCCCTGGGTGGTGCGTATCCACCAGTAGGCCGAGAAGGTAAAGAGCAGTGACAGGACACCAAACAGGGTAGCTGCCACCATAAGTCGTCGCACCTGCCAATGTTGCGGCGTGGCCGCCGGCTGCACGCGATCGGTGGCGATGGTCATGGTGACGAAATCATTGGTAAACAGCAGCAGCACTATCAGCGTGGACGAAATAACGAAGTTGCCGGTAAGCATCAGCCCAAGCGTAAGGAAAACAACTATCTCCAGGGTTTTGAGGGTCTTGTTGAGCGTATAGGTGAGCATGCGCCGGTGTACCTCGCGCCCGGTATGCACCACGGTCAATACACCGCCGAGACCGGGGTCGGTCAGTACTACGCCGGCTGCGGCCTTGGCGACATCGGTGGCACTAGCCACGGCCACGCCCAGTTCGGCCTGACGCAGCGCAGGTGCGTCGTTGACGCCGTCGCCGGTCATGCCGGTGACGTGCCCGGCGCGCTGCAAGGCCTGTACGATGGTGTGCTTGTCCTCGGGCAGCACGCGAGCGTAGAGGTCGCACTCCTCGGGGTTCTGCAAGACATCGCCCCCGGCTTCGCAGACACGCGTGCCGAGGCCAAGTATGGCGCCGATGGCGCATGCGGTTTCCAGCGCATCACCGGTGGCCATACGCACCCGGACTCCCAGACGGGTCAGCTGCGCAATCAGGTTGGCGGCGTCGGGGCGCGGCGGGTCGGCAAGGCCAACCACGCCCAACAGCTGCAGTGCGCCGGCGCTACCTGCGGCCACGGCCAGCACGCGCGCGCCGGTTTCGGCCAGCGTGCTCTCGGCGGCATGCAACGCGGCCAGCTGTTCCGGGCCGAGCGTGCAGAGCGGGCCGATCACGGTGGCCGCACCTTTCACCGCGTGCCATTCATGCCCGTCCACGCTGTACACGCCCTCGCTGCGCCGCGTGGCGGGGTCGAACGGGTGGAATGACTGCCGTGCCGGGGCATCCGTAAGCAGCCCCTGCGCACGCGCCGGGGCGAGCACGGCCAAGTCCAGCGGATCCTGAGTGGCGTCATCGCTGGCCAGGGCGGCGGCGCGCAGCACGACGTGTTCATCGGTGCCGGCAACCAGTGCGGTTACACCGGCCAGCGTGAGTGTGTTTTGAGTCAAGGTACCGGTTTTGTCCGACACCAGCGTATCCATCGCTGCGGCTTCTTCCACTGCGGGCAGGCGTGTGACCAGCACGCCCTGGTGCGCGAGCTGCATACTGCTGACGGCAGTGGCCAGCGTGTAGGTCGCCGGCAGCGCTACCGGCACGGAAGCCACCATCAGCATCAAAACAAACACGGCGGTGTCGGCCGGCGGCAGATGATGCCACAGTGCAAAAGCAACGACCAATACCGCCAGCACGGCATCGAAAATCACCAGCCGTTTGACGATGGCGAAGATCGTTTGCTGCATGTGGCTGGGTGCATTGGAACCGCGCACCAGCTCGGCCGTACGGCCAAAGAAGGTGTGCGCGCCGGTCGCAGTAACCTCGCCCGTGGCCTCACCCTGACGCACGATCACCCCGGCATAGGCGGGCGCACCGGGCCCGGCATCCACCGGCAGCGATTCGCCGGTAAGCGCCGCCTGATCGAGAGCCACCGCGCCGTCTGAAAGGAGCAGATCCGCCGGCACCAGATCGCCGGCGCGCACGTGCACGAGGTCGCCCGGCACCAGCTGTTCCGCCGGAATCTGCTGCCACTGGCCATCGCGCAGCACCCGGGCGCTCACGTGCAGGGTCTTGCGCAGCAGTGCCAGCGCGTCCCTGGCGCGCCGCTCCTGAAGGAAGGCCACCGTTGCATTGAACGCCAGCAAAACCGCAATCACCAGCGCCTCCAGATGCCGACCCAGCACCACCTGCAGCACGATCACCGCTTCCAGCATCCAGGGCACCGGCGCCCAGAACTTTATGGCGAGCTGTCGCCAGAGCGGAATGGATTTTTCCGCGATGGCATTGGGTCCGTACTGAGCCAGACGCTGCTGCACCTCGGAGCCGGATAATCCCCGCGAACCGTCGGTAGGCGGCAGAGCAGGCGAACCGGATTTCAGATCTTGTTGGGATGGCATCTGCACCGTATCCTTTGGCAGGCCGTTAGCTGCGACTGTTACATAGTAACTTTCTGCTAAACAGTACCGCATACGTTTTGAATGTCAAACGCTTCGCTACCCCTGCCTGCACGTATAGCGAAACAAGGCACCGGGGCCATTTTTCCGGTTTTGTAGCGTAACAGTTCCTCCCAGCCGGTCGGCAATGCTGCGCACGATGGCCAGTCCCAGGCCACTGCCGGTTTCGTCGGTGCCAACAACCCGGTAAAACGGTTCGAAGAGCCGCTCTTCCTCGCCGGCCGGGATCCCCGGCCCGGAATCGGTCACCAGAAAAATCACCTCTCCCGCCTCACGATACAGTTCCACATCCACCGTCCCGCCGGCCGGGGTGTAGCGGACAGCATTATCAACGGCATTACGCACCAGGATGGCCAGCGCGTCGACGGGAGCGGTCACGACAACTTCGTCAAGACGTTCACACCCCAGGTCAATCCCTTTGGCTGCGGCTACCGGCAGCATATCCTCAAGTACCTGCCGGACAATATGGTCCAGACGGAGCTCGGCAGCAGCAACAGCGCCGGATTGCTGCCGTGCCAGAGAAAGCAGCTGATTCAGCAGGGCGCGGGTACGGGTCAGCCCGTTTTTCAATTGTTGAAGACGTTCCGACCTTTCCTGGGGCGACGCGCTTCGCTCCAGATTTTCCGCCTGCAGGGTCAGGGCCGTTATCGGGGAGCGCAGCTCATGGGCGGCATCGGCGATGAAGCGGCGCTGCTGTTCAAGCGCCTCGGCGAGACGGCGCATCAGGCCGTTGATGGAAGCGACAAAAGAGCGGATCTCCTCGGGCACATCGAATTCTGGGAGTTTTGTCAGATTGGTGTCGCCCCGTTGGTCCAGCAGATGGGAGAGTTCGGTGACCGGCGAGAGTGAGCGCCGGACGATCCAGGCGGTCAGCACGATCAGGAACGGCACCAGCAGCAGCACCGGGATCAGGGTGCGAAGACCGCTGTCCCGGGCGGTTTCGTTGCGGACGGCCGTCAACTGGCCGACCGCGATCCGTGTGCCGGACGGCAGGGTGCGGACAAACAGGCGCCAGATATCGCCCTCGCCGCCGATGGTCTGGAACCCTTCCGGCAGATTGGACGGAATCGCAGGGAGGGGTGCAGACAAGCCCGGCCGCGCCGGTGACCCCAGGGAGCGGATGATAATCCGCGCATCCGGGTCCCGCTCCTCCTCAGCCTTGGTTATTCCTGCCCACGGTTCCACCGCCTTGCCGGAGCGCCCGACCAGCAACGCCACCTGATGGAGTTGATCGTCCTGTAATTCCTGGGCCTCCTGAAAGGCGAGATAAAACGAACATACCCCGGCAGCGATGCCGCTGACGATCGTCACCACGGCAATCCAGCCGGAAAGCTGACGCCGCAGTGATTTATTATTCATCTGTTTCGATCCACCATCCATCCCATCCCCCGTACATTTCTGATCGTATCACTGCCCAGTTTCTTGCGCACGGCATGGATCAGGAACTCGACGGCGTTGCTCTCCACCTCCTCGTTCCAGCCATAGATACGGGTCTCCAGCTCCTGACGCGACAGGATAGCGCCAGGACGGCTCAACAGCGCCTGCAGCAGCGCAAACTCCCGGGCGGTCAGGCGACAGTTCAATTCACCGCAGGAGGCCTCCTTGGTCACCGGATCAAGCCGCAGTATGCCGTTGGTCAGCAGCGACACGGCCTGCCCGCATTGGCGGCGCAGTACGGCCCGCATGCGGGCCAGCAGCTCCCCCACCGCAAACGGTTTGACCAGATAGTCGTCCGCGCCCAGATCCAATCCCCTGATCCGTTCATCCAGGCCGTCGCGGGCCGTTACAACCAGCACCGCGGTGGTATCACCGCGGCTGCGCATCCGCTCAAGCACGGTCAGACCATCCTGTTTGGGCAGCCCCAGATCGAGGATCACGAGTTCATACTCGCCGGTCTCGATTGCATCGGAGGCGCTGACACCGTCCCGAACCCAGTCCACCGCATAGGCAGCGTCCTTCAGCGCCTGTTCCGCCGCCTCACCGATCATCCGGTCATCTTCAACCAACAGTACCCGCATCTAGATCTCCTGCACTTCTCCGTTATTGCATGAATATACCACATCCTCTTGGTGCGACAACTGCAGGGACGTTTCCTCTGCATTACATTACACCGGCGCCCGCTCATCCGTCTTATTTGTGAAGCGTCCGAAGCGCAAAGCCAAAGTCGGCAGCACCAGAAGGTTCAGGAGTGTCGACGTGATCAGCCCCCCCAGAATAACGACCGCCATCGGCCCTTCGATCTCGTTGCCGGGCGCTCCGCTGTACAGTGCCAGCGGCAGAAGGCCCAGGGCGGTGACCAGGGCGGTCATCACAATCGGCACCAGCCGCTCGGATGCGCCGCGATTGGCCGTTTCCGGGCCCCACGACAGATTTTCCCGATGCACCAGGTGTTCGTAATGGGAAATCAGCATGATCGAGTTGCGCAGGGTGATGCCGAACAGGGTGACGAAGCCTATCAAGGAACCGAGCGTCAGGTTGCCGCCCGTGATCAGCACGGTTACAACGCCGCCGACCAGGGCGAACGGCAGGTTCACCAGAACCAGCAGCAGCGCCCGCGTACTGCGGAGGGCCATGAACAGCAGCAGCACAATGCCGATTCCCGCCAAGGCGGCGTGAACCAGCAGATCATGCTGCGCTTGCGCCCGCGCCTGCGCTTCACCGGCGAACTCCGCGTACGTGCCTTTGGGAAAGGCCACCTCCCTGTTGACCCGCGCCTGCGCCTCTGCGACAAAATCGCTTATGGTTCGGCCGCGAACGCTACATGTCACGGTTTGCAGGCGCTGGCCGCCGCTATGCTGGATCTGGTAGCGGCCGATGGATTGATAGATATCGGCCAGCTGCCCGAGCGGAACCGTCGTCCCCTGCACACTGCGCACCGGCAGCATCCCCACTTCCGCCGGGTTTTCGCGGTTGGCGGGACCTAAGGACACGGCAACATCGTAGACCCGGTTGCCT
>JAJXWO010000006.1 GCA_021781535.1 Deltaproteobacteria bacterium | reverse complement strand
CCTCCGTGGCAACCATAAACCCTTTCTTGATATTCTTCAGTATCTGGTCATTGCCGCTCTCAAAACCGACCACCACATGCCGCAATCCGGCTTCACGAAGCGTTTTCAACGTTTCGTAATCGGTGTTGGCCCGGGCATTGATTGTCCAGGATATGCCGAGCGGCTTGATCAAGCCGGCAATTTCACGGGCATGTTTCCGGTCAGCGGTAAAGGTGTCGTCGTCAAAAGAGAGCTCACGCATTTCAGGAATATTGTCGACGATCCACTTGATCTCCTCATACACATTCTGAGGAGAGCGGACCCGCATGGTTCGGCCGGAAAAGGTCTGCGGCCAGAGGCAGTAGATGCAGTGAGAGGGACAGCCGCGACTGGAATAGATCGAAACGTAGGGATTTTTGAAATGCGGAATGATGTACTCCGCAATCGGCAGATCCCGTTTATAGATCGGCGCCACAAAAGGGAGCGCGTCCAGATCAGCTATCGGAGGGCGGTCCGGGGTAGTGGTAACTTTTCCGTCCTTTAAAAAACTGATACCGTCCACCCGGCTCCACTCGCGCCCTTCACAGAGCTCTTTGACGGAGTAATCGAACTCACCCCGACAGACGATATCGATAATATCCTTGCCCGCCCGAAGCGACTCTTCCGGCAGTACAGAGACATGCGGGCCGGTCAATACCGTCACGATGCCCGGCTTGACCGCCTTGATACGGCGGGCGGTTTCAATGTCGATCTGCAGCGTCGGTGTAGAGGTATACATAACCACCATGTCAAATTCCTGTGCAATGGCAATGCACTTCTCCAGGTCGAATTTCTGCACCGGAGCATCAACAACACGACTACCCTCAATCATGCCGGCCGGAAAACAGAGCCAGGTTGGATACCAGAATGAGGTCACTTCACGAGACGCCTGATAGCGGGCACCGGCACCGCCGTCAAAGTCTTCAAACGTTGGAGGGTTTAAAAAAAGCGGTTTCATTACAACTCCTTGACTCAAGTATGGATCGTTACAAATAGCAGGTATCCAGGCGTAAAGTCAAGATGTACAAGGCCGGACCTGTAAAAACGCGGCACCCGATCCCCATACCCCGCATGGTGCCGGCAATCAAAGACATCCTGTAATTTTTTCGCCTGAACAGCATCATCAGACCTTTAACCTGCCCAGACTGCACTGACAGCATCATTTCCAGAGGTGTAAGCCGCATTTTGTTGGCGACTGACATAAATAATGCAAGAAAATATTTTCTTTGACCTTCCGATTTTTGCTAGGTAGTCTGGTAGATCATATAGTAACAAACGTGGTACTATCATATTTACAATTCCCAGTGAAACAAGGAGAAAGACTGATGAGCAACAAAAAACCTGAGTTAACGTTTAAATATGTATTTAATTACGGTTACAATCCTACCTATGTCAATGGTGCCCAAGGCGGTTTTTCTCCCCGTGGCGAAATGGTAATCAATTTCTACCTTGAACGCCAACCACTGCCGGAGACCATTTCACACGAAATAACTCCTGAAGGAGCGATTGGCCGCGAAACCGGCGTAGAACCAAAAAATCTGGCAAACAGCATGGTTCGTTTTATTGATACCGGCGTTGTCATGAGTTACGAGAATGCAAAAGTATTTCACGCCTGGATGGGAGACAAACTGCGTGAAGTCGAGGAAATGCACAAGGCACGCACCGAGTTTGAACAATCACAGGCAGGCGGCCAGGCATAAGTATAGGTAATATGCATATGAAGATTATGATTGTACGGCATTACATACACACAGTAGTTCTCACGTGTGCGACACTTGCGTCTTTTTGTCTGGTGAATCGGGCGGCAGCATTCCCGATCCCGGAACGGCTGGAGTTTGAACTTTCATACGCCGGCCTCACCGCCGGCCATGCAATCCAGGAAGTCAAGCAGGAGGGGGCAGATATCCACATTGTTTCAACCGCCCGTTCGGCGGACTGGCTGCGCTTCTTTTTCCCGGTTAACGACCGGATCGAATCCTTTTTGACGGCTGGCTCTCATCCTCCGCATATTGGCGTTCCACGCCTCTATCAGGAGCGAAAGCATGAAGGAAGGACCATAACCAACCGGGAAGCCCGCTTCGACCGCCAGAGACTGGAAGTGACGACCATCAATCACCGCAACAACGGTGAGACGCAACACGTCATCACAAATCTGACCTATGATACCCTTTCCAGCTTCTACTATTTCCGCACGATACCGCTGCAGGTCGGCATGTCATATTTTATTGACATCTATGACTGCAAACGGCTCTGGAACACGGAGGTGAAAGTACTGCGCAAGGAAGAGCTGGTCACGCCGCTCGGACGCTTCAAGACCGTTGTTATTCATCCACTTTTGAAATCGGAAGGGATTTTTGCCCGGACGGGAGATATCTATATCTGGCTGACAGATGATGACCGCCGGATACCGGTACAGATGAAATCAAAAGTCGTGGTGGGAAGCATAACTGCCACTATATCAGGCGGCAGTTACTGGCCGAAGAAAATGTAACTACGAAGATGATTCCTCACCCAAATTCCCGGCCTTTTTTTCTCACAGAGGAACCGCATTTATCAGGCCGGTGTCCATCACGATGATCCTGGCGCTGGGCGGGCGGCTGATATATCAGAACTTCAGGTAGCTTTTGTCTTACTCGACAGATACTCTCCGAGCACCCCGCGCGAATGTTCGTCGTCATGGCAATGAGCGCAGAGGTTCTCCCAATTTGAACCATCGGGCGGATTGTTCTGGTGATTACCGTCCTTGTGATGAACGGTCAGAAGATTAAGACTGCTCTGATCAAACTCGCGGCCGCATTTGGCGCAAACCGGACCGTGGATCTTCAGGGATTTTGTCCGGTAGTTGGCATTACTGTCAACTTCACCACGCATCCGCTTGAGAATAGCAGCAGCTTCATCAGCGCTGGGAAGGGTGACCGTCCGGGGAGCTCGCGATCTCATAAGGTTATTCCTTTTTTACGCTTTTCTTCACGTACACACGTATCTCAAAAGCTATTATTCAGATGTGCGGCCATCCGCAACCATCTTGTCCAATAATACCCAATTGCGTTTGTAATCCAGAGGGGTGCCGCCGTTTTTCCGTACCACAGCACTGATATACGTGTTGATTCGCTCCTGATCCGCTTTGAGAATATGAATAAAACGGAAGCCGCACCGCACCCCTTCATCCCCAGACTGTTCCCAGACGGTTTCCGCCAGAGCACAGACCGGCGGCACTTTATCGACTGAAATAAAAAACATGGAAAGAGGCGTCGGGCGGTTGTTTGTATCCACAGTCAGCCCGATCCCGCCGGCACCCAGATTAATCAGAGTCTCCTGCAGAACAAGCCCCGGCAGAGTGTTATTATTGCGCAGATGCCCCATGACCCGCTTCCACTCTTTTCTAAAAAAGGCGAGCGGGAAATTGCCACGCAGCATAAATATTGGTGTAGAGATTTCAACACGCGGGGCGATACGGCGCTGGAACATCTCCAATGTGCCATGCATCCGGAGTTGAAAGATATTTCCGGAAACAATGCCGGTCAGGTCTGCCAGCACCTGGATGCCGCTCCCAAAGGCCTCGCTCGTCAGCTTATAGGTTGCCTTCCCGATCTCAGCACCATGCGTATCGTGTCCGCTGTGGGTAACCATGAGTTCAAGTGAATCCATGGCACTGGAGGTAACAACACCGCTCAGCGACTCATAAATCTCGCTATTGCGCTCCGCCGACATATTGACCAGATTAACCTTCTGCCTGTGGCTGAAGTAGCGGCTGTAATCGCTGATTTTGGATTGATGGGACATTTGGCTGCCAGTATTGCAGACGACAACCTGGCAAGCCGTCAACAGGTGTCTGCATGAATTGGAAAATGTAATAATATATCTCATTACTGCTACAAATACCAGATGTCAGAAGTGTTTTTTTATGAGAACAAAAAGAGGGCTCCGCTGAAAGGAGCCCTCTGATTTTTTCCAAGCCTGTGAAACTGATATTTATAACGGATAGCCTTTCTACACCTCTGAAAGTCGTTACAATGGCGTAGATCCCGAGGCCGAGGCCGAGGCGGCACTTTCGCTGGTACTGTCGACAGCCGTGACAACGTAATAGTAGGTGGTGCCGGCAGCCAGGCCGGTATGTACATAAGAGGGGCTGCTGATAGCGCTGATTTTTGTCCCGTTGGCGGGAGTAACTCCCGGTACGGTTGACCAGTACAGATTATAAGAGGTGGCACCGGCGACCGGATCCCATGACAGAGCCAGCTGTTTGGATGCGGCCGCGGTGGTTGTTGATGCGGTGGTTGTTGATGCGGTGGTTGTTGATGCGGTGGTGGTTGCTGAGGTGGTGGTTGCCACGGTTGTCGCCGGGCTTACACTGCCACTGTTCGGATCGGGAGCAACCTGGCTCACCTGTCCGGCCGGCAGAGCAGCTACAGGGGCGGCATCGTTCAGAACCTGAGACGACCCGCTTCCGGAGCCGCCTCCAGAACCGCAACCGGCCAGCATCAGTCCAACGACCATCAATGAAACTGCGGTAATGGCGAAAAATCTACGTGTCGTGAATCTTCTCATCTGTACTCCTTTTGTTAATGCGTGCCACCTTCTGGTACCAATTGAGGATGCTGCACAAAAAAAAGCCGGGGCCGAATATCATTCATGATATTTCGGCGACCCGGCTGCCTCAGTGAGACCCAGTAGGCTTTCCGTCCCATTCTCACGAATGGTTTAGTATTATCGTCTACGCATGTTTATGATGCTGCTCATAACTTTTGTATGTGAGTTATAGCTGAGAAAAAGCAGAACGGGTGTAATTAAGATCACATTAAAAATTAATTCCGACATAAACTGGACAATTCTGTGATTGAACTCACAAAAACAAACCATTTTCGGCTTCAACCGGAGTGTTTCGCTCATCACAGAATAAGCTGCAGGGGACATTTTCTCCGAATTACTCAGTTTCAGCACCGGATAGACAGGAGAAAGGCTTGCTGTTAACTATCAGCAAGCCTTTCCGAGCAGGGGTATGGATACAATACCTGGTTACTTCCCAGCCGGACGGGTGCTTCATCACCCGTTCAACAATTTCACCGTCGCACGACCATCGGCATAATAGTCAATTATATTTAGGCAGCCGTAATTCTGTTCAATGTTAAACATCCCTGCCAAAGGCGCACCGATCGCATTCAGCAGCACGATGCGATTGACCCCGCCATGCCCGACCACCAGCAGTTCCTGCCCTTTATGACGCTCCACAACTTCATTGATGACCGGCATGACCCGCGCCTCAACGTCCAGCAGGTTTTCACCCCCCGGCACCCGGTAATTCACCAGGTCGGCCAGCCGCGCCTGCCAGCCATCCGGCCAGGCTAAGCGGATCTCCTGCCAGGTCAGCCCTTCCCAGACCCCGATATTCAACTCACGCAGTTCTCGGCGGGCAACAGGCTCGATGCCAAATGCTTGGCAGATGATTCCGGCGCCGGTCGTACATCGAGACAGATCACTCGTATAGCAGGCTGAAATTTTCGCATCGGCCAGACGCTCTTTGAGACAATGATACTGTTCTACGCCGTAATCGGTCAGCGCAACATCGGTCTGGCCGTTGTAACGCGGCTGATCATAACCTGCCACCTGACCGTGGCGAATGAGATAAATACGGGTATGAGGTGTCATGTCTATTCTCCGAAGTAAACGTACAAATAATGGCAGGTATCAGAATCTGTTCAGCGGCAGC
The DNA here is from genome assembly GCA_021781535.1 of Deltaproteobacteria bacterium. Taxonomy (GTDB): domain Bacteria; phylum Desulfobacterota; class Desulfuromonadia; order Geobacterales; family Pseudopelobacteraceae; genus JACRCG01. Next base: position 117,702 of record JAJXWO010000006.1, on the reverse strand, counting down.
GCCGAAATAATCACCAGCACCAGGATTTCATTGAACTCATTGATGCAGCCGATCGTATCGCCGGTCAGACCACCCAGTTTGCGCTGAAAAAATATACGACCGGCCAAGGTAAACATGCAGACCGCAGCCAAAGCGATTACCCCCGTGAGGCCCAGCAGATAGAAGCCGGCAAAGGCTGCCGTGACAAAAGCGATAAAAAGAGCCATGCCACCGGCACCCTGAGCAAATACGGCTCCCAGCCCATCCTGCCGGGCATGACGAGCACCGGTGAGTGTCAACACCTGACCAAAGCGGGAAAGAGCGGGAAAGAGCACCAACGCCTGCCATTTAAGTTCAGCCGGCAGCGCCACCAGCGCCTGCCACTTCAGCAGTAGTGCCAGTACGAGTCCGACCGCGCCGACCGCACCGACCTGCGAATCCTTCATGACCGCCAGAAAGCGCTCCCGGTCGCCCCGGGCCGCCAAGCCGTCGCAGACATCCGCCAGGCCATCCAGATGCAGCGCGCCGGTGATCAGGGCCAGCAACGTTATCAGCAGGGCATCGCAAAGAGGGCGAACGATCCAGGGTGAGATCAGCCAATTGCACCCGGCCAGCAGCGCCCCGATCACGAGACCTGCAAGGGGGAAAAATACGGTGGAACGCCCCATATCTTCTCTTTCACAGCGAAGGGTGACGGGAAGAGGGATAATTGTCAGGAATTGAAAGGCGATCAGGAATAGGCGCATGTCACATCAAGTACCATAAGGGATAAAACCGGAACAGCAAAAAATGACGGAAGGACATGCTAATACAGCAGCAGTGATTAAAATTCTGTTCATCTGACCGCAACGGCACCCAAAAATTATGCAACTGTCCATCTACAGCAGATTGAGAAAGGTGCGGACAAACCCGCCCTGCCCCCACGAGGGGGAGGAGCTTCACAACAGTATCTCAAATTTTATCCCCCTTCAGATCGCAGGCAAACAGCTTCCCGGCACCGCGCGAGGCGCAGAAATCGCCGCACATGGTGCAGGTGGCTTCGTCCTCCGGGACCCGGCTGGCCCTGATGACGCGGGCGTCCTCCGGGTAGAGCGCCAACCTGAACTGTTTTTCCCAGTCCAGGTCGCGGCGGGCCTTGGACATTTCCTTGTCCCGCTCGCGTCCCTTTTCCGGATATTTATTCATATCGCCGATGTAGGCCGCTATCTTGGCGGTTTTGACCCCGGTGCGCACATCCTCCTCGTTCGGAAGGGCCAAATGTTCGGCCGGGGTGATGTAGCAAATCAGGTCGGCACCGAAGCGGCTCGACTGGGCGGCGCCGATCGCGGCGGTGATGTGATCGAATCCGGGGGCAACGTCGGTGGCGATCGGGCCGAGCATGTAATACGGCGCGCCGCCGCTCATCCGTTTCTGCAACTGGATGTTTCCCTCGATCTCGTCCAGCGGCACGTGTCCCGGCCCTTCGACAAGCATCTGGCACCCCATGTCGCGGCCGATCTCGGCCAGCTCGCAGTTGAATATCAGTTCCTGGATCTGGGCCCGGTCCGAGGAGTCGTGAATCGCCCCGGCCCGCAGACCATTGCCGAGGGAGAGGACGGTATCGTACTTTTTAAGGATTGAAACCACCCGGTCGAACTTCTCGTAGAGCGGGTTTTCCCGGTTATTTGCGATCATCCACGCCACCATCGACACCCCACCCTTGGAGACCAGCCCGCCGTAGCGGTACCCCTGCTTGCGCAACCGCTCGATCGTGCAGAGGTTAATGCCGCAATGCACCGCCATGAAAGCCATGCCGTCGGCACACTGACGCTCGATAATGTCGAAGAGCATCTCTTCATCAAGCTTGTTCGGGTCGCCGTATGTGCGCGCGGCTTCACAAAAAGCCTGGTAAAGCGGCACATTGCCGACCGGCAGGTCAACCGCTGCGATCACCTCGCGCCGGACACGATCAAGGTCGCCCCCCACAGAGAGTTCCATCAAAGTGTCGGCACCTGATTCCTGTGCCGCCAGTGCTTTCCTGACCTCGGCCCCGTAGTCGATGATATCCGATGAGGTGCCAATGGAGGCGTTGACTTTGGTGGAAAGCCCCTTGCCGATACCGGCAATGCGGGACGGCTTTCGGTTGTGGTTCCAGGGAATAACGATCTTCCCTTCGGCAACCATCCGGCGGATATACTCCGCCTCAAGCTGCTCGTTAACGGCTACGGTCTGCATCTGGGGGGTAATGATCCCCTGGCGGGCAAATTCGATCTGTGTCGGCATTAATTCAAACCTTTTGGGTGCATTGATTTTATCCCTGGGAGACCCCTGCCTGTTCAAAGGTTGCCATCTCTTTCAGGATCTTTACTCCAGCCTCGATCAATGTCATGGCAAGAGCGGCTCCGGTCCCTTCTCCCAGGCGAAATCCGAGATCAAGAATCGGCTCGACACCTATGCGTTCCAGCATGAAACTATGGCCGATTTCGACCGACTCATGGGCGGCAAAAATGTAGTCGCGCACATTGGGGTGCAGCTCGGATGCTATCAGAGCTCCGGCGGTCGAAATGAAACCGTCAATTACCACCGGAATCGAGTTGGCAGCACACCCGAGCACCAGACCGGCAATCGCTGCAATTTCAAGCCCACCCACCTTTGCCAGCACGTCAAGCGGATCCTGCGGATCGGGCTTATTGAGAGCAAGCCCCTGTTCGATGACGCGGATCTTGTTAACCAGCGCCTCATCACCAATGCCGGTACCACGATGAGTCACTTCTGCCACCGATTTACCGGAGATAGCCGCAATGATTGCCGAAGATGGTGTCGTATTACCGATCCCCATCTCTCCGGTGCCGACCAGACCTACCCCTTCAGCACGGCACTGGTCAGCCAGCTCAATGCCAACCATCAGTGCCGCAAGAGTTTCGGCACGGGTCATGGCCGGACCTTTGGCAAAGTTTTTAGTGCCACGGGCAACTTTTTTATGAATCAGTCCGGCAACCTCCGCAAAATCATAATCGACACCGACATCAACAACCCGTACATCCGCCCCCACATGGCGGGCCAACACATTAATTCCGGCACCTCCGGAGAGAAAATTCAGCACCATCTGAGGGGTGACTTCACGGGGAAATAAGGAGACCCCCTCTTCCGTGACGCCGTGGTCTCCGGCAAAGGTAAAAATGACCTTTTTACTGAAATCCGGATCCGGATTTCCGCTGATAGCGGCAACCCGCCGGGCAAATTCTTCCAGACGACCCAGTGATCCGAGAGGCTTGGTTTTGTTATCCAATCTTGTTTGTACCTGCTGCAGCAGTTCCCGGCTGACCGGCGTGATGCGTTCGAGCGTGTCCATGATGATGTCCATACAACTCTCTCCTTTTTGACTATTTCAGTTTTAGCGGAATCCCGCTTATGACGACATACACTTCATCCGCCGCTGCTGCCAAGGCCTGGTTCGTCGATCCGGCAATGTCGCGGAACATACGCGACACCCTGTTGTCCGGAACGATCCCCATGCCAACCTCGTTACTGACCAGGATAACCGGCGTTACCATCCCCTGCAGCGTATTCTTCAAGCGCTGCAGATCCTCATGAATCCGCTCTTCGCACTGTTCCCCAGCATCTTCATACCTGAACAACATATTGGAGAGCCAGAGTGTCACGCAATCAACCAGAATTGCCTTGAACTGGCCATCACAGCGGGCCAGTGCCTGTGAGAGATGGTACGGTTCCTCTATCGTGTTCCATTCACTTCCGCGCCGTTCACGGTGGCGTCTGACACGCTCATCCATCTCATTATCCAGAGTCTGGGCCGTCGCGAGATAGCCGAGCGGGGCTCCAAACTCCAGAGCCAATTTTTCAGCACAGGAACTTTTACCGCTCCGTGCTCCACCGGTAACAAAGATTGTACGTGCCATACTTCCCCCCAAGCGTTAGTAAACAGGATACGTGCGTCAACAAAGTTATTTTCTGTCAGAAAAACACAAGAATTAACTTCTCACTTGCTAACAAAAAAGCCCCGGTCCGTGAAATGGACAGGGGCTCGAAAACCGTGCAATCAGATACGATCAGGCTTCGGCCCCTCGTTCCACGGAGGTTCCAAAACAAAATCGGAATGGCAGGTTTCCTGGCTTCAGGGTCATCTTACTGGCCGCGCCTTCCCGGAAAAAACCAGTGGCATAGTGCGGCGTTCATCGCCTGTTACAGTTGCGGGACAGCGAAGGATTCTAACCTTCTTCCCTTTTAACTATGCTTTCACAGCACAGCACCAAAACGATTTGGGTGAAACAATTGTAGCGTGGGTTGTAGCAAACTACCGTAGTGAAAGTCAAAAGAAATTGGCGTTACCACTTGAAACCTTGCAACTACGAGTTACCAATAATCCCTGACTGATGATACTCCGACGGATGCAAAGGTAACTAGTCCTGAAAATAGAACCTGTATTGCTCCAGAGTTCTGGTTTAGAAACGTGAAAATACCACTCACTGGGTATAACTCCTCATTTTGATATGGGAATAACGGCTGTGAGCACAGCAGGTTCACCGCCGCTGCGCTTGGTTGAACATTCATCTTGCGAAAGTGGGACTTTGACATTTAGAGTCCCTATATGGCTTTCCTGTTTCACACGGCACTTACCATCTTTCGCAATAATTTGAGATCTTCGTGACTTAAACTTCGTATTTTCTTGATATTATCTCTTTGGGTTAATAATTCGTTATACCCTTCAGTTGTTAAACTATAATCACCTTGACCGTGGAATATTATCCAGTTTTTATCTCGCATATTTTGAAGTGTTTTCTGAATTGTTGCTTCCGGATGTTCGGGGCGATTCTTATGCCCACAAATTATCAATAGGGTGTAAATTTCTTCATAATTCTTTCTCAGTATTTGTGTTCGTGAAAAACTTTGATCCTTTTCGCTTACAAACGGATCAATTAAATACCAAGAGACAAACTCCCAGTTTGAGCTAACGCCGTGTAATTTGACCATATAATCCTCCTTCATTCATAATGCTTAGTTGGTACCGTTTAGTCATTTCGCCGTATTAGACTCTAAAATACACTCAAATGCTATTCGAAGCTCTGGCTGACTCTTGGGTGCCCAAAGAGGGAGGAATTCTGAAACAAGATACTCTCGGAGAGCGGGGTTCTGAGCAATCAAATTCTTTGTCTCATCCTTTGCGTTAGACAAGAGAACGAGGACTAGATTTATGTAAGAATCAAAATCAATATCTGGCCTTTTCGATGAAAGGTACTTCAATAATTGACGGATGTGCGGCAATTTGTAGTGCGCGATCTTGTCGGTTTGTTCAGGGTAGTCTAAGGCGAGGTTGTCAAGTTCGTTAAAGGCAGATCTATATGCACCAGTCTTTTTTAAAAGGATCTCATCTCTTTCAGCACTCCGCAAGTGATCTAATATCGGTTTCAGATCAGATTCAAAATCATCCATGATAGTCTCCTCTCATTTGTTCAACGTGATAAGGCACACTGACTCGGCAAGGGCTTTTTCCGCTGACCGGTGCTGCCGTTGGTTATGCTTTAGTATATTTGACGGCGCTGGATATTATGAGGTTTTCAAATATTTCCTTTTCCTTAATAAAACTGTCCGTTATTGATTTAAAATTTTCGCACTTTATAGCCGCTTGACCTCCGACAGTAAAGTTTCCTTCTTCCTTAAACGATATTACAATTGGAGCATATAATGCCTGTTGTGCCAAAATATATGAGTTCGCGGCGTAAGCTAGAGGGAAAGTACAAAAGACAAAGAGAGAGTGCTTTTCGAGCGTCAGTGGATTGACGCAAGAGAGTAAACTTCTTTCTGTGTGGTACTACCTTTCAAATCTTGAAATCATACCAATGATGCTGAAAAACACGACATCATCTCCTCGTACTTTTCGCGGAGCAATACTTGTTTTTTATGCCTTTTGTCAAAATACGACAAGCAGAGTGCTATTACTGCTGAAATTGTTACTCCAGCAAGGGCGGAAGATGCAGCTATGATGGCTACTATTATTTCTTTTTGCATTCCGCCCTCTTTTATATTCGTTATTACGTAGAAAGCACTTCTATCTGGAGCACCCTGCGCTTTGGACAAGGTTCCCAAAGGAATCTTTTGTTTGGTAACAACTATTACTGTTCACAAGATTCCCGAAAGAATCAGTTGTTTGATAACTACTTTTGCTATTTACAAGGTTGCCAAAGGAATCTTTTGTCTGGTAGCTACTGCCACTATTTACAAGGTTTCCAAAAGAATCTTTAGTTTGGTAACCAGGTGCTGGATTTCCTTGATGACGTTGAACTTGATGATTCTGGTTAGTTTTTGGTTCGTACTGTTGTTGACTTTGCAAATGTTGCGGGGAATTAGTATTTTCTCGATAACTGTTACCGATACCGGTTTCAGATGCAGTCTCTCTACTCGGTAAGTCTTTGTCGGTGAAAGTATAGGATGGAGTTGGTTCTGTTACCGCATTACCGTTTTTCATTTTGGCTACAGACTTCTTATTTACAGTCTTATTTTTGGGAGAATACGACTTCTTTGATTTTAGTAATTCGTGGTTGACAGTATCTTCAGGAGTTCCGAATGCTTTTTTTGCCTCCTCGGTCGCCCACTCTTTAGCCACAGCACCATTTGCGCTAAAGTGGAGCAATACAGAAATTAGCATAACCAGTAAAAATCTCATATAGCACCTCCGCTTATTTTTGTGCCCTTCAAGAGCGCTCTGTTCTCGGTTTTAATTCGGCTTTTTCGGTTGTTGTTCAACTCGTTATTGTCCGAAATTCCGGTGATCAACCAATTTTGGATATTTAGCCTGTGAACATGAAAACGCCACTAGGTTAACTAGCTGCTCCTAGCAGCTGTCGTCTATGGCGTTCACAATAAATCACGCCATAGTTACATTAGCAACCAATAAGTTGACCGCCACCTATCTTATAATGCCGACCAGTAACAAAAAAGCCCACGGAAGTCCCCGTAAGCCATCTGCTGCAATAGATATTTGTTGTTACCAGCATGCATGCTTGTTTCAAGTCCCCTTGGTCATCCCGGTCATGGGGACTTTTTTTGTTCACCTCAAGCCAAACAAGAAAGGAGAATCTATGTTCAGTATGTTCAGAGTCTTTTTGATCGTTGTTGTAATGAGAATCATACTAATCAAGCTTGGCGGGAAGGACGGAGTAAGTTGGTCCAGAGCGGGGCCGTGAGGATGAAGCGGAGGGTGGTTCATTTTTTGGCTATGCTGGAGAGTATAAATGCACGGACTTCATTGCTATTCAATGAACGAAAACCCTTGACCAATTTCATTTCGTCTTCTGTCAGTGCCCGTTCATCACTATCATCGAACAACGATCCTACCGGGATTTCCAAGGCCATTGAAATCTGCTGCAATCTATCGGAATTCAGGCGTGAGGAACCATTCTCATATTGTTGAATCTGCTGAAAAGTCACGCCAATCTTCTCAGAAAGCTGCTCTTGCGTAAGTCCGCGCCGTTTGCGAAATTCACGCAATCGTTCCCCAATCTCTTCATTTGTCAGCATCTTTCCCATAGTCCACCTTGCGAGTTAAAATACATCCACAAGCAGCAGGCATACACGGGGTTACACTTGAAATACATTGCGTTACACAAGCACTACTTGTATATTGTTCGTTGCATGTTTTTTTTAATTAAGAGGGGCTATATGAATGGAAAATTAAGGAATTTAGCCGGAAAGGTTAAAGAAGCGATCTCTGCTACGGCTGTCCTTGTTGGCGACTTGAACGGAGACGGAAAGGTCGATCATGAAGACGCGAAGATTGCTGCTAAATGGGCAAAGAAAAATGCAAGCGCGATTGGCGATGAAGCAGCAAAGGTAGGAAAAGAGGCTTTGCAATCGGAAATGGTCAGAGATGCGGCAGCCGGTGCAGCTGTGGGTGCAGCAATTGCGATCCCAATACCTGTTATTGGTCCTTTAGCCGGTGCGGCAATTGGAGCTGGATTGGGAGTGTATAAAAACATCCTGAGAAAAGATTCAAATGCACATCAAGCAAAGGAACAACCTGCTGTTCCTAAAGACGTACATACAGAGCTACTCAAATTTGATGATTTAAGACAAAAAAGCATCATAACAGATGCTGAGTTTGAGATTCAGAAAAGTAGACTTCTAGGAAGTAACTGACAAGTAATCTTATTGTTGTATGCACATGTTAAGTATTCATAAATACGCTAAAAATCATGAGGAGATAAAAAATGAATTGTTTTAGAAAGATGTGCTTAATTATTTCTTTTGTTGCATTAGGTGGATGTGCAACGGTTCCGACAAAATATGAAATACAACAAGCAAACTACGGGACTCAAATTAGCAAATCTGAGTTTGAAAGCGCAGTTAGAAATGGGTCTGGTTTTTTAGACCCGTATTCTGCCATGATCGGATGCACCGATCCTAAAAAGGGTTGGGAGCAAGATGTACTTGAACCAATGAAGTTTGGATACATTGCACAGTGCAGCGTTAACGCGAAGAATCGCATGGGAGGCTACGTTGGAGTAGAAACCAGAATGTACATTTTGAGTAACAGAATATTATACCCCATTAGACTCTACAACGAAAACTGGGGTTTCTTAAATAGTCAAGAAGCGGCGTTTGACGGTAGGAAGTCAGAAGCAGCATCAAATGTTGAGATACCTACTGTGGTGACACCTGAAATTGGAGTTAAGCTAAATATTGCGGCAATGGATGGTAACGAAAGTGCTGTGCTCGATTTGCTCAATAAAGGTGCTAATGTCAATACGAGGGGATACAAAAATGTTACTCCACTTATGTTTGCCGCGCTAAATGGGCATGTTAACGTCGTAAATATTCTAATTGAGAAAGGAGCTGACATTAACTCAAAGGATAGCGATGGAAAAACTGCCGCGATGCATGCGACAGATAAAGGGTACAGTAATATTGTTAAAATATTAAATAAATGATGTACTTTATCTGATTGTCAATCATATGTTTTTTCAATCCCCCGTGGCCATCCGCTGCGGGGTTTTATTTTGCCCAAATTTCCAAATCGAAGAGGAGACACCATGCAACATTCTGCAATAGTCAGCCAACTGTCCCACCTCACCGCCTCCTCCGAGGTCATCTACGCCGTCACCATGCGAGACGTCCTCACCGCCATAGCCCGCCGTATGGGAGAAACTGCCCTATCCCTGTCAGCCGAAGATTTGCAACTGGCACGAGAGGAGGTGAAAGAAGCCATCAACCATAATCTGGAGATTCGGGAGTAGCCCAGGACACACCATACCCGACTATTTTGTAAGTGACAGTGCAGCGATTTGCACTCTATGCCAGGATTGTGGCGAGAAGATGGATACCGGTGAGCTTAAAACTATTCTGTTTGACACCGTAGTAAAAAGTCAGTTCAACAGACAATATGTAAATGATAGTGAAAGGGCTATTACCATGAATAAATACGGCCAGAATAAATGCCGGACTACCTGAGGTGCGAATGCACGACCTGCGGCATAGCATGGCCAGCAATCTGGTCAATTCAGGAAGATCAATCCTGGAAGTTTCCAAGATCCTCGGACATTCCCAGCTGAAGACATCTCAGCGATATGCACATCTATCGAATGAGACACTTCTGGCAGCAGTCGATGCAGCAGCAGAAGCCACAGGAACGAACTGGAGTCAACCCCATGCGTAGCGCAATTAGCTGATATTACTCACCTCTACCCCCCCAGCAGATCAGTTGGGTTGGGTAGATGGTGGGTCGACTTTTGTGAGTTGTCCTAAGCAAAGAATTTTCAGTAGGAAAACGAAGTCAACACATACAGTGAACGCTTGGGAAGGGTGTGGGTGGAAAGAGTATGGGGTGTAAAAGCACGGCAACCAGATGAAAACAATCAGGTTTAGTGAAAGCGTAGCAGGTTTCGCCTGTTACAGTTGCGGGACAGCGAAGGATTTTAACCTTCTTCCCTGTTAACTATGCCTTGCGGGGCATAGCACCAAATCCGTGTGGTACAACAATTGTCTGAGATGTGTAGCAGACAGGGGAGATGAAAGTCAAAAGGAAAGTGACGACGCCCCTGCCGCTGATACCCACTAAAAAATCTGGCGGCAACTTCGAGTTAATAATGCGGCGGCGGTTCCTCCTGGCTTGTGTCGCGTGATACGGACGGCGACATCATCAGGAACTGTTCCTTCAGTATCTCAAAATCACGGCGCAGTTGCTCCAGCACCAACTCCTGATGACACACGATGTCATTAAGTTCCTGTATGGTATGCTCCTGCTGCATATAGCGCAGCTCCAGTTCGTTAATCCGTTCTTCCATACCGTTACCTCGTTATTATGTATATGAGCTGTTATCCAAGAGATTATACCGATCTGCTACACTTGTACGATACACTCCCTTCCAATTCTACACAATATTTTCTATACGTGCGCATTTGAAAATTTATATAAAAAACAAATTGTTATATAAGTGCCTTCAATATAAGATACCACGGTCTTGGCATCCATATAAACACGACTCATGCTCCGGCAGAGCCCTCGAACAGATCCTCCAGCAGATTAACGACGTCAATGCGCAGATACACCAGGTTGCCACAGCCGCCGAAGAACAGACCGCAACGACCTCCGAAATCAGCAAAAATATGCAGCAGATCACCGAGGTTGTTGCCAAAACCTCCCGAGGGGCCAAAGATTCGGCTTCAGCTGCCAACCATCTTTCCGTACTTGCCGAAGATTTGCGGCAAATTGTGAGTCAGTTCAAAATTGATTAGAGGGAGATTGGTTAGGTACATCAATGAGCACCGCCAGCAATGACGAATGAGACTACGAAAAAAGGCCAGGGAAACCCGGCCTTTTTTCGTAGTCTCATCTACCGGCTGAATCAGCTTGTATCGCGTGTTGACACGCTATTGGATTTACAGCTAAACAAAGATTGGTATGCACATGTTCATCAACAGAAGACGAATTGCTCCCCGGGCTGGGAACAGTGTAAATATGAAGTAAATGTGAATTTTCGACCGCACCAAAGAATCTGCCTTCCCATTTTTTAAAAACCTGATTAGGATACATCTGATTACCTGAAAACTTTTTAGCCTTTGTCTTATTGAAACAGAAAAATAGCTACTCCAAAGGAATCCATGAATATCACTATTCATACGCTCGTTGTTGTCTTGAGCCTCAGTAATTTCCTGCTAGCCATAGCGTTTATTGTTCAATACCGGGCGAACAAAGCCCGCTGGAACAGCGATATGCACACCATAGAAGAAGATGCATTGCAGGAAAGTGACGCAAAATACCGAGTCCTGTTCAGAGATTCGCCGGACGCGTATCTGATCATCATGGATGGCGCCTTTGTTGATTGCAATCGAGCTGCTGAGTCCCTGTTACGCGGTGAACGAGCACAGATTATCGGCCAGTCTCCAGAGGTGCTCTCGCCTGATTTTCAGCCGGATGGCAGAAGTTCTTCGGACTCGGCAAAGGACAAGATTGCCGTTGCCTTACAAACTGGAAACTGCATCTATGAGTGGGTTCATCGCCGGTTTGACGGGTCTGACTTCATTGTTGAGGTATCAATATCGTCAATAATGCTTGAGGGGAAGCAGGCTTTATTTACCACGTGGCGAGATATTACCGAGCGCATACAGGTACAAAAAGCACTTATGGAAAACGGATATCGCTGGAAGTTTGCCATTGAAGGCTCGGGTGACGGTGTCTGGGATTGGAACATCCAGACCGGTGAGTCAAAATATTCCATGCGCTGGAAGGAGATGCTGGGATATGCCGAATCCGACATCTTTCCTGCTAATAATGAATGGATTGACATGGTTCATTCCGATGACCGGTCATACGTAAAGACGGCAATGCAGGCATACTTGGATAAAATGACGCCAATTTATGTTGTTGAATACCGAATGAAATGTAAGGACGGGAGCTACAAATGGATACTTAGTCGAGGCATGGTGGTAAATCGCAGCAGCGATGGCACAGCGCTTCGAATGATTGGCACACAGACCGACATCAGCGATCGCAGGCTGGTAGAAGAGGCGCTTGAGGAATCTAACCGCAAGCTTGAAGCACTCAGTGCTACTGATGGCTTAACAGGGATAGCCAATAGACGACGATTCGACGAGATACTGGCCAAGGAATATGCCCGGCATGCCCGTTCAGGGGCCGAACTGTCACTTGTCCTGTTGGATATCGACCATTTCAAGTCGTTTAACGACAATTACGGGCATGTCAAAGGTGACGAGTGTCTCCGGGATATTGGCCGCGTTATTGCCGGTTGCACATCCCGTGCTGCAGATCTTGCCGCCCGTTATGGTGGCGAAGAGTTTGCCTGCATCCTCCCCGAGACAGACCACAACGGAGCGGTTGTGATTGCCGAGAAGATCCGCAGCAGCATCCAGGCCCTTGCCATTCCCCACAAGGGGTCGAGCTCAGCGGATTGCATTACCGCCAGCATTGGTGTTGTAACAAAACAGTGTACCATATCCGGATCAGCAGTGGATATCGTTGTCCACGCAGATGAGCTGCTTTACCAGGCCAAATCCGGAGGCCGGAATCGGGTAGAATGTGTTGCTTCGCCCAATGCTTCGATGACACAGGATGTCACATCAGGAAAAATAATCTTTGCCGGGTAAATATAAAAAATCAAAGAGCAGTCGAAAGTGACACAAAAACATTAGCGGGTTAGCCGCAAGGTTCGCCGGATCACTTCCATTTGTCGGCGCCGTAAGGCAGCGCATCATTATGATCAGTTATCCAGGCTGCGATGTCGGCCAAGGGCTTTTCCCCCTGCAAGTCTCTCAGCAACATATGATAGCCGTTCTTGTAGAAAACTTTTCTGGTTGTCTCCGGCATCTTTGCAAGCATAAGAAAGATCGGTTCCGGAGGGATGATCTGGTCACGTTCGCCATACTGGACCAGGGTGGGTAATTGCAGTTTTTCCGCCCGGGATAACGCTTTGTCCATCAGATTGGAGAGACCGTATACGGTGTCAATGCGAGTGGCCTTGATAACAAGCGGATCTCTCGCAAAAGCCCGTAGCATCTTGAAATTATCTGAGGGAACGACGTGCAGCCCCTCTCCTGTCAGTGTCATCCAGGGGATTGTGTGCGCGGTGACGGCAAGCAGCCACCTTTGATACCACGGCATGGTTTCCCGTCCCCATACCGCCGGTGCAACGAGGATGATGCCGTCAACATTCGGCGGATTAGTCCCGGCCATGGCTACTATTGTCACGGCGCCCCCCATGCTCTCTCCGAGTATATAGAGTGGAATGCGTGGATAGCGCCAGTGAACCGCCTTTACAAAACAGGAAAGATCGTTCGTGTATGCCTCGACACCCGACCAAATACCGTGTCCGGGTGCACCACCAAAACCGCGCTGGTCATAGGCGTAGCAGGCAATCCCAAGGTGGCTCAGATAGTTCCCGGGAGAAGTAAAGAAGTTGCTGTAATCGTTAAAACCGTGCAACCCAACAATGACCGCCTTGACCGGGCTATTTTGCGGCAGCCAGGTGCGCATCGGTAAAATCGTTCCGTCAGCAGCGACAAAATGCCCATTCTCAATTCTCGGCTCCACAACCTGCTTTCCCGGTTTGTTTACCAACGGTGAACATGCGGATAAGACAAACAGAATACCTGCAATCATGCCGGGTATGGATACTCTTTTAATACAGTACACGTTGTGGCCTTTCTTTTTTTTCTGTCCCGTTATAAAGTGATCAAGAAGACGTACAAGAATCTATTCCGCTGTTAATACCAGCTTCCGGTTAACACCATTACCACATGACGCCACTATCTACGCTCAACATTTCCGGGATAAGGACCCTGCTGCGGGCATTGCGCTCCAGAAACTATCGACTCTTCGTTGCCGGCCAGAGTGTTTCTCTGGTTGGCACATGGATGCAACAGATTGCCATGAGTTGGCTGGTATACCGCTTGACCGGTTCTGCCTTCATGCTTGGGGTTGTCGGCTTCACAAGTCAAATCCCCACTCTTCTGTTCGCTCCAGTCGCCGGAGTGCTTGCCGACCGGTGGAATCGGCGTCGTCTGCTGATTATTACCCAGGCCCTCGCCATGGTGCAGGCAGCGTTACTGGCAACCGCTGTTCTCTCCGGGATTATCCAGGTCTGGCATATTGTCGTGCTAAGCCTTCTCCTCGGTGTCGTAAACGCCTTTGATATTCCCATACGACAGTCCTTTGTCGTCGAGATGGTGTCTCTCCGGGAAGATCTCGGCAATGCTATTGCACTTAATTCTTCCATGGTAAATGGCGCCCGGCTGATTGGTCCTGCTATTGCCGGACTCTTGGTCGCTTCGGTCGGTGAAGGCATCTGTTTTATTTTAAACAGCGTCAGTTACCTGGCGGTACTCGTAGCGCTCGTCGCCATGCGTCTCCCCCCCCGCCCCCGCAACCAGAAGAAACGCCGACACATATTCCATGAACTTCGAGAAGGTTTTAACTACTCTTTCGGATTCGGGCCTATCAGAAGCATCCTGTTGCTGGTTGCCCTGGTAAGTTTAACCGGAATGCCATACTCGGTTTTGGCACCTGTTTTCGCAAAAGAAATTCTCCATGGTGGCGTACATACCTTCGGTTTTCTCATGACGGCATCGGGGTGCGGTGCTTTAACCGGCACCGTCTACCTTGCATCCCGGAAAAGTGTTCTGGGACTGGGCAAACTCATTGTTCGCGCCGCATTTTTGTTTGCCGTCGGAATAGCGGTCTTTGCATCGTCAAGCAATATCCCGCTTTCACTGATTTCTCTGGTCGTGGCCGGTTTCGGGGCCATGACACTCATCGCGTCGTGCAATACAGTACTCCAGACCATACTTGAAGAAGACAAGAGGGGCCGGGTTATGAGTTTTTTCACCGTTGCGTTCATGGGGATGGCTCCTTTTGGCAGCTTTGGAGCCGGGGCAATGGCCGGCATTATCGGCCCCCGTGAAACCCTCCTGATCGGCGCTGCATGCTGTCTTACCGGAACGCTTGTTTTTGCCGGACATCTTCCTCAAATAAGAGAAAAAGTGCATCCGATATATGTCAAAATGGGAATAATCAATGAAGTTGCCCAAGGAATGGAGTCTGCGACAGAACAGCCGCCGCTGCCGGACAGATCGGAGCAACATGAAGTGCTGCCCCACTCATGATGCCTGATGGACGGGCCTCTTTTTTTTGGGTACTATAAAATCACCGGATGGGTGGAAGAAGCCTGGGCACTCTCCGGGAATAAATTCATTCTGCAAAATCAGCACGCCAGTCCCACCCAGCAGAGCGGACTATCTATTCAGCATCCTTCTCACTGGAAATATAATCAGGTGGTAATTCGCATTCAGAAGGAATCTGAAATGGTATCGGATATCGGATTCCTGCCTTATGTGTTGCTGCAAGCCCCTCGGCTGTACGTTCCAGCCACGCAAAAGGAATTCCGACAATCAATTCATGATCTTGGGCCATGGCAAAACGCCGGTCTCCCATGCATGGTATTTCGACAATCGGAGCTACGGTCAACGTGACTTGGGCGATAGCCCGGGAGCAAACGCCCGCATCTCCTGACGATCTCATTACGAACTCTCCTCCCTGGTGATAAAGAAAAGCTTGCACAAAACGCATCGCTTGCGCGGAGTTTACATAGATCACCACCAGATCGGGTGTCACTTCTTTAAAAGGACGCGCCAGCGGATACGTCAACACACCTGCAACACCCTGCTCTACTCGTGGCATCTGTTTCTGCATCGCCGCAGCGGCCTGCTGGTTTTCCTGGTACACACCGGCATTTACCGTGCCATCGATCACCCTCTGAGGAGGAGGAATCAAGCCCGTACAGGCCGCCCCAAGCGCACAGTGGCTCGTCGAAGCATCTGCCCAGGTTGACCAGGAGTACATTCTGCTGTATGCAATTTGCTGGCAAATTGCCAGTCGTTTGCCACGTACCTTGATTTTCAACCCATCAATCAACGCCACATCATGCATCATATTGACACCGACAGGCTGTGTAGCCGGATTGACTGTTTCCCGTACTGTCGCAATAAAATTCTCCATACAGCTCTCCCCTTTGTATCTGACACTTCTTTTGTGGAAATTGTCTCACGGACTGTTGGGAGCCCATTTTGAAGTAATTTACGTACAACGTCAACTACGGAACAATGTGGCATGACTGCCGTAAAAGTTATTTTCACCACTATCGTTATTGAATTTAATAAACCCCACAAACACTTCTGCGGGGCTTACGGGGAACATGAAAATACTGTCTGTTTAAATTTATTCCATTCAAGTATACTTCTTCCTGTGAATACTGTTCAAAAGTGATTATATATATTTTTTGCACACAAGCATCAGGGAGTTTTTGGAATATGCAACCAGTTATTACCAGTAGCATTCAAAACAGCTTTACAACAACGACCCGGAAGAGTTCATCTGAGCAAACTACAAAAACATCAAATCTTGCTCCTCCTCATAATAAACGCCAAGCATCCCTCCCAGAGGATATCGTTACCTTATCGGCACCTTCAACTATGGCTCAGGAGCCCTCCAAAAGCCCGACCCCCTCAACACCGGTAATTAATGCCGAGAGGGAGGCATTACTGAAAAGCTCTGCCGGCAAGACACGTTTCTCTACATACGCATAAAATATGTTCTATGAGGTAACTGTCCTCTCAGATAGGACTCAAGCAGGACCGAAAAAAGATTGAACAGGACATCAAGCAGGTCTGAAACTCCTATCAACAGTTTACTACCAGCTGTTCAAAATCATCCGGATACAGCGGTTCACTTATCACATATCCCTGTAGTTGATCACAGCCACTTTGCTTGATCACTGACAATTGTTCCTCCGTTTCTACGCCGTTTGCGACCACTTTCATTTTCATGTTGTGCGACATGGCAATGACAGCCTTGACCACCGCCAGATCATCGGCTTCGGACAGCATATTCTGTACGAAACTCTTATCAATCTTTACCCTGTTGGTATGCATTTTTTTTATCCAGTGTAATGAGGATGACCCACAGCCGAAATTATCTATGGCGAGGGTGACGCCCATTTCAGTTAATGACTGCAAGCTGTGCAGCGAATAATCAACATTCGCCATGAGAGTCTTCTCTGTGACATCATATTCCAACCGGTGCGGCGCCAATCCTGTTTCCGCAAGAATTCGGGCCGTCTTTTCAACAAGATTCGGCTGGTGAAACTGGCGATTTGAGATATTCACCGAAACACTTAGCGGATAGCCTTTTTCATTCCATGCCCGCGCCTGGTCACAGGCATGACGGATTACCCACTCACCAATAGGCACAATTACTCCACTGTCTTCTGCAATCGCAAGGAATTGATCCGGAGCCAGCAACCCCTGTTCAGGATGCCGCCACCTGAGAAGTGCTTCTGCTCCGATTATGCCACGAGTGTCGCTGCATACCAGCGGCTGAAATAACAGCTCCAGCTCTTCCCTGTCCACGGCCTGGCGAAGTAAGCTCTCCATCTTTTGCCGTTTAATGGTACGTGAATTAATTTCGGCGTTATAGAACTGGTACGAGTTCCTGCCCGAGCCTTTGGCGTCATACATTGCGATATCCGCTTTTTTCATCAACTCGTCACTACTCTCGCCGTCATCCGGAAACATGCAGATACCGATACTGGTGGTAGTATCCACGGCAACGCCTTCGATAATAAACGGAGTTTCGAATACCCTCAGGATTTTTCTCAGCACGGTCCCTACATCATCCGTCTGTCCAAGGGCCGGCATCAGCACCGTAAATTCATCCCCACCAAGTCGGGCCACGGTATCTGTCTCTCGGATGCAGGCTTTGAGCCTTTGCGCCACTTCCTGCAAGAGGCGGTCACCACAGCTGTGTCCCAAAGTATCGTTTACCTGCTTGAAACCGTTGAGATCCAGGAAAAGCAAGGCCAGCTTGCTTTCATCACGGCGCGTCTGAGCCAGTTCCAGAGAGAGGAAGTCCATGAAAAGCTGCCGGTTCGGCAAATCAGTCAGGGTGTCATGGTGCGCCTGATGTTTGATAAGCTCTTCCATCCGCTTGCGCTCTGTTACATCGCGGGCAATGACCGAATTTCCGATAATTTTCCCATCTACATCCAATAGCGGTGATGTTGTAATCGACACATAGATCGGGCTGCCATCTTTTCTGATACGAACAGTTTCAAAATGCCGGACCTGTTCATCACGCAAAATTTTCTGCATAATATGCGATCTTTCATCGCTACGATCAGCCGGAATCAGGGTAAAGATCTGACTGCCGATGATCTCCGCGGCAGTGTATCCAAAAATTTTCTCCGCTCCCCTGTTCCAGCTCGTAATGACATTGTCCATTGAAATACTGAAAATCGCATCATGAGAGGACTCCACTATCATTGCCAGCTGGGCACGTTCTTCTTCCATTTTCCTGCTTTCGGTTACATCATGAGAGGTGCCGACAACTGCCGTGACTTTTCCGGAGTCATTAACAAGCACCTCTCCCTGGCCATGGATAGTACGTATTGAGCCGTTCGGCCGCACGATGCGACAATAATGGCTGATAATAGATTGACGTTTATTCAAGGCATCCTGAACAATTCTTTTTACTGCTTCGCGATCGTCCGGATGGACTCTCTCCAGAAGTCCTTTGTATGATGCCGGGACTGATGCCGGCGCCAAACCAAAAATTCGGTACAATTCGTCTGACCAGTGCGTTCTGCCGGTGACAACATCCCATTCCCAACAGCCAAGATGCGCTATTTTCTGTGCTCTCGCTAGTTGCAGTTCACTCTTGCGAATATGCCGTTCCTGTTCAGCGAGTTGTCGCTTCAAACTGAGCTTTTCTATAGTTTCATCTATCACAGCAAACAGTTTGTCACTGACAACGGGTTTCAATACATAGTGGCTGATGCCGATCTCGATAGCATTCTGAAGATAATAGGAATCATTATGTGCCGTCACCGCAACAATAATAGCCTCTGCATCAAGCGCCTTGATCTCCCGTGCCATCTGAATACCGTCCATGACCGGGATATTCATGTCGGCCAAGACGATGTCCGGACGTATAGCCCTGTACATTTCCAATCCTGTAGCGCCATCTTCTGCGACATACAATTTCAGGTCAGGGTATTTCCGCGTAATAATTTTACTGAACACGACACGGGTCGTTTTCTCATCCTCCACATACAGTAACTTGTACCCACCCGTATCGCCCTGTAATAATTCCATTTCAAACCCCGAAGCCATACTTTGCCAATTGCTCTGACTCCACATATATTTATTATTTTCGAATGTATCGTTTATAGTTGCTTCAATTCAATAAAAGGTACCAGCATATAGCATGCCGGCTATTAACATATTGATTTTGCATGGCAAGTTATTATGTGTCTGAATCAAGGGAGGTAGTTATGTAAATTTTTCCGACGGTTGAAAAAGAAAAGTTACACTTTGGAATTGAGTGTGGCTAACTTTTTTCCATACGCACCTCATCAAGGTTTTGAAATGTTCGGAAGCTGAATAGATACAGAATGTAATTTAAAATATTGCTTGAAAAAATTTCTTGCTTAACTCACTGGATAAGCAGAATATACAAACGTACTATTGGTAGATGGGACAGTTACGAGGAGGTGAAACCCATGGCTATGGCGGCATTATCACCGAGCAGTGTTTTGGCTAGTCCGATTCAGGTTAACCCACAGATTACGGCTGACCTTCAGTCCTCAGTGCCTCAAGGTGCCCAAGATGCTCAGAAGGCTGCAAAAGCGGTGCAGACGGATACCGTAACTATTTCGTCTCAAGCATTGAAAATGGCTGACGACAAGAACGCCGTTGCCAAAGAAACCGCCAGGAAAAAGGATGAGCAACAGGCAAGCAACAAAGCTGATACAGAGAAAAGTTCTACTCAAAGAAATGCAGTGAAAGCATATGCAAGCGTGAGTGCGAATCAGTAAACCACGCCGCAACTGAAGAGGTGCCGTACTGGGACAAAAAGAGGAAACCACAGCTGGTTTCCTCTTTTTGTTTCAGACTTATAAAACAATCCCGCCGTCTATGCCTTCATATCCAGCGGTGACTCCATCTTTGAAGCAGCTTCCTTCATACGCAACATTAGCTCTGAAGGCACCTGATAGATAAGCCTGTTAGCCGCATCCATATACCGGACACTCAAATCACCTTTCTGATTATAGACAAACTGTACTTTGGCCATCATGCTGCCTGATTTTTCACTGCTGCTTACTTTTTTTGTCTGTTCCTTTTTTACTTCTTCTTTCGCTGCATCAGGTTTTGACTGCTGCGAGTGGGAGGAAAAGTTGACCGTGTCGAAAACAATTGCCTTGTCCGATAAAGCCGCACCGGAATTTTGTGGGTTGTTCCCCTGTGGGGATGAATTCGACTTCTCGTTCAAAAGAGGCGGGAACGTCTGGGCAAGACCTGATACCACGACTGACATACTATATCCCCCTTTTTACATGATGGTCGACAACGCACTATATTATAGTGCTCTTATTGTACCTCCCTTTTAAAAAAATACAAACACTTTTTTACACTCAACAAGAATTGCGGATGTATCTTTTCAGATTGGCCGCATATGGCAGTAGGAAGAATGTTTTTCTTGTCTGACTAATCATTCAAAATGAATAGTCGGAGTGTGGACAACCATGCGCTACAAGTTCCAGCTTGGCTCAAATTTGTAGCCGACTCCGTACAGCGACCGGATAAATTCCTCCTTCGGGCTGACTGCGGTCAGCTTTTTGCGAAGCTTCTTGATGTGGCTGTCAATAGTACGGTCGCTGACAATTCGCTGGTCCGGATAGATGTGATCCATCAGTTGCTGGCGAACATATATGCGGCCGGGGTTTGCAGCCATAAGGTTTAACAGCTTGAATTCGACTGCCGTGAGGTCAATATCATGGCCATTCAGGGTTGCCCGGTAGCGGAGCTCATCCAGAACCAATCCCGTTGAGTTCTCCGACCCGCTATCGGCACCCCGTCGTAATACCGCCTTGACCCGTGCGACAACCTCGCGAGGACTGAACGGCTTACATATGTAGTCATCGGCACCAAGTTCCAGACCAAGCAAACGGTCTATCTCCTCTACTCTGGCAGTTGTCATGATAATCGGCACTGAGGAGAAAGAACGGATTTCCCGACAGATATCCAGCCCACCAATCCCTGGCAGCATTAAATCAAGCAGAATCAACTGCGGTTGATTCTGCCGTACCCATGGTGCCACCGCCAGGCCATCTCCAAGAGAGTACGTCTCAAAGCCGGCTTGTTGAAGATATTCAGCTAAAATCAGTGCAAGCTTCACTTCATCTTCTACAATCAAAATTAGCCCGTTCATGCTTTGACTCCCGGCAACGCTATCCTGATCCAAAGCCCACCAAGTGGCGAACCTTGTGCCGTGATGCTTCCCTCATGAGCCTCGACAATGTTGCGGCAGATCGACAGCCCCAACCCGGCTCCGCCGTCGGAACGGTTACGGGAGGACTCCACCCGGTAGAGTCGCGCAAACAGCTTGTCCAGGTCGGGCAACGGGACACCGGGAGCCGAATCCATAAAATCGACCGTCACCATGGTGCCAAACTGCTGCAGGACTATCTCCAGTTTCCCACCGGCATCAGTATATTTCAGGGCATTGTCGAGCAGATTGGTAAAAAGCTGATGCAATCGTTCCTGATCGCCAAAAACGACGGCACCTTTTCGAGCAATATTTTCTTTAAGCAGAATCTTCTTGGAACGAAACTTCGCACGGTAAACGCCTATAGATTCCGCCAGTACGGCAGCCAGGTCCAGTTCGGTTTTTTTATACGTGAGCGCTCCGACGTCCGACAGCGAGAGCTGATACAGGTCATCCACCAGCCTGCTGAGCCGAAGTACTTCGCTATGCAGTGAATGCATTGTGGCATAATTCGGTTGGCGGATGCAGTCTTGCAGAGCTTCGATTTCGCCCTGCAGAATAGCAAGGGGGGTCCGCAGTTCATGCGAGATATCAGCAACCCAATGGCGACGCGTCAGCTCGCTCTTTTCCAACGCCAATGCCAATGCATTAAAATCATAGGCAAGTTGGCCCAATTCATCGCGGGATGTTACCGGGACCCGGATAGCAAAACTGCCGATTGCTAATTGGTGGGTTGCCTGCGCAAGCACCCTGAGAGGTCGCACAAGACGCCTGGCCAGCAAGAGGGAAACTAGTGCGGACAGTAGTACAACAACTCCGGCCACTAATACAAATGCCGTCCTCTGTTCTTTCAAAAAGCGTTGCTGCGGTGCATCGGAAATATTTTTGCGAGGCAGCAACCCCAGATAACCTATCACCTTCCTTTGAAAGTGCAGAGGAGTTGTTGCAGTATCAACCGGCACTTCCCCGTGATCAATCAACGCCCTCCTGTCGGCATCCAGAAGAAACAGGCGTTGATCAAATTGTCGCGCCAAATGTGGCGGCAATGGCCTTGGCTTGTCGGTATCAAAATGTTTCCGGGACACGTCGGGCGATATTTTATCTTCCGGTGGCGGAGGAACCGCATCTGGCAAAGAAGCCACAACCAAACGACGCCACCGTGCCGGATCACGTCGCAGAAAATCCCAACTTTGCTCAGTCCGGTAGTTTTCCTCAAGTTCGGCAGCCAATCGGGATATTCCTTTTTTTTCCATCGAATTGACAAACGCGAGAAAGCCTCTGCTGAGGCTCCATTGCATGATCAGGGCAGAACTGACCACGGCCAGGATGGCCGCCGTAAGGATTACCAAAAACAGCTTGTGCGTGACACCTATCTTCATGACGACACCTCCCGTTCTCCCTGTCTGTTTTTATCACAGGGAAGACCTCTGAAACAGAGGCATTCTGAACGGAGGCGGTATTTCCTTATTATTTACACATTTCATGCACATTCTGTTGCTAAGAAGCATTCTCAAACTATTAAACGAAGGGGGATGGGACAACAAGCGGCATTAAATCTATCGGGAAAGGAGCCAGGCATCAGAGACAAAATGGATACGGAGTGAGAAATGTTCGCTTGCACGGCGCGAGCGAATGCAAGCCTGTGGGATGATGTATTCAGGCGCAAAAAAGAAAGGAGCACGCAAAATGATAAGTTCAATCAGCAGCAGCACCGGCGGATTATCTGCCGCCGAACTGAAGAAAATGCAGGATGAGATGTTCAAGGCGGTGGACAGCAACAGCGACAACAAGATCGACACACAAGAAATGAGTGCGTACCAGCAGGCCCAACAGGCGAATGGTGCGCAGGGCGGACCTAGTATTAACGAAATTTTCAAAAATCTTGATACTGACGGTGACAGCGCCATCAGCAGGCTTGAATCAGATGCCGGAATTGCCAAGCTGGCCCAGCAGCGACACGCTCAGGGCCCACCACCGCCACCTCCTACGGAGAGCAGTTCTTCGTCATCTGACAGCACATCAAGCGATACGGACTTCGATGTCCTTGATACGAATAAAGATGGTATTGTCAGTGCAAGTGAATTATTGGCAGCGGTAACAAATAATGATAGCAGCTCTTCTTCGGCTGCTTCCGGAGGCAGCTCAGCCGTCCAGAATATTTTTGATGCCATGGACACCAATAGGGACGGTACCGTCAGCAAGAGTGAATTGGCAGCAGCAGTTACCAAGACGGGCACCCGGAGCGAAACGCGGGGGAGTGCTGACACTTCCTCCGCATCCGCCACCGGCACATCGACAGATTCGGCAACCTTTGCCGCCGCAATCAAAAGTTATATGCAGGCAAGCCTGAACAATTTTGCCCAGAGCTCCGCAACCTCAACACTCTCCTCTTCCGCAGTATACGGGTAACCGAACTGGGTATTGGAACGCCATGAAAGCAGGCTGGACCTCTTTGAGGATGCCTGAGTGGATACCGCCCGACTGACGCATCCATTGATAAACCCATAAGAGCCTTGCAGAGGTGGCATTACCATGTAATGTCACCACCTGCTTCTCATGGAAGCGAATAGAATCAATACGAAATGGTGCACATACCAAAGCCGCTAATCAGACATGGTGATTAGCGGCTTCATTACGCTGGTATTTTCAGCATCATTTTCCACACTGTTTTGTTTTGCTACGCAATAGTGTGCCGGATATCCTTCCCTTTGACCATAAAGATAACCATCTCGGCAATATTGGTAGCGTGATCGGCAATACGTTCCAATGATTTTGAGATATAATTGAGTTTCATGGCTCGGGAAATCGTCGTCGGGTCTTCGATCATGAAGGTCAGAAGTTCTCTCTGAATCTGGGTATTGAGGTCATCGACGAAACTATCATCCTTGCAAACCTTGACAGCCAGATCCGAATCACCGCGCACAAAAGCGTCGAGCGCCTCCTTGACCATTACCTCGGCCCAGTGGGCCATACGAGGAATGTCGATGTATGGCTTGAGCGGTGGCTCCTCACTCAACTCCCGGGCGCGTTTAGCAATATTGGCACATTGATCGCCCATACGTTCCAGATCGGTAACAATCTTGAGCGCGATCGTAATGAAACGGAGGTCCCGGGCAGCCGGTTGCCGCAATGCCAGCAGCTCCAGACAACGTTCATCAATAGACATCTCGGCAGCATTGATCTCATGATCAAAGGCAACAGTACGCTCGGCCAACGGGATATCCCTGTCTACCAGCGACGTGATCGAGTTGGCGATCATCAACTCAACCTTTCCCCCCATGACCAGAATACTCTGTTTCAGTTCATTCAACTCAATGTCAAATACGGTACTAATGTGTTCGCGCTGCATTATCTCTCCTGACCCCGGCAAGCGGGATAGTTCAATTACGATTTTTTCTCTCTGAACATTTGAAAAAAAGTTCCCACTCGCTGATCACGATAAATGGGATAGTTCGTTTACGAATTTTTCTACCCAAACACGTAGAAAAAAGTTCTAACTCATTACCCGAACCTTCCGGTAATGTAGTCTTCAGTCTGTTTTTTCTCCGGGTTGGTAAAAATTGTCCGCGTATCTCCGGCTTCAATCAGCTCCCCGAGATAAAAGAAGGCCGTTATATCCGACACCCTGGCAGCCTGCTGCATATTATGAGTGACAATAACAATAGTATACTTGTCTTTCAGTTCTTCTATCAGCTCCTCAATCTTGAGGGTAGAGAGCGGGTCAAGAGCCGAAGCGGGTTCATCCATCAGGATAACGTCCGGCTTGACGGCAATCGTCCGTGCGATGCAGAGACGCTGCTGCTGACCGCCTGAAAGTTCCATGGCATTTGCTTTGAGCCGGTCCTTGACTTCATCCCAGAGCGCAACCCGTTTCAGGCTCGACTCAACAATTTCGTCTGCATCCGCCCTGACCAGACGACCGCTCAATTTGTAGCCGGCAATAACGTTATCATAGATCGACATGGCTGGAAAGGGATTCGGTTTCTGAAATACCATGCCAACCCGACGGCGGATGAGCACAGGGTTACTGGATCGATCGTAAATATCGGTGCTGTCCAGCAGGATGCTTCCCGTAACTCGTGCCGAAGCAATCATATCGTGCATCCTGTTGATGGAACGCAGCAGGGTTGATTTGCCGCACCCCGAAGGACCGATGATGGCGGTCACTTTGTTTTGCAGCACATCCAGGGACACATCCTTGATCGCATGCGTCTCGCCGAAATAAACGTTCAGATTTTGAATCTTTATTTTGTTTGTCATGAAATCCTCTACCTGCTGTGGCTTTGAAAAAATTGTAATATCAATCGATGTGCATCAGGTTACGCCATGGGCTTTTGCCTGCCGAACAGCCTCGCAACAAGCGAAAGCCCGAACATGATAATGACAAGAACCAGGGCGCCGGCCCAGGCCAGGCGATGCCAGTCCGCATATGGTGAAATAGCGAAATTAAATATTTGCAACGGCAGCGCTGCCATCGGTTCGGTGAGTTTTCTTCCCCAAAACTGGTTGCCCAGGGTGGTGAAAAGCAACGGCGCCGTTTCTCCCGCCACGCGGGCAATAGAGAGCAGGATGCCGGTGACGATCCCCTTGAGGGCGCTACGCAGGGTTACCTGCAAGGTAGTGCGCCAGAAGGAAACCCCCAAGGCCAGTGACGCCTCGCGCAACGTGCCCGGCACCATTTTGAGCTGTTCCTCGGTAGTGCGCAGGACGATGGGGATTATGATCAATCCGAGCGCAACCGCCCCTGCAAGGGCAGAGAACCCATGCATCGGCACCACGATCAACGTATAGGCGACCAGTCCCGTAATGATGGAGGGAACACCGGAGAGGACATCGGCGCTGAAACGGATGATATTTGCCAGACGGTTGCCTTCGTATTCGGATAGATAGAGGGCACCGAATATGCCGGTAGGAATGCCGAACAATGAGGCCATGAAGAGAAGAATGGCTGAACCGACCAGCCCGTTGGCCATGCCGCCTCCGCCTTCACCGGGCGGATTCGGGATTTGGGTGAAGAAGTCCAGGTTGATGGCACCGGCTCCCTCTTTAACAATATGGAAGAATATCAGGATCAGGGGAGTGAGTACAAGAAGTGTTGCAGCGCCCATCAGCAGCATCATTCCGGCATTTTTTATCGACCGTGCAACCATGCCGTTCATATATGACCTCCGGCGCTGCGTTGGCGGGTAACTCCCCAGATGAGGACGCGCGCCATAATGTTAATGAGCAGGGTCAGTACCAGCAAAATCAGGCCAATCTCCATAAGTGCGGCAGAATGTAGCTTTGAAGTGGCTTCAGCAAATTCATTGGCAATAACACTCGGCATGGTATAGGCGGGGTCAAGCAGGGAGAGCGATATCTGCGGCGCATTGCCGATGACCATTGTTACCGCCATGGTTTCTCCGATTGCCCGCCCAAGGCCGAGGATTACGGCACCGAGGATGCCGGAACGTCCGTACGGCAGAACCGCCATGCGGATCGTTTCCCACCTGGTAGCTCCCAATGCCACGGCTGCTTCCTTCTGGCTTTTGGGAACGGCCAGGAGCACCTCTTTTGTTATGGACGTGATGATTGGAATGATCATGATCATGATGATGATGACCGCTGCCAGCATGCCGACACCGTAGGGGGCGCCGCGAAAAAAAGGCAAAAAGCCGAAATGATCAACAAGAAAAGGCTCAACGGTACGTTGAAGCCAAGGGGCCATGACCAGAATGCCCCAGAGTCCGTAGATGACGCTCGGAATGGCAGCCAGCAATTCTACCAGGGAAGCAATTGCCCCGCCCAGTTTTCCCGGCGCAATTTCGGTGATGAAAAGCGCGGTACCTACTGATAGGGGTGTGGCGATGATAATCGCAAGAA
The DNA here is from genome assembly GCA_021781535.1 of Deltaproteobacteria bacterium. Classification (GTDB taxonomy): domain Bacteria; phylum Desulfobacterota; class Desulfuromonadia; order Geobacterales; family Pseudopelobacteraceae; genus JACRCG01. Next base: position 90,536 of record JAJXWO010000006.1, on the reverse strand, counting down.
GCGACGAAACGATGGAACCCCATATATAGGGAAGCGCTCCAAATTGCCCTTGCACCGCATCCCAGTCGGAACCGGTAATGAATTTCCAGCCGAACTGCTTTAACGCCGGAATACTCTCAACCGCCATTCCGACCGTAATCAGAAGCAGGATGAGTATGATGCTGAAGGCAAATCCAAGGGTAATCATCTTGAAGATGCGATCTCCGCTAACTCCCTTTGCGGAATCGATGTCTCGTACTTGTTCGTCGTGCGACACGGTCGCCTCCACACTGTCGTAATGAAACTGATTCATGATTGCAACATTTCCTCACCCAGTAAAGAGGCGCAGACCGAGACTCGCTCTGCGCCTCTTTAGGTATGCCATTCTGTTGGCTTACTTGATGCCGGCGATGGTCTTTTCTACCATCTTGACAACATTAGCAGGAAGTGGAGCATACAACAGCGGTGCTGCCAGTTTCTGTCCTTTTTTAAGCTCCCACTTCAGGAACTCAACCAGTTTTTTACCTTTGGCGGCATCTTTTTGATGTTCATACACCAGCAGCCAGGTAAAGCCAGCGATCGGATAGGCATCTTTACCCGGCTGATTCACCAGGGAGATACGATAGTCGCTCGGCATATGTTTGGCAGCCCCAGCCGCAGCAGCGGTAGTGCTCTTGATGGACGGTACGACATAGTGTCCGTCACGATTTTTTAAAGTCGCGAACGGAAGCTTGTTCTCAAAGGCATATGCCAGTTCTACATAACCCACCGAGTATGCGGTATTCTTTACCTGTCCGGCGACACCTTCGTTACCCTTGCCACCCAGACCTGCAGGCCACTTGACCGAGGTACCCATCCCGACTCTGCTCTTCCATTCAGGGCTGACGTTGGAAAGATAGTCGGTGAAGATTGCTGTAGTGCCGCTGCCATCAGACCGGTGTACGACGATGATCGGCTTGGCGGGCAGTGCGACGCCCCGATTTTCGTTTGCGATCCTGGGATCGTTCCACATTTTGATCTTGCCGAGGTAGATGCCGGAAATATCATCGGCTGACAGCTTGAGGCCGGTTTTAACGCCGGGAACGTTGTAGGTCACAACAACCGCACCCATGACCGTCGGAATGTGTACCAGCTTGCCGGGGGCAGCTTTCAGTTCGGCATCGGTGAGAAATTTGTCGCTGGCGCCGAAATCAACCGTCTGCTCGGTGATCTGTTTGATTCCTCCGCCGCTGCCGATTGACTGGTAGTTGAACTTGACCGATGTGTCGATCTTGGAATACTCGCTGAACCATTTGGAGTAGATCGGGTAAGGAAAGGTGGCTCCCGCTCCATTAATAAGCATTTCCGCGTTTGCTACTCCAGCCATGGAGCAGACCGCCAGCATGGCGGCAAGGGTATTTCTCATCTGTTTGAACATGTACTGTTCCTCCTTCGGATTTGTTACATCTTTATATTCGCATCATAACAGACTACTGTTACAGCAATGTTACAGGTTGGAAAAGCTTCCGTTAATTTTAACAGGTTACACCTGTTTTTTTACCGTGAACGAGAACATCGACCCTTTCCCCGTTTCACTTGAAACTGAAACCGCGCCGCCATGCAGCTGCACGATATGCTTGACAATAGCCAACCCGAGCCCGGTTCCTCCCTGTTCACGGGTTCTGGCCTCATCTACCCGGTAAAAGCGCTCAAAGATTCGCGGCAGATCCTTATACGGGATACCGATGCCGGTATCAGCGACCGACACCCGTACAAACTCACCGTCATCTTCGGTAAAGAGGCGAACAGACCCTCCTTCGAGAGTATACTTTATTGCATTTTCAAGAAGGTTCACCACCACCTGCTCAAGCCGCCCCTGATCTGCCAGTACGCGTGGCACGGCGCCGCCCGTTGATTCATTTATGATCGTAATATTTTTTTGCGTGGCGCGTTCCTGAAGCAACATGCAGGCTTTGGCTATGGTGCCGGAAATATCCATCGGATTGAGCTCAAGCAGCGCCTCTTTTGATTCAAGGCTTGAAAGCGTAAGGATATCATTTATCAGATCAGTGAGCCGCTCCGAATGATTGTGAATAATCTCCACAAAGCGTTTCGCGCTCGCAGGATCGGATTCCAGGGCGCCGTCCAGCAGTGTTTCCGCATATCCCTTGATGATGGTCACCGGCGTCCGCAGTTCATGAGAGACATTGGCAACAAAATCTCTGCGCATGTTTTCCGCTTTTTTCAAGTCGCTGATATCGTGGAAGACCGCGACAACCCCCTGTCTGACGCCATCAACATTCAGGGGAACCCAGTGAGTAAAGAGAGTGCAATCGTTGAGCGGGATGGCAATCTCCCGTACCAGTTCATTCATATCCGGCTTGCCAAGATCGTTGAAGGCATCCAACAGGTCCGGATGCCGCGAAATCTCAACCAGACGCTTGCCTTCTACGTCGCCTGAAATTGAAAAGAGGCGGCGAAAGGCAGGGTTTACCAGGCTTATGGTCCCATCGGGGGCCGCCACCATTACCCCTTCGCCCATGCTGCGCAAGATGGTGTCAAGGCGTTGTTTGTCAGCTGAAAGGCGTTGGACCTGAACTTCGATACGCTCCGACATGTCATTGAGTACTGCGGCCAGCATGCCGATCTCATCGTGTGAAGTTACCGGGATTTTAAACTTTCCCGCCCCGCGGCCGATACGTGCGGCCGCATCGGCCATGTCTCGCAACGGCCTGGACGTCAGATTGGAAAAGATGTACCCAAACAGGAGTGCAACCAGAATGGTTACAACTGTTGCACCGCCGACCACTCCATGGAGCGTGTTCCGCGCAGAGGTGAGATATTCCAGCGGCAAGGCAAGGCGAATGATGCCGCCAGTGCTCCCGCTGCCGTACGTCATAGCCGAGTAAAGCATCGAAATCCTGATGGTTTCAGAATAGCGCAACGAGGTTCCAAATCCGTTTTTAAGCGCTTCCTGAACCTCGGGACGCTGCAGGTGGTTCTCCATCTGCGCCACATGTGCCTGCCCTACTTCCGAATCGCCGACCACCGTGCCGTCAGGTGTGATCAATGTAACCCTGGCCTTGGTAACGGTTCCAATCGATTCGGCAAGGTGCTGTGGAGACGTAACCTGCTTGTTACTTACTACCAGCAGACGTGCCAACTGAGTCTGACTGATCAGGTTGGCCCGGCTCTCCTCGATCATCTTTTGGCGCAGAGTCTGATTGAAATAGAGATAGAAACTTCCAGTAATCAACGTAATCAGAAAGACGTAGGACAGCACCAGCTTGGTTCGGAATCCCATAGTATTATTACTCCTCTATCTTGTAGCCGAAACCACGGACAGTCTTGATGATGTCGCTTGGTGCGCCCAACTTTCCGCGCAGGCGCGTTACATGTGTATCAACGGTTCTGGTATCGCCGGAGTTATTGTATCCCCAGACCCTTTGAAGCAACTGTTCGCGACTCTGCACGCATTCTTTTTTCTCCGCCAGATAGAGCAGCAGTTTGAACTCGGTACTGGTCAAATCGATCTCGACTCCGGCGCTCATTACCGTATGACGCTGTTTATCGATGGTTATTTCACCGACAGTGAACAGATCGGCACGCGAGGTCTCTACTTCGTGCTCAAAACGTCGCATGACCGCTTTGACCCGCAACGCCACTTCACGCATTGAAAAGGGTTTGACAATGTAATCGTCGGCACCGACCTCAAATCCGACGACGCGATCAATCTCATCACTTTTTGCCGTTATCATGATAATCGGGATATGGGCAGTATGCTGATCCTTGCGAAGTGCCTTGCAGACTTCAGTTCCCAACAACCCCGGCAGCATCAGGTCCAGCAAAATCAAGTCCGGCGGATCCGAGACGGCACGCTCAAGCCCCAACTTGCCATCGTGAACACAGGTGGCGGCATACCCTTCTTTCTCAAGATTGAAAGCCAGCAATTGCGCCAGGTCTTTTTCATCTTCGATAATTAAAACCTTCTTCATATCATGCTCCTGCTCACAATTTAACACTGTTTTTTTAACACACACTCAACCTGATACAAATGTTTGTAACATATAATTGTTACAATAAGGTTACAGACAGATAAAGATTTTGTAGAAATTGCATCCATACGGGGACTTACGTCAATAAAATTAACAAAAAATTTATCTCACCTCCACATGATTGTAATATGGATCGTATATACTGAACAAAAAATGAAGGAGGAAATGACAATGAAAATGAGACTGAATGAAGACTACTACTTCTGGTGCTGCGACTGGTGTGACTCGGAGAATCGGGTGCTCTGGTCAAAACTGCAAGAGGGTACCTATTGCGGTGCCTGCCATCGACCGATGAGTCTGCCGGACATGAAGAATGGCGTTATCATCGACAGTACGATGGCAGCAGGATTGTGCTAGTCATGCGCGGGTGGGTAGCTTCTCTGGCTAAATGGTCCCGCTGGCCGGTGCTGGGCGGTTTTACCGAACTGGATAAGCAGATCGGCAAGCTGCGCCTGTTGCGAGACTCCTATAAAGATGCCCTGCCTCACGAGCCGCTCCACGAGAGAAGAGCTGACATACAAAAAGACAGGAATTTGTTGTTACCACAGTAAATATGCACTCAAAAAAAGAGCGGTGACGAGTATGGTGACAATTCTCCGGGAACGGCACTGCACTGCCAGTTACTGTCCGCGATACAGCTGCATCACGTATATCACGATCTCGATGGCGATCAGGACGATAATGATCCATTCAAGCCGAGCGGCACGGCGGGCGTGGGAAAGGCTGCTGAAAACGTCGGTCATGTCCAGCAGGGTTTCGGATTTGTGCTTGATTTCGAGGTAGCGCTGGTTGAGTTCGAACAGGCCGGCCATGGTTGTATACAGGCGGTCGGCTTCAGGGTTGTCCCACGTGATATCCGGCTTGTCCAGCACCATAATATGGGCAATTGAGGTAAACTTGAAGCTCAAGATCGACGAAGCCAAGCGGGCCATATCACTATCGGGCAGTTCCAGTTTGCCGCGTCCCAGATTGGCAATCATCACTTCAACCTCGTCGAAGACCACGTCAATCCGTTCCTCGATCCGCTCCAGCGCAACCGATTTGGCAATCACAAAGCAGATGATATCCAGAAAGGCCAGATTGTAGCGGGGCATGACGGCACAATCGTTGGCAATAGCCGGGTCACGGCCCGCATCAATCTCCAGGCGGTACTCCTCACGATAGGGCAATTGGATCTGCCCCTTCAAAGAGTCGGCATATTGAGGGATACTGTCCAGGAAGCGGGCGATGATATCGCCAGAGCAGTTAAGGAAAACCACTCCGCCAAAATAATAGAGGTAGACCCGCTCCACATCGCTGCCCGAAGCAAGTGCAAAGGTCACCGGATTGAGCTTCATCGGCTCTTCCCAGCGGTATTTGCGGGTGATACCCAGTTTTACGGCCAGGCGGTTCAAGTCGAGCTCACCGCCGAAGGCAAAGGCTTTAAAAGTAAATAGTTCCATCCGGCCTACTTTTTGTTATTTTCTGTGCGCTTGAGCATTAGTTTGCCCAGCTCTTCGATGCCAATAGTGTGCAGTCCGGAGTCATCAGATGCACACAGTTTTTCCACGAGTTCTTCCCATTCGTAACTCATACACGGCTTATCCAGCGGAATATTTCTTATTTTACGCCCAATTTCGGCATACTTTGCTTTATTCATACCCATGATGACCGTGATCCTCTCTTGAGAGCGTATCACACGTTCGCTCGGTTTCAAGTGACACTTAAAATGTTATGCTGCATGTCTGCCACGCGGCAACCCGGCGTGGCACAGCATCACCTTGCTGGGTGTTCCGTTATAAAGGCAACCACAGCAGCCTTTATTTCATCTCTGATCAGGCCGGTTGCCGCCACCCTCTGTTCCCATTCGCCTTCAAAAGATGCCGGATCGGCAAAACTCCACTGAATCCTTTTGGTAACTCCGGGGAAAACAGGGCATCGCTCGGCATTGGCGCCATCGCAGACGGTGATGACATAATCGAACAAATTCCCTTTCTTAAAGAAATCGAACACACTTTTTGTCCGGTTGGCCGATATGTCTATTCCCGCCGCTTTCATGACCTCGACAGCCAAGGGATTGAGCGTCCCCGGCTCAAGTCCGGCGCTTTGGGCCTCAAAGCGGTCTCCGGCAAGCTGATTGAGGAAGGCCTCGGCCATCTGGCTGCGAGCACTGTTGTGTACGCAGACAAACAGCACCTTGATTATTTTCTGTTTCGTCATGCATGGTTCCTTTTGTTCGTTTAGATGCGCCTAAGGTAAGAAATCATAGCAAACAAACTGTTACAGATGTGTGCCATATTGGCAAATTGTGCGTAACGGCACATGGACATAATCGGGTGAGCAGGAAGGTATTCAAGAACTTCAGTAAATATTACGCACATCAGCCAGTTTCACACGATCCATACAACCACATGCCCCGGCTTGTATCCAGGGCATGTGGTATCGCATGATGAAACTATTTTGCGGTTACAAAAACCGGATTGGAATAGAACCAGAGATTCGCCCAGGCCTTGGCCTTGGTGTTGGTTCCGGTGGTGTCGGTCAGCGGGTTGTCGATCACCGGATCTCCCAGCGTTGTAATCTTGTCAGTATCCGTGGCCGGGATCGCCAGGTTGGTTCCACGAAGGCGGAAGTACTGATTTTTTGTCACATCGGAGACAGCGTAGACAATGGAGGTGATGCCGGTTACGGAGTCGGTCTTCCACTCCTTGTCCGCCTTGGTGAAACGTTTCAGAACTTTGGTGGAGCTGTTGGTATCCTTGCCGTAATTGGCGGTATCGGTCGGGGCTACCGTGCCGGTAATATCACCGCTGATAAGATCTATGTGATCCACTGCAACGGCATCGCCATTATAGTTTTTGGCAGGGCTTTTGAAGCGGATCTCTACCCGGAGGTCACGTTTCCGGGGAATGACAACTGCGCTGCCCATCGGCCTGTTGTTGATCCGGAAGTCCAACATATTAATCAGATCGCCATGCACTGCAAAGGAGTTGCCCGTCTTCATACCTGCCACGATATCCTTGGCGGCCCTGGATGCTGCGAATGTATAGCTCTTGGCATATTCACCGGGATAGAAGTCTGCGGTGTCGGCCGAACTGTGAAAGTCGGAGTTGACGAAGGTCCAAAAATGACGGCCCTCTCCGAGCAGGCTGTCCCAGAGACCGCCAACCTTGGCAATCATGTAGTCAGCCCCGCCGAACGTACGGGCTTTCTCGGTTGTTGAACTGCTGTAACCACCGCGAAAAAGTTCTTTTTGATGCCCGGGCATCCCTTCCAGACCAACAGTCACATCCGGGCCTGCGTTGATGAAGTCGCGGAAATCGGCAACCGTATACTTCTGCTGACGGGAGGGGTGGTTGACGATGAAGTAGCTGGTATCCTTGTAGTTTGCTTCCAGATATTTGACCGCTTCAATTGCATCGGCGTGGGTGGTGTTCTTCTTGGTCAGGCCGGTCTTGCTTGTGTCCTTGTCGCTGCCATCAAACATGTATTCAAAGTTACTGATAGCGGTGCCATTGGCCTGATCGACGATGCCGACGCTGGCATGTTCATGGGTCGGACAATTCCATTCAAATGCCTGGATGAGGGTATTGTTCGGGTACTTGCTCTGAAGCCCGGTGTTCTTGTCGAACAAGAGCGGAAAGGAATACTCCGTCAGCGACTGCCATCGCCACATTTTTCCCGCCGAAGGAAGTGGATTGCCCTGAATAGTAACACTGGGTACCAATTCAGCCCACAAAGTGCCATCGGGGGCATGATTGTAGGATCCTCCGTGCTCAGAGTTGGCCATCCAGTCCAGGCCAAATCCCGGCACCGTCACATCCGCACCGGAAGAATCCTTGTAAGTGCCGCCAAAGGCGTGGGCCACCACGTCCGTCTCGGTATGGGACCCGTCGGTCAGCCAGGTGTGGTTGTGGAAATCACCACTGACGTAACTGCCCGCTTTGGAAGTATTCTTGAAAATACCATGCAGCGAGAGGTGGCTGATGGACAGGGTAACGGTACCGTCGCTGTTGACGGAGGCGATATCGGCCTCGTAGCTCCAGTCGGTGCCAACGATGCCGTCATGGCTGTAATGGACGAGCTGCGAGCCATCGTTGAAACCGGCCGGCAGTTTCATGGTGACGGTAATCGGCTGGGAAAGATCGGCTACCTGTTGCGCGCCGTTTGAAATGGCAAGATCAAGAACATAGGCGTTCTGCAAGGCGGCGGCAGTGGCAGCGGTGCTGGCGCTGCCGTCGGTAATAGCCTGGGAGATTTTAGCCGTAGCGGTCAGCGTGCCGGCAACCTCGGCCCCGGTTGAATCCTTCATGACGGTGCCGGCCGGGATCTTGATTGTAGCGTTGTCAAGCGAGATGGTCGTGTCGGCCGCCGTGCCCGTGCTGGCCGTCGATGTGAGTTTGCTCGTGGTGCTGGATGGCAGGACGCTGCTGTCCGAACCCGAGCAGGCGCACAGGGTAAGCATGGCAACGGCGAGAAGCGCCGCACACCCTTTGCGGAACGTGTACAATTTAATCATGTTCTTCATAATGATGATATCTCCTTGTTTAATGACTGTCTGACAGACGTACGTCAAATTTCGACTTCGACTCCGGGTGATAGATCAACATATATTTTTTTGTTTGCTCTCCCTCCTTTCTCTATAGATTTCTCCAAACATGCGGCCATAGCTCGTGGCAACTTCACGGCGTAGCGCTGTGTCCCGTGTGCCGGCTTCATCTCCGACAGGTACGAGGGAAAACGTATTAAAACCGGAAAAGCGCAATTATCTTCTCAATGATCCCGTTGAGGAAACATCGTACAACGCAGCTGTTTTTCGGATAGGAGATGTTATGCCGGTGAAGCGCGAGTGGGGAACGACGTGATTGGCTGGTAAGAGGGTGCAATAGAGGTTTTTGGACAAATGCGTCCAAGAATAAGGCAGTCTGGGGCGGCAAAACGGCCAGCGGCAATCAGCAGGACAGGATGGTATGACGGGAAAGTGTGGCTGCCGGTCGTCACACCCCACTTGGTCAGTGTGGGAGGGTTCGCGCAGATATGGTGAGTGGGGTCTGTATGATCATAGAATGAATCGTTGTAATGATGATGGAGCAAGACAATGCCGAACTGCAAATTCAGCAAGGCGAGCAGCAGTAACAGAAGAGGTTTCAGTTTGTTGATCGTTGCATATTGCATGAACGACTATCCTCAGCAGATCATTTTCCCGGGACACAATACCGTTATCAGCACAAAATCCAGTTTTAACGTCCTGACACGCTTCTACCACAAGCGATATTACGATAGGGTTCCAAGACGGTTAATTTTCCGCAACCATCCCCACACACCACAACACACCGTTTTTGCTTAATTCTTTCCGAATTACATTGTCACGGCTGTATATATATTCTGTTTGAAACCGGTTTCATCCCTCCACTGCCGATCATGTGGCCACGTCCGCCAACAACATTTTGCAAAGAGTTAACGGCAGCGACACGGAAGCGTAACACGAGCGTGCTATCTTCCGCGCAGCCAACGAATAAAAGACCATTATTCATTTTTATCCCGTACGGGGTGTATCCGGACAGCGAAACAGCATACAGAAGGCATGGGCGCCATGCGAAAGGGAGAAACATATGAACCGGTACCACACATTAAGCATCGGCACGAAAATACTGACGGGGTTTCTGATTGTCGCCTGTGTCGCGATCATTTGCGGGGTGTATTCTACCGGGGTGATCTGGGAGGTCACCAAGCGCGGCTCACTCATGTATACTTCCAACATCGTTCCCATCAGCGACCTGACCGATGCGGTCAATGGCTACCAGACCAGCCGCTATCTGCTGCGGGATATCGTCATTGACCTGTCGCCCCAGGAACAGAATGCACATCTGGAAAAACTCAAGCAGGTCAATGACAAGGTTGACAAGAGCCTGGCCGCCTTCATCCAGTCCAATCATTCACCCGAAGCGGTGGCACTCCACAAGCAGATCACCGATGACCTGAAGCTGTATGACAGTTTCAGACAGAAGACGATAGAGCTTGCCATGTCCGACCGCCGTGACGAAGCCGCCAACATCGAACGCAATGTCGCCTCCGAAGTCGTCGACAGGATCGACGGGAATATCGCCAAGATCATCGCTCTCAACAAGGCCCAGGCCCTCGCCAGGTACACTAACAACAGTACTTCGGCACGCATGGCTCTCTCCGTCAACATCCTGTTGCTCATCGCAGGCGCGGTGGGGTCACTTATCGTGGGCTATATCCTCTCCAAAGGCATCACCCGCACGCTCACACAACTTTCCGACGCGGTGGAGTCCATCGCCGAGGGAAATCTGACTGCCGCCGTTGCCGCCAATTACCCTCCGGACTCACGCAACGAGCTCCATCTCTTTGCACACAATATCGATCGTATGGCCGAGACCCTCCGTTCCGTAATCACGAGGATCGCTGACGACTCGCACGAACTGACCTCGGCATCCGGAAAACTCAATCACACAATTGAATCAATGGTGCAGAGGGCCGAGGGCGCCTCGGCCCAGATCCATACCGTATCGGCATCGAGCGAGGAGATGAATCAGACGGCATCAGAAATCGCCCGCAACTGCTCCACGGCTGCGGGAAATATATCTCAGGCGCACGACGGCATTACCCAGGGGCAGCAACTCATGACCGAATCGATAAACTCCATGCAACGTATCGGCGACCATGTCCGGGAAACATCAAAGGTTATCGCTCAACTGGGACAGAAATCGGACCAGATTGAAGAGATCACCTCCACCATCGACTCCATCGCCGACCAGACAAACCTGCTCGCCTTGAATGCTGCCATCGAGGCGGCCCGCGCCGGTGAACACGGCCGGGGGTTCGCGGTGGTGGCCGATGAGGTGCGCGCTCTCGCGTCACGGACAACTACGGCAACCAGAGAAATTTCTGCCATGATCCAGGCAATACAATCAGAAACAAACCGTGCAATCGCGGCCATGGGCAACGGTGTCGATGAAGTGGAGGAAGGAACAAAAATGATGGTCAGAACGGGTGATGCTCTCCAGACCATTACCGATTCCATCAGCCTGATCTCCTCCGAGGTTGGCCAGATAGCCACGGCGGCCGAGGAGCAAAGCGCTTCAATCTACGAAATTTCCACGAATATTCATCGCGTGACCGCGACAATTGCCGCAAATGCCGACGGAACACAGGAATTTGCCACGGCTGCATCCGGGCTGAACACCATGGCCACTGACCTGCGGTCCATGGTGGGAAAATTCCGGTTGGAGAAGACGCTGTCGTACGGAGTGAACCATAAAGAACCAATCCGAGAAATTGTGTACCCGGGGCTTGCACCGTTGCCGGCATAATGGGTGTACGCAATGGTAATATTGTCGGCCATAGCCCGGCATCTGTGAAGGTGATGCCGGACTGTGGCCGGATTGTTGATTAAAGGCCAGGTACGGACCGGGGCACATCTGTTCCTGTGTGCATTGGTAACGGCTCTGCTGCTGATGTGCGCCTCGCGGTGCCAGGCAGCCCGGTTACGAATCACAATTGAGACCTCACCTGAACTTCATAACAATCCTGTCGTACGCACTGCGGTCCATGATACCCGGTCTCTTCTCCTGCTTGCTTTTCCGGGAGCGGACGTTTCACTCAACAGCATGAACGGTGCGGTGCGGATAATCCTTCCTGCCACGCTTCCAGGCAAGACGACGTGTACTGCAACGCACTCATTTCCCTGTGCAATAGCCCCGGATGCATCCTATCGGTGGCATGCTGCAAACGTCTCGGGTGTTAGCATACTTCGCCTCCAGGCTGCTACGGCAGAAGGTATCTCCAGCGGCCTGTATGGCCTGCTTCAGGAAAAACTGGGATTCCGTTTTTATCATCCGCGGGAATCCATCATTCCCCTTTATCATCGATGGCCACTTGAGCAGGCCTTCACTTTCCAAGGAAAACCCCGCTTTGAAAACAGGGGTTTTCATCTCCATACCCTGCACCCGATTGAATTGACGGATCAGCTCCATGACCCTTCACTGCCGGGTGCTTTCGACGATGTAAAAACATATATTGACTGGCTGGCCCGCAACGACCAAAACACCTTCCAGTTTTACCTGCTGCGGGGTATCAACCGCGCTACCTGGCCGGACTACGCCCGGCGAATCGTGGAGTATGCCCACCAGCGCGGCATTCGATGCGGAGTAGAAATTTCCCTGTCCATGATCCAGCAACAGGCCTTCCAGGCCATTACCCTGCTGAGACCATATCCAAGCTATCACCGCCAGGTAGACGACACCCTGACATGGCTCTTCCAAGCCCCGTGGGATTTTGTTTCCCTGGAGCCAACCATGGGCGAGCACCTACCTTTTCTGAACAGGCTTTTGCCGAACATCCAGTCCCATCTGGAGCGCCAGGTGGCCGAGCGCTACCACTCCGTGGTGCTGTGTGCAACCCATGTCATCGGCGGTGCCGATGCCCCGCGTGAACCCCGATATGCAAGCAGCGGCATATTGATACATTCGGTAATGTGCTATTCCCTGTCAGAGGGGAAAGCTCCGGTCTATGGCAACAGAAACCAGCGTTTCATGCTGCAGCTCGTACGCAAGGAGCAACCACTGCGCCAGACCTGGTACTGGCCGGAATCGTCATACTGGGTAGGATTCGACACGTCAGTGCCGCTGCTGCTCTTACCGTATCTGGACGCCCGCTGGAGCGACATCAAGACGATGGCGCCTCTCGGCGTAAGCGGCCATCTCACTTTTTCATCCGGCTGGGAATGGGGCTATTGGCTGATCGACTGGAGCATCGCCCGCTGGTCATGGCAACTGAAGGATAACGGTACGGAGCGCCCAACATCTTCCCTGTCACGACTGGCGGAACTGTGCAACGACCGGAAGTTGCAACAGTTGATGAAACAGGCCTTGGCACTGCAGAACCAATATCTGAAATACAAGGAACTGCTTCGCTTCATGGCAGCGCTGACACCTTTCTCGGAGTTGCCACCTCCCTTCAACAAACCGTTCCAGCCGGAACCGAAGTTTCGCTACGCTTGGCTGCTGAATGATGCGACACCGGCAGAAGCTTCACAGGCTCTGGCTCAGCCGGTGGCTGATCTTGAAAAATATGCGTTGTCTATGAATGAGATTGTGAACTTGATGGAGAGAAGGATTGAACAGGTGCGTGGTGCGGGACACATCGGAGGAACCCAGTACAAGCTGATGTCAGAGCTTGAGCGCGGTCTGCGGGTGACCGCCTTGCGCGCCAGCCACCGGGCATTGACTTTAAAGGCATTATTGGCGAAGCGATCGGACAACCATCCACGTTCTGCAGCAGAGCTGCTCGCACGGGCACGGCTGGTGCGCCAGCAGGCCCAGGTCATTGTTCGGCAACAAGAAGGCATCTACCGCTACCCGGTGAATCAGCTCGCCCGGCGGCACGTCAGCATGACCGCCTATCCGTTCGGATACCTGTATCCAGCCAGCAGGCTGTTTTTCTGGGAACGTGAAGAGGAACAGGTGGAGCACGGGCGCTTCGATGCGCTGTTTATGAATCTATGGGATGTGAGACGAACGCTGGGGTTGGGGAGTTTGTTTTTTAAATGATAAGAAATGTTTTTTAGAGAATGAGTAAGCATCCCACCGTTCTTTCTGGAGATGCTTACTCCGGTCGATGACTTACTTTTTTACTTTCTTCTTGGTTTTTTTTGCCTCAGCAACTTCCGCAGGAGCCGTGGCATCCGGCGTCGCAGCGGCTTTCTTTTTCTTCACCGGAACTGCACTCTCCTGCTCCTTGATGCCCAGATGCTTCTCAATACCAGGAATCGCCTCACCGCCATTTTTGCGGTACTTTTGATACCCGGCCGCGATCTCCTTATGCACCTTGATAAAAGAGTTCAATGTGGGAACCAGTGCAACCATCGCCTTTAAATCATCAGCCAACGCAAACTCCGCTTTTTCCTTTTTGCTCATTCCAGCCTCCTCTGTTGAGTTTAAGACCGTACGTCACGTATGTGGATGCATGGATTTACAATATCGGCACCAGCCTGATAAATGACGGTAAAAATGCATCCTAATGAATACCCGCTCGTATGTATCACTGTTCTCATCAGCGCAGTGTTACAATCATGTAAATTTTCATACAATTACGTGACAGATCGGTACATGTGGACGCCCACAGGCAGCCGTGTTCAACACGAGGAGCCTTTCTCAACGTTCTCACCCGGGCTTGACAGTCGACAACTCCACCTTCAAGGGCCCGGAATCCCAGCTAACGTCCGGATATAATGATGTATCGAGACGAAGATAGGTGCCGTCGACTCCTGACGGTGCCCACCAGCACTCGCTCCCCTGGCTCGGGAGTTCGCTGAAAAGATAAAGATCGCTATTTTTGTCTCTGGCAATATACATGTCGTGCCCCCTCTTGGCCGTTTCTGCAGAGTTGTTGTACGTGAGAATATTTATACATTCCCGCCGCTCAGCTTCGTCCGAAGAACGACCTCCGTCCAAAGCTGGTCGAACAGTTCCGTTGCCTGATTTTTTGGTGCGAAGACGCCGACCGGTGCTCTTTTTACTCCCATATACTCAATAATTGAAAGATACGGGATGTTTGTGCGCAGCAACCCTTTGATATCGGTCTGGCCTGTTTCCATGGTCTCAAGGTGGAGTTTCTTGCGCCTGTCAACCATTGAAAAGAACGGCATCAGCTTGAGGGTAAGTTTCTTGTGCTCGCTGACGTAATCCAGAATCTGGCCGTAGGTCCGCAATGACAGCGTTGTCGGAATGAGCGGCACCAGCATGACGTCAGCCGAGTTAAAAACGTTTTCCGACACAAGAGAAAAGCTGGGGGGACAATCGAGAAACAGGACGTCATAATCATCTTCAAAGCGGCTTAAGAATTCGCCCATGCGTTTCTTAGGTTTCTTCTCGCTATCAAGGAACAGGTCCATATGCCGGTAGGAAAAATCCGCCGGCAACAGGTCCAGGCAGTCAATATCAGTCTCTTTAACGAGATCGCCAACCGCCTTGGTTTTAAAAAGTTTCTTCGTCCCGCCTTTAACCTCGGGTTTCACATTGAAATAATAGCTTGAGGCTCCTTGTGAATCCAGATCCCACAGAAGCGTCCTCATGCCGTTCTTCGCACAGGAATAGGCCAGATTGACGCACGTGGCCGTTTTACCGACACCACCCTTGATGTTATAGACGGCAATTATTTTCATTGGTCACTCCTTAGCCTGAAGGTACAAAAGCCAATCTAAGGCATATGTTACCAGAAAACAAGCCTGTCATGCGCATCACGCCCGGTGTCCAGATTCCACTCTTCAAACTGGTGCACATGGGCCGGGTCGGCAGCACACACGGCCTGTTCCACCAAGCGCCACACCGCCGCGACATTTTCGGCAGCATGATCGAAGATCTTGTCATAATGGAGAAGACAGGGGGTTTCAGACGGCACCAGCTGTTCTTCGATGTACTGCCGGTCAACCGTTTCATACGCCGGATAGGCCACCCCCATCTGTGCGGCTATGACAGAGGCGAGGGGAAAAAGCCGCACCTCACCGGCCCTGCAATCGGCAGCTTTGGCAACAAATTCGCGGTGCCATGAGGCACTATTCGGTGGATATTTAACGAACTGGTGCGGATACGCATCTCCAAGCATGCCTTCCCAGAAAGTGACGATGTCCCGATCAAGCCGAGTTCCGTCATCGGCATCACTGCACTGCGCAACAGTGCGGGCAAAGGTGTCGGACACACCGATTTCTCCCAGATTCATCCTGCGATAGATGTAGCTGTCCTGATTCATCTCGCAGACCCGATGGTGCCGCTGGTTTTCAGCATAGGGGCCCACCTTGGCCTGCACCACGGGATGAATGGTCACATCGGTTGCAATGTGTGCGCAATAACCCAAAAGCCATGCCAGCTGTTTGTCACGGACGGCACCTGCCGTGCCGCCAAGGCGCCTGACGCCGCTCGCAATCATCTCGCCCGTCCTGGCGCAGTGCATGGCATCCGCCCACCAGCCGGCGGTATCATCGTGCCGGGCAAGATTGGGATAATCAGGGCTCACGGCGCCCAATGCACAGTAGGGGAAATACTGTTCCAGAGCGTCAAGGAACCCGGAGGATGAATTAAAGATCGACCCGGATGTGCCTGGTCGCATGAGTTCATGCAGCAGTGTAATGTGAGCATACGGGCCCGGCATATTTTCTCCTGTCCCCAGGTGCGCCTACATTCAGACTCCGGGTGTGTGAGCATTTTTCAGCAACGCAAGAACCATGAGTACTCCGTAGGCGAGCACAGCGGCCGGAACGGCGGTAACCAGCCAGGCCCCAAGCGATTTGAGCGTTATCCAGCAGAGAAGCTGCCACGACGTTCCGGGGTTCCGGATCACTGTGGCAAACAGATGCGGCGGCAGCGGCGGCCCCCAGGGAAACAGCCGTGCGCCCAACGTAAAAAAGGGGAGCAGGAGTACCAGTTGCAGCGGATAGAAGAGGTAGTTAACCGACTGTAACGCCACATGGTTGAGCCTGAAGACGTAGGCCACCACGATGCATATCAGCGACGTCCCCCACAAAAGCGGCATAACCCCGAAGGCAAAACCCACGCAGAGTGTCAGGGCGCTTTTCTGCGGAGTGAGCCCGCATGTCAGGACATTCCGAATCCGCTTCAGCGCAGGAGAGAACACCCGCCCTACGGCACTCTTTAACCGCTGAGCGGCGGGTGCGTTAAATCCGGTCGCGATGCACATGAAAAGTGAGTGTGGCTCCGGTTACCGTACTGCGCCCCGTATAATAGAAAATTGCCATCCAGATGCCTTGCAGAAACAGGATCAGTGCCGGGTTCCAAAGGCTTTTCAGGCCGGCGGAGAGATCGGGAACCGTAATTGACTCGCCGGAAAAAACGAATGCCACTGCCACCGCATATGCCATGCCGACCACCCCCATGATCTGATATGCGGAAAAGGTGCCCTCCCCGCGATAATCGGCCCGAAGGGTTTCGGAAAAGGACCTCCATCCCTGCGTAGTGATGGTGGCAAACAAAAAAGCGCTCATGTGGTGCGACGCCAGATAGAGTCCGGCGGCAATAAGCCCGCAGACAGCATAGAGAACGGCGGTGATCGCCTGGATCGGAATCACTTCGGTCGCTTCCATCCCCCCGGCATAGGCGATTTTTTTGGTGCTGCCGAAGAAAGTGAAACCGCGTCCGGCAAACAACCACCTGGTCAGCCCAGAACCGGCTGAAACCGGTTTCCCGTAGCAACACCCAAAACTGATGCAGGCCAACCGGCCCAACCCTTCGCCAAAGGCATAGGCAATGGCGATGGCGGCATAGGCCGACATAACCGGAATATGGAACGCCAGCACCTCCCCGGCGGTACGGTTGAGTGCCACTATCACGAAAGGGGTGATCAGGATGCCGACGAACACCGCCCCGCCGACCGTGAAGGTATCGGTCTTCTTTTCCACGATCCGGGCCACCAGCCGCGAGGCCGGTACACAGCAGCAGAGCAGGACCGCCACCAGAGCGGCCGTACCGAGCGGCGGCACTCCGGCAGCCCCCATCAGCACCAGCAGCACCGCAACCGCTACCAGATAGGCATTGGCGGTCAGTAAGCCATACCAGGTGAAGTTGATCCCCTTCCAGTCACCCTGCTCCGTTCGGGAGGCCGGCACCGAAGCAACGATCTGCCACCCTTCGCCGGGGAGCATCCTGAACCCCCACCAGAAATAGACAGATAGAAACATAATTGCAGCACACAGTGTCACGGATACCATCATGCAAGTCCCCTTTTCCGTACCGCGCCGAGCACGGATCTGACCCGGATATCCGTTTCCACCAGAGGCTTCTGGAATCCCTGGGTAAAGCGGCTCAAAGCTCCCGTGTGGTTCATGTTGTCCAGAATGTCCCGCGCAAAATCGATGCGTCCCTCCTGGAATATCAGTATGTCAGTGCTGCTGCCGGGACGGTAGAGACTCTTGGGCTGTCCTTTCTGCAGAAACATCCCCTTTTCAACCGCCTGCGGCGCGTTATATGCCCCAGAGCTGTAGGCCTGGACGATGTCGCCGATCATCAGGGCCACAACTTCTATCATCGCCACAAGGCCGGCACCGGTGCCGCCCGGCACATCGGTATCGATGATCGTCACCACCCGCTTGTTCTTGGAGTAGGGGGTGGCGACGCTGACCACAGCCGTCGGATTGCAGGAGTGGTAATCGCCGTCAATGGCGTAAAAATCGACCACCTCTCCGGATACCGGGGTGTGGTTGTAGTGGTATTTGTCAGGCGTCAGACGGAATACGGCAAAATCGCCTCCGGTAAAGGACATGTTCCATTCGCTGGAGCCACTGCCGAACATTTCCTCGAAGGAGAAAAATTTATCCTTCAGAAAAATCAGCGACGTTTCCCGAAAGGACCCAACCAGCACCCGCGCATCGGCAGGTGAGACGATCACATCCGACTCATCCGGCATGGGACGGCACTCCCAGTAGCGGATCTTTCGCTCGAATATTTTACGAGGCGTATCCAGCTGGCTGGACGGGTCGAGACACTCCGACAGGTCAATGCCGCAAGCGGCGAGAAAGGCACGCTCGTTCAGGACGGGACGGTCAAAATTGACCAGACTCAGGATATGGGACGACCGGCTGCTGGTTAACATCCTGAACAGAGCGGTACTGCTCTCACGCACGCCATGATAGAGCAGACACACCATCCAGTCTCCCAACAGTTGTTCGGTGATTACCAGGCCGCTATCCCGCTCGATATACTGATGCTGCATCATCCGGAGTGCTCCTTTGATTGTCAGATTGGTGCGTGTCTGTACTCTGGTCGAGAGACACCTTGAGCAGAATCAGGTTCATCATTCGCTGGAGGGTGGCAATGTCAGCCCGCTCGTGCAGGACGTCCTCTTTTACTGCGGCAACGAACCGGGCGGCGTCCTCTCCCTGGAGGATGGCGCGCAGGGCTGTGCGGTGCGGCTCATCCGGAGAGTTCTGCTCCCGGTCAAGCATGGCGCAGTCCTGGAGCAGAAACCCGAACGCCTCATCCATATGCCGCTGGCGCAGCGTGGTGCGGTAGTAGCGCTCGGCAGCGGTGTTAAATTCGCGGGCATTGACGCGCAGGGGTGACGATCCGCCCGCCTCGTCGAGGATGCCGGCGGTCAAACGCCCGGCGGCGGAATGAAGTGCTGGTTCATTGACGCGCATTTCAAGGTCATTCAGCGTGTCGTGCAGGCCCATCAGTTCGACCAGGTCGGCTGCATCCTCCCTGATTACCAGAATCAGCGCCCGCCGGTACTCGATGATCTGCACGCGGAGATATCCGGGATAGCGGTGGCTGGGGCGGATACCTTTGGTTTTCTTGAGGATCTTGTCGAGAAAGGCGTTGGCGCTGTCCTTGCGCACAAAAAAAGTGGGGATGCCGATGGCCGCACCGAAAAATATCTGCCGCCGTTCGCTCTCCACCGAGGGGGCATCCGGAATGTGCGCATGGGTCGTGCCGAGCGCCATGTATTTGTAGGCCAGCGCCGTAACCAGGGTTTGCAGGTCGGTGGCACGCCCCATATCTTCCCCGAAATTTTCGAACACACTGTAATAACGCCCTTCGAAACCGGAAAAGCCCATTTTGGCATATTCACGCTGTTTGTAGAGCAGGTAGACCGACATCTGTTCATCGAACACTCCCATGTCGGAAAGATCGCGACGCAGCCGGTCACTGTTGCCCACCTGCCCGTTCAAACCGGGGCTTTGCTCGGTAGACAGCAGGCTGACCAGGTAATCCACCAGCCGATAATCGGGAACAAAATCACCCTTTAACCTGAAAACCGAGCTCACCATCTTGTCCAGCGCCCCCGGCCCGAAGGGGGTGAGCGGCTGGCCGAAAATGGAAAGATCGGCCTTCTTTTTCCAGCGGCGCCAGATCATTCTCAGGTGGGTGTAGTCCAGCTCGTGGGGGAGAAACCCGAGTGCCTTTTCCGGGTGAAAATCGGTAAAAGCCAGCCGGTACGGGGCGGCCGTATAGGTGCCGACGAAGAGCGGCAGGAAGTGTTCGCCGATCTTGATTGCCAGATCGCCAAAATGTTTCTCGTGCTGGGCGGAAAAACCGGAACCGCCAGCCGCCAGGGCTTGCGTCAAGCGCCGGCTGCCGATGCTGATATGGGTACCGTTGTTGGCCAGGCAGACATTGGAAAGATTGGGCAGAGAAACGAGGTTGGTGAGGATGATGCCGGCATCCCTCAACTTGGCGACCGCATTAAGCTGACTGCGGGACAATACCTGGTGGCAGAGCTGCATGTAGCGGAACTTGTCTTCCCCACGGTCCCACCCGGAAAGACAGGGGCTCATGAACAGGTCCCGGTAAAAGCTGTCAGAAACGTGGTCGTTCAGCTCCTTTTGCCGGACCGGCGGGTGTGGGGCAAAATAGGTCATGGCCTGCTGACCGCGCTCGGCAATGCCGAAAGCCTGGTTAGCGTACATCACCAGCAATTGCGTCATAAGGAAGCGAATGGCGGTTTCCTTCGCAATACCTCTCCCCATGCCGGACGAGGGAGTGAGGGATACGACGTTGAAAGAAAAGGTTTCCGGCGAGGTATTGTCGTTCATGAAGTGTTCCATCAAACGGATGCCGGTCTGACGGATCATAGCGGGAAGTATGTGCTGGGAGCCGATCAGGTCGGCGAGAGCCAGCTTGATCAGGTAGCTGATCGGCAGCCGCAGCATATCTTCACCAGAGGCATCACTGAACATGAAACGGCTTGAGTCGGCACGTGTGCCGCCTGCCGGGTTCTTTTTATCAGCCAGCAGGTCTTTTTCAAATACATCCTGGGCAAAACGGGACAGGTTTCGGCGGGGAAATCGCACCCAGCTGTTTTCCCATGCATGTGAAGGGTTGTCCGCCAGAAAACGTTCCAGGTCGGCGACAACCTTGCGTGGCGTCTCGCCCGCCGCCGCCCTCTTCATCATGTTGGCGAAGAAATTGGACTGTTCGATAATCAGCGGCAGGTCAACATCTTCCTTTACTCCGCACACGACAGCCTGAAGCTCGCTCTCCGAACCGGCGGTCACATCATGCAGTGAAAAAGGCAATGTGGCCGCCAGTTCCTCCCGTGAAGCGAAAGACACTCCGAGCCGCGCAAAAATTTTGCGGGTACTTTCCGGCGCTACCCCCACTTCGGACATGCGTTCTCTAACCATGAACACCCCCTCGCGGAAAATGGGCTGAACAATCCGCCGTTTTTCTGGACGTATTAGTGGCACATGATGCATCAGTTTTCAGGTCGGCGGAAAGCAGTGGAACTAAAAAGGCTGGGCAGATTCTTTGGGACACCGGTCGAACTGGCGATGCATTGGCAGGGTTGATCATGGTTTTGATCATATATGAAAATTGTGACGAATATGTTCGTGCCGTGTAAAAGTTCTGTTACTTTTTAATGATTGAGCGAAAAGGGAGGAATATATTACCAGAATCAACAACAGAATCCGGGGTGCGGGATTTCCGGATGAATACGTCACAACCTACCTGAGACCGCTTATTCCCTCTGGTTCTGACGTGTAATGCGAGCTTTCCGGTTACATCCCCTTGGTCACCGACGTCGCCCGCACGGAATATGATTCTTTTTCCCCCTTGCTGTCCTGACGGTACATTATAACCGCCGAACCATCCCAGAAGATCCAGCGGCGCGCTTTTTTATTCCGGTCCGAAAAATCCACTATCCGGCACGGGTACTCTTTTCCGGCAACCGTATAGTACGCATTGCGGACAAGACGGTAATCCCGTTTCACCACAGTCATTTTTCCCACATCCAGCACTCTCAGCGTAATCTGTGGTTTTTCCGAAAACCCGATCCGGGCTTCCGGGCACTCCATGGTAGTGTAGTCGTAGCTGCTGCGAGGGATGACAACGGAACGCGCCACTCCATTCTCATGCACATCAAAACGGAAGGAGGAATCTTCCAACCTCCCTTCAATGTCGATTGTGGCCCCATTATCCCGGCCCTTGCGGGAATAGCTGACCAAGCCGGCTTTTTGCAAGGTGCCTTTTTCAATCGTTTCAAGACTATACCCCATCCACAGAAACGATGCTTTGACAGCCGTCCTGGTTTCAAACTGGACACAGGGCACACCTCCCTCTTCAGTCATGCGCTGGGTGGTGGTGACATCACCAACCGTAAAACCCAATGATGACACGGTATAATGCTCCACTGTTTTTGTGAAATTGCCCGCAAAACATACATGTGCCGGCACCAGGAAGAGTGCCGCGGCAAGAAACAGACATCCGCAGCACTCCAGGATGTTATGACTCGTGTGATTTCGCATTGCCGTATCCTATTCAAACCTGGGAATTATACAAGTTACAACATGGTTACAGGCGTCCTGCAACAAGGTTTTTGAGTGGACAGGCAACATTCTACACAATAATTACATAACCTCAACAATTCTGTGACATTGATATGATAATGATAGCAGACATGAACTCATACAAAGCCGATCTGCACGTTCACTCCAGCCATTCCAACAAGCCTACCTACTGGGCCATGCGCAAGTTCAATGTCCCGGAAAGCTATACTTCACCGCAGTACCTGTACCGGGTTGCTCGCGAACGCGGCATGGATTACGTCACCATAACCGACCATAATGCCATTACCGGCGCCCTGGAAATCGGTCATTTGCCGGGAACCTTCATCAGCTCCGAGATAACGGCCCATTTCCCGGAAAACGGCTGCAAGGTGCATGTCGTGGTGCTGCACATCTCTGAAGCCCAGTTCAGGTTGATTCTGGAACTGCGCAAGAATGTGTACGAGATGGTAGCCTATCTTCATGCTGAAAAAATTGCCCATTTCATGGCTCATCCACTCTATGCCCAGAATGACAAGTTGAACCTGGAAATTATAGAGCGGTCACTACTACTCTTTACCGTATTCGAAACCAAGAACGGTTGCCGGGCCCACCGTTTCAACGGCTTTACCAAACGCATGGTCTCATCCCTCACCGCATCCTCCATAGAGCGGCTGTCAAACAAGTATGACCTGCAGCCGTTCGGCGCGACCCCTTGGATCAAAGGTGTCGTAGGCGGGTCCGATGACCATGGCGGGCTGTTTATCGGCCGGGCGCACACAACCGCCTACGACACTCCCACCATCGACCGGTTTATTGACGCCGTCACGTCGGGCGACAGCTGGGCCGATGGCGAGGATGGCGGCCCATTGACGATGGCCCACAGCCTGTATGGCATTGCCCATTGTTTCTACCGGGAGCGACTGGGTGTGCGGCGGCGTGGCACGACACCCTTTGTCAGTGCCCTGCTCGACCGATTCTTCAACATCGGCGCGGACAAGGGCTCGTTTATCGAAAAAGTCCGGCTGTTCATCCGTAAAAACCTGCCCGTTTCACGCAATCATACAGGAAAAAGTTTTGAAGCAATTCTTGATTCCGAGGCACGCCAGTTATTGAATGACAGCAGGTTCCTGAACGGGATCAGTACTGCCGACAGCAACCACAAGATATTTGCTGTTACCAGCCGTCTGGCAAATCGCCTTATTTTCCACTATACAAACCGTTTGATGACATTGCCGCTTACCGCCGGTTTTTTTGACTACCTCAACACGATCGGCACCATCGGCTTGGTACACACCCTTATTTCGCCCTATTACCTCGCCTTTCACCATCAGCATAAAGGCAAAGAGCTGATACGAAACCTCACCGGCGCCCTGCCGGAAATGCATCACAAAGAGGCCCCGGAAAAAATTGCCCTGTTTACCGACACCCTGGACGAGATCAACGGCGTGGCCATTACCATCAAACGCCTGATAAGCACCGCCCGCAATCGCGGAGTCGAGCTGATGGTTATCACTTCGGGTGATGACGGAGAAAGTGCTGTCGAGGGGGTGAAAAAATTTGTGTCCGTGGGTGATTTCGTCCTGCCGGAATATCCGGAATTGAAGCTTAATTTTCCGCCGGTTCTGGACGTGATGGCATTTATCGAGCGTGAAGGCTTCACCCGCATCCATGTCAGCACTCCCGGCACGGTGGGGCTTTTAGGGCTTCTGATTGCACGGCTGATGGATATACCCGTTGCCGGCACCTATCATACCGACATTCCGCAGTATGTGCGCAGTCTGACCAACGACGAATTCCTGGAGCAGGCCGCCTGGAGCTACATGATCTGGTTTTACGGCCAGATGGAAGAAGTGATGGTGCCTTCTGCCGGAACTCGGGAACAGCTCATTTCACGCGGTCTCCCACCAGAGCGGATGAAGCCGCTTCCCCGCTGGGTGGATACGGAAGCATACTCTCCGGAAAGGCGCAATCCAAGCTTCTGGAAAAGCCGTGGCATCGGTCTTGGCAAAGTTGTGCTGCTGTATGTGGGGCGAGTCTCGCGCGAAAAAGGGCTGGAGATGTTGGCCGATACTTTCAGGGAACTTGTGGACAGTGGAGCGGCAATTGCTCTTGCAGTTATCGGCGATGGCCCATACCGGGTGGAAATGGAGGCATCCCTGAAAGGATATCCGGCCCTGTTTACCGGCTATTTGGCAGGAGAACAGCTGCAACGGGGCTATGCTTCGGCCGACCTGTTTGTGTTCCCGAGCGCCACCGACACCTTCGGCAACGTGGTGCTTGAAGCGCAGGCTTCTGGACTGCCGGTGATCGTCTCCGACCAGGGAGGCCCACGCGAACTGATGATTGACGGTGAAACCGGTCTGGTGTTCCGCGCCGGCAGCGCGAGCGAACTGGCCACCGCCATCAGATTCATGATCTCTGACCCGGCACGAATGGCCCGCATGGGGCTCAATGCACGGTCCTTTACACATACGAACGCGCCCGACAGCAGCCAGACCTACAGCACCATACTTAACCTCGATGCGCAGCAGGTTTTGCCGAAAGAAGGTTCTGCATTTACCTGCGCCGGAATATAGTCAATGTCCGTCACCGCACCATCGAAGTTACGAAAAAAGAGCACAAAATCTCCCTCCGAAATTAACCTCTCCGACTCCTGCTGGTAATATGGGTTTTCGGCTTTTAATTCTTTGAATTCATGGTATGAAGTAATGAACATTTGATGGATGTCCTGCCAAACGGACTTCAGTCGAGTATAACTAAAAATCAAAATAATCAGCTCCGAACACTGGCCAACGCCGGTAAAACAAGCGATACAATAATCAAATTTTGGAGGTTCGGTTATCTTGGAAACACTGAGGATTAACTCTTGGGATGAACTGTTAAACGAGCTTTTTGCTGACTCCTGGAACGAGGATATACGACGTTTCCGTTCGCGCTTTGCATTCAGGGGGCTGTCAGACTCCAGCTATCGCCTTGATACAACATTAATGCGACTGGGAGGCCAGTATGTCGAACTGGAAAGACACCTGCTGAGGAATTTCAAAAAATATGCCCACCGAAATATAGTTGAGCGCGATTCTCTCTGGCACTGGCTGTCAGTCGCCCAGCACTACGGCCTCCCTACCAGGTTGCTGGACTGGACGTATTCACCTTTTATCGCCATGCATTTTGCAACATCAAACATTGAAAAATTCAATATTGATGGCGTTATCTGGGCGGTTAATTATGTCAAAGCACATGAGTTGCTGCCACAAACACTTAAAAAAAGGCTTACAGACGAAGGCGCCAACGTTATGACGGTCGGAATGCTCTCGGAAGTCGTCAATTCGTTGTCAGAATTTGATGCTCTTGCTCACGATAAGTTGACAATATTTTTTGAGCCACCCTCCATAGATGACAGAATTGTCAATCAGCATGCTTTTTGCTCCGTCATGTCAGACCCGTCCATGGCTCTTGAATCGTGGCTGGAAAACCAACCGGGCATTTCCAGAAGAATAATCATCCCTGCAGCCCTCAAATGGGAAATCCGCGACAAACTGGACCAGGCCAACGTGAATGAGAGGGTCCTCTTTCCCGGTCTTGACGGCCTGAGCCGCTGGCTTAAGCGCCATTACAGCCCAAGCACGTAATTGCAAAATTCCAACCGTTTTCCTGCCTGACTTTCTGTTTGCGCGAAGAAAATATTTCACGAAGCATTCTTATCATTACAACATCATTCCCCAAAAAAAACTGTATAAATTACTTTGACTACCGCTCATCCAGAATGATATGGTACGCCCGAAAATAAAGCCCCTCCCTTCCTCGACGCAATCCCGCGAAAAACAAAAGTTGTTTTAAGGAGATTCACATATGTTTAAAATGTTTGATAATTTGAGCATCAGAGTAAAGCTGGTTGCCGCATTTCTTGTCGTGGCGGTCTTTTCCGGTGTGTTGGGCACTGTTGCCATCATTAACGTCACCACCATGAAAAAGGCTGATGATTTCATGTACAAAGAGGTAGCCCTCCCGTTGGCACAACTTCGGGAGATAACCCAGGCCTTTCTCATGAACCGGATCGTGACCCGTACCATGATCACCGCGGTTGACCCCGATGATCGGGAAGAGGCGGTGGACAACATCAAGTCAAACCTTGAGACCATGAATGCAATAACCGCCACATACGAAAAACTTCTGAACCGCGCCGAAGAAAAGGCAGCCTATGCCGAGTTCAAGGAAGCATACCTGGCTTACCAGCCGCTGCTGAACCAGATGATGGAACTGTCAATGGCTGGCAAGAACGAAGAGGCACTGGCAATCGCCAGGGGCGATGCTTCAAGACAAGCAAACCAGATGATGCATTCGCTGGAAAAGATGTCTGCGGTCAGTGTGAAGCATGCCGGTGAAACTGCCGCCGCCAACACTGCCCTTGCCCACAAGGCGCTGATTATCTCCGCCGCTTTGGCGCTGGCAGCTGTGCTTGTGGCTATTGCGATCGGGCTGATTATGTCCGGACGAATCAGCGCACCGCTGCTGCGGCTGCGCGACAGCTTTCAACGGGTAGCGGACGGTGACCTGACCGTCAGGGTGGACTCGACATGCCACGATGAAACGGGCAGTCTGGCCCGCTCCTTTACCGCCATGACCGAGCAGCTCCGGGAGCTGATCGCCAAGGTCACGACCACTTCATCGGAAGTAGCAACTTCAACCAGAGAGCTGCAGGGCACCGCCACCGAAATCGCAAATGGCGCTGAAGTTGCCGCTACCAAGACTATCAGTGTTGCTACTGCCAGTGAAGAGATGGCTGCAACCAGCAATGATATCTCACATAGCTGCCAGGTAGCGGTGGAGAGCGCTCAACGAGCCAGCAAAGCGGCGCAGGACGGCGCCGATGTGGTTCGCCAGACGGTTGAAGGGATGCGAAGAATTGCCGTCAGGGTCCAAGATACTGCCCGGACCGTTGACTCGCTCGGGGAGCGTTCCGACCAGATCGGCGCCATTGTCGCCACTATTGAGGATATTGCCGACCAGACCAACCTGCTGGCACTGAACGCCGCCATTGAAGCAGCACGTGCCGGGGATATGGGGCGCGGCTTTGCAGTCGTGGCTGATGAGGTTCGCGCCCTTGCAGAACGGACCACCAAAGCTACCCGCGAGATCGGCGAGATGATCAAGGCGATCCAGTCTGAGACCCGTAGCGCCGTTACCGCCATGGATGAGGGGGTACGGGAGGTTGAAACCGGCACCATCGATGCCGAACGTTCCGGAACGGCATTGCAGCAGATTTTGGACGAAATCGATGCGGTCAGCGGCCAGGTGCACCAGATTTCCACAGCTGCTGAGGAACAGAGTGCAACCACCAGCGAGATTACAGAGAATATCCATCGCATGACCGACATCATCCAGGATACCGCCCGTGGATCACATGAAACGGCCGCGTCGGCCTCCAATCTGTCCGGCCTGGCGGAAGGTCTGCAAGGGGCGGTGGCAAGGTTTCAACTCCATTGATCTCCCCCGAGAGACAGTAACATCTCTCGGGTACACACGCATAAACGGGGCGGGAATAATTTCCCGCCCCGTTTATTTTTTTTCTTATTCCTCATGTATCCGGCGATTGATAACCAGTGACGATCCCGGCAACCTTTTGGCGGCCTTCTTGACCTCTGTTGAGATCGAAGCCAGCTCAGCATACGAGGAAACCGGCGTCAAGCGGGTATTGACGATACCGATGGAAATTGAGAGCAACCCGAATGTTTCCAGTTCACCCTTGCGGTTTACAGCGCTGTAACACCCTGCAGAAAAATCCTTTTCTCCATGGAACACCGGCAGGTGTTCCTCAAGTGCCTTGATAACCTGTGACGAAATGTACTCGGCATGGTGCGCTCCGGTTATGATAATGAAGTCATCACCTCCAATATGCCCGCAAAAGCAGGAGAATTGCTCATCTGATGCCCGTGTCACACCGGAGATGATTTCTCCGATCGCCTTTATAACCACATCGCCCCGTTGAAATCCGTAATAATCGTTGTACGGCTTGAAGTTATCGATATCGATGTAGGCGATATCAAAACCCTCTCCTGCCTGGAGCCGCTCGTTTATCTCACGCTGAATGGTCTCGTTGCCTGGCAGTCCGGTCAGCGGATTGGCACTTTTGGCCAGTGTCAGATTGATGTCGGTAATGGCGTTGATAAAGCGGTTGACATCTACCACCCCGTGATAGATTCCGTTACGGCTTACGCAGATATTGTCTACCCGGACATGGGCCTCCTGCAACTGGATTGCCTGGGCAACGTCCCTGATCCTGACATTCGATTCAAACTGCAGCGTGGCAGGAACCATCAGATCGCGCATCTTCTTTGAATGATTTATATGAAAAGCAAACCCATTCATACCGATGACATGCTCTTCAAGAAAGGTGGAGCGGTTGATAATGCCGACCGCGCAACTATCATCAACCACCGGCAGCACCTGCAGTGCAGGGTCGTTCTGAAATCGTTTGAGAACGGCAGCGAGATTATCGGCGGGATTTGCAGGCACCACGGGAATGGAAATATCGCCGATATACTCTGCACTGCCGAATTCAGCATCCGGCCCGCTGCCGGTATCTGACGGAACTGGTCCTTCCAAGCAGAAATGCGTTTCCAGGCTAAAATTTTGGGAAGACAAATCAGGTGTGGAAACCGACATATCTCCAACCGATATTCCTTGAGCGACAAAGGCTTCAAACTGCAGGGGATCAAGCGGCCGGGCAAAATAGTACCCCTGTGCCTGCTGGCATTTTCGCTGACGGAGGAATTCCAGCTGTTCACGTGTTTCGACCCCCTCGGCGATTACATTCAGCTTTAGCGCATGAGCCATGGCAACAATAGCGTCCACAATCGCCGCATCATCGGGATCGTTGACGATATCGCGGACAAACGAGCGATCAATCTTTATCGTATCAATCGGCAGATGCTTGAGATACGAGAGCGAAGAGTAGCCGGTGCCAAAGTCATCCACCGAAATGCCAATACCCAGATCTTTCAGGCGCAGAAGCTTGCAGACCGTATCGCTGCCATCCCCCATCAGGGCGCTTTCGGTCAATTCCAATTCGAGATAGCGCGGTTCCAGTCCGGTTTCAACAAGGGCCTGCATAACCAGCGGTACAAAGGCGTTATCACGCAACTGGCGGGCAGAGAGATTGACGGAGACTCTGAGCTTTGGCAATCCGGCATCCTGCCACGCCTTGTTCTGTCTGCATGCCTCCTGTAATACATATGCCCCCAGACGCACGATCATGCCGTTCTCTTCCGCGACAGGGATAAACTTGTCGGGCGTGATTATGCCATAACCCGGGCGCTGCCAGCGCACAAGCGCTTCCATGCCGATAATGTCCGCGCCGTTAATATCCATCTTGGGTTGATAACAGAGATAAAATTCGCCACCATCCAGCGCTCGACGGAGACCGGTTTCAATACTGAGGTGTTCGACAGCTTTCTGGTTAAGTGCTTCGGAGTAATACTGGAACATGTCGCCACTCTGGCGGGCCTGGTTCATCGCGATATGGGCATTTTGCAGCAGCAGTTCGCTCGTCACACCGTCTGAAGGAAAACAGGCCACTCCAAAACAAGCGGGAATTACAGTTTCATCGGCTCCCAGCCTGATCGGCACGGAAAAGACCGACTGGAGCTTGTGCAAAATCATGGCAACATCACCCTCCAGCACGGTTCCGCCCAGTACGAGTACGAATTCATCGCGATGGATTCGAGCCACCGTATCATATTCGCGCACCGTCGCAACCAATCGTTCGGCGATGCCATGCACCACCTCGCAACCGCCACTGTGGCCCCGTGCGTCGACAACAGCTTTGAAGCCGGTCAGACTGATGTAAATGACCGCAGTATTTTTACACTTGCGGCTGTTGAATGCAATCACCTGATTCAACCGGTCCAGCAGCAGGTTATGATTGGGGAGGCCGGTTTCACGGTCGTAATAGGCCAGTTTCTTAATTTCCTGCTCGGCGAGGTGAAACGTTTCTTCGGATGAACGAAGCTGCCGGGCATAATGACGGATCAGCAGATGCAATAAAGAGGCGGTTGCGATGACAAAAAGAATCCCCTTCAAAATCGCAAACTGTTCAAACTGGTGCTGATCATTTACGAGCCAGGCGGTAGTAACATCCGAGAAAAATATCCACCCTATCCCGACAGATAAATACAACAGTATAATCCTGGACGGCGAAAGAATATTATACGGCGCGGAAAAGATTTTATCGACTGTTACAAACATGGGGCAGAACCTCCTCCCAAAACGTGGCAGAGTGAATCACAGGGAACTGGCAGCAATTAACGTGCGAATTCTACACGCAATTCGGGACTGTTTGCGTTACAAGTGGGAAAACTGATTGTGACGGTTTGATGACGAAGAAATAAAGGAAGGGGCGTGATTGATACAAACATGACGTTAACACAACAAACCGGTAGTACGGGCCTGTTCAATCAGGCCGTGCTCAAAAATTATTTACCGAAACATCTCCTGGTCAGTCAGATAAACAGAAGTTCACTCATTCCGTTGAAGTTTGATTCAGATCGTAATCGTTCAGTATGTCGCTATTTTTGCAAAAAGGCTTTTTTGAACGACATCACCCGTTTTTTACCGGGAGCCAGATGCCAGAGAAAGCCGGCTGGCTTATCATCCATATCCGGGCGAAGCTCCAGAGCAACGCAGGCCCCTTTTTTCAGTGAGATCGCCTCATCTGCCCGGCCGAGCAGCGTCGCAACCAACAATCCAAGCTGAGGTTCGTGGCCAACAACCATGACTCGCTTGGCATCTCCGCATTCCTTTATATGCGAGATCAATTGGCTGACGTCAGCTCCCGGCAGAAGGAACCGGCTGGTGACAACCACATTTTTGCGGCAGGCTTTTTCAGCCACAATTTCAGCTGTTTGTACCGCGCGCGTCAATGGGCTGGTTATGGTTAACCGCGGCTTGGGACCGTATTTGGCGATCGATGAACTCATTTTTTTAGCTGCCGACCTTCCGTCCTCCGTCAGATAGCGCCACTCATCCTGCAACGTATCACTACCATCTACCGCTTCTGCGTGCCGCATAACATACAATACCATGGTATCCTCCAGATCGATTGATAATTGGATACCAAGTATAGACCTCATCAGGAGTTTTACAACACCTGTACCAATCATTTACACAATCGTAACACGTCCGTATATGTTGATCATGAATTGAAGCTAAACAGACTTTGAATCATGGATGAATCAGGGGTCGGGTCAATAGAGGTATCGAAGCACTGGCAGGTTACAGTCAAATTGCAGGCCGGTAAACGTTGTGAAAATTTGCAGAGACTGGAAGGCGGGTACATACTACGTGGGCAAAATCTTATCGGCAACCAGACCACGTTAACCTGCTTATTGTACGCCTGATAAAAAAAATTAACCAGACTGTTATTTTACTTTGGTAGTGGTATATTTGAATCAGGAAGAAGGAAGTGAATCTGGTTTGGAGGTTTTTATGGAAGAAACTCCGCCTGAGCATGACCGCATGAAGGAGGCTGTAGCGCTCCGACCCACCTAGATCAGGGGTAAAATTTCAAAGGGAGGCGGTTATTATCGCAGATACTCCACCTGAAAGTAGCACACATAGTTTGAGAACGTCACTCCGAGGGAAGGCAGAATCGGAATACTCCTTGAAAACGGAATCGAATACGTAAAGATAAGTGAAGCCCACCGATATATTTGGTGGGCTTTTCATTTGAATTTGAAACCTGCAACTGCTCATCCGCAGCTTCCGAAAGGAAACTATTTACTTCTGTGCTTTTACATGCGCGGTTCATCTGATATAGTTACTCAATGATCTCGTCCTCTTTCTACCATATTGCGATCTATGCGCTTGTTTCAGTGGTCCTGATCAGCGTACTGCTGGCAGCCGCGTGGTGGCTTGGAGACAAACGCACGTCACCCGCCAAGCAGATGGCCTATGAATCGGGAGTTGCTCCCAGCGGCTCGGCTCGACTCGCGTGGCCGGTGCCATTCTATCTTGTAGCGATTTTTTTCATAGTTTTTGATGTCGAAGCTGCTTTTATCTTTACCTGGGCCGTTGCCTGGGATCTGTTGGGGATTGCCGGACTCGTCCAGATTACGGTTTTCATTGCGATCCTGTTTGCCGGACTGGCCTGGCTCTGGCTAAAGGGGGGCCTGGATTGGGGGCCTTCCCGTGAAGGGGATGTGAAACGTGGATAACGAAATCCCCCAGAATATACTCCTCACCCGCCTCGACGATATGATCAACTGGGGGCGCGCCAATTCTCTCTGGCCGATGTTCTTCGGTCTTTCCTGCTGCTTTGTCGAAATGATGACCTCATTCACCTCTCGCCATGACATATCGCGATTCGGGGCAGAGGTTCTCCGTGGCACGCCTCGCGAAGCGGACCTGATGGTCATCGCCGGCACCCCCTTTGTCAAGATGGCCCCCTCAATTCTGCTTCTCTACGAGCAGATGGCAGAGCCCCGCTGGGTGATGTCGATGGGGAGTTGCGCCAACTCTGGCGGAATGTACGATGTGTACAGCGTCGTACAGGGGATCAATCAGATTCTCCCGGTGGATGTGTATGTCCCGGGGTGTCCGCCCCGGCCCGAAGCCTTTATGCAGGGGTTGATGCTGCTGCAGGAGAAGATCAGAACCGGAGAGCGCCCGGCCCGGCCGGTGCTGCACATGCAGGGTGGCTGGCAGGGGACGACCGTACCGGTACTGGTGCCGGGTGAAACAAAATCCAATGACACCCGTGGACCGGGCATGGAAGCGATCAGCATCCGTGGCGCGGCAGCCGGGCATCCGACGGCGTTCCAGCCCCGCTCCGACGAGATCTGGCGCCCACCAGCCCCGCGTCATGACTTCCCGGATTTCGGCGTTCCCGAGGAGATCAGGCAGTTATTTGAAGGTCAGGTTTCCGTCGACCCGGCCTCGACCGACATGCTGACGCTGAGGTCTCCTTCTGCCCATGTTCCTGCAGTGCTGAAGTATCTGAAAACCCGCTCCGGCCCTTCATTCAAGCGCCTGGAGGATATCGCCGCCGTCGATGACTCCTGTCGCCGGGAGCGGAGCAACTATCAGGATTTCACTCTCAACTATCACCTGCTTTCGTTTGACCACCCCGGTTATATCCGCATTAAAACCGAGTTGAGCGGCGATACGCCCGACATGCCTTCCGTCACCTCCGTCTTTCCCGCCGCCAACTGGTACGAAAGGGAAGTGTACGACATGTACGGTATCCGCTTCAGCGGACACCCCAACCTGCGCCGGATACTGATGCCGCACGACTGGGAAGGACACCCACTCAGAAAAAGCCACCCCTTCCGCGCCACCGAAATGAAGCCCTATACGCTTGAAGATGCCCGCCGTCACACTCCGCTCCCCGCTTCGGAGTTTTTTGAACGGATCAGCGAAGGGGAGATGATTCTCAACCTGGGGCCGCAACACCCCGGCACCCATGGCATAATCCGCTGCATTCTCAAGCTGGATGGCGAGGTGATCCGCGATATTGATTTTGATATCGGCTACCACCATCGCGGTGCCGAAAAAATCGC
Source organism: Deltaproteobacteria bacterium (assembly GCA_021781535.1). Taxonomy (GTDB): domain Bacteria; phylum Desulfobacterota; class Desulfuromonadia; order Geobacterales; family Pseudopelobacteraceae; genus JACRCG01. The sequence continues at coordinate 56,691 of JAJXWO010000006.1, read as the reverse complement.
CGAGCGTCAGCACTGGAATCAGTTCATTCCGTACACCGACCGCATCGATTATCTGTCCGGCGTGCAGAACAACCTGGCGTACGTCAACTCGGTCGAACGGCTCTGCGGCATCACCGTACCGGACCGGGCAATCTATATCCGTGTCATGCTGTCAGAACTGTTCCGAATTGCCAGCCACCTGGTCTGGCTGGGCACGTTTGCAGCAGACGTGGGGGCAATGACACCGGTTTTCTATACGTTTACCGACCGGGAGAAGATTTTTGACATTGTTGAGATGATAACCGGCGGGAGAATGCACCCCGCCTGGTTCCGTATCGGCGGTGTTACCGAAGACCTGCCGGAAGGCTGGCAGGAACCGGTACGTACCCTGCTCGAATGGATGCCGCACCGCTTGAAAGAATACGAGCAACTGATTAATGGCAACCCGATCTTCCGTAAGCGGTTGCAGGGTGTCGGTGAAATTTCGCTTCAGGATGCACAGGAGTGGGGGGTGACAGGCCCCAACCTTCGGGCGTGCGGCTTTGAGTGGGATCTACGGCGCATGATGCCGTACGGTGGGTATGATCGTTTTGACTTTGAAGTGCCGACCGCCGAAGGTGGCGATTGCTGGGCGCGCTATCTGGTGCGGACGCTGGAAATCAGACAATCGCTCCGGATTGTAGAACAAGCCATGCGCGAGATGCCGGAGGGACGCTATATTACTGACGACTATCGATATGTACTGCCACAAAAACGTGATGCGCTGGAGAACATCGAATCTCTGATCCATCACTTTGTCAACAGCACCCGCGGCATGTCTCCCCCACGAGGAGAAAACTACTCTGCTATTGAGGCACCAAAGGGGGAAAATGGTTACTTTGCGGTATCTGACGGCCTTTCAATCCCGTATCGCCTCCGCATCAAGACTCCCAGTTTCCCACACATTCAGGTTCTGCCGATCATGAGTCGCGGCTGGCTGGTTGCCGATTTTCTGGCGATCCTCGGATCGGTCGATTTTGTGTTGGCAGATCTGGATCGATAACCCGTTAACACATCTTTCACGTGCCGTTCCCCGATCATTCAGCCACGGCTCCTTCCTGGCTCTTCTCGTAAATCCCGGCAAAATCTTCCTTGATTTCGTCAAATGCCGCCAACACTTCCGGATCAAAATGCTGTGGCAACGTGCGGCCATCACCACTCAAAATAATGTTGCAGGTTTTGGCGTGGTCAAGCGCCTGCTTATAGACCCGACTGCTGCGCAAGGCGTCATACTGGTCAACAATCATGACGATCCGCCCCTCTAAAGGAGTTTCCTCTCCTTTCAAGCCAGCCGGATAACCGGTGCCATCCCAGCGTTCATGATGCGTCGCGGCAATGACCGCTCCCATCTTGAGCATGCTGTGAGGAGACCCTTTCAGGATGCGCTCGCCGATGGTTGTATGCTGTTTGATGATGGCAAATTCCTCTGTCGTCAACGCACCCGCCTTCAGAAGAATTGAATCGGGAATGCCGATCTTACCGACATCATGCATGGTGCTGGCCACCGAAATATCGTTCACAAAACTGTCATGCATATTTAAATGAAGCGCCAGATGCTTGGCATACAGCCCTACCCGCAAAATGTGCTGGCCGGTATCTTCGTCACGAAGTTCGGCAGCGGCGGTCAGCCGTTCGATAATTTCCCGGCTCATGTGGGTGATCTCGCCAAGCGCGGCATTGAGTTCGGCTGTTCTGGTTGCGACCATGCGTTCCAACTCGGCCTTGTAGTTCTTTTCAATCTGGGTCAACCGCTTGAAATTGACCCCTTTCTCAACCGTATGAACCAGTGCCGGCGGACGGTATGGCTTTATTATAAAATCAAAAGCACCTTTCTGGATTGCCTTAACCGCCACATCCAGATCAGCATATGCCGTCATCAGCACAACCGGCGTTTCCCTGTCAAGAAAACGGATCTTTTCCAGCAGCTCAAGTCCATCCATGATCGGCATATTGATGTCAGTCAGCACCAGATCTACCGGCTCCAGCACAAACTGCCTGACCGCTTCCTGACCGCTTGAAAAAGCGCGCACCGAAAATCCGAATTCGGTCAGCAGCGTTGTGACGCTCTCAAGGACAAAACGATCATCATCAACCACAAATATTTTACCGTTACTGTTGTTACCCATTATCAAGCACCTCACGAATTTTCATCAGCAGCTCTTTGGGAGTAAAAGGTTTCGCCAGGTAATTCATGTCCTCGTCCAGTCCGCCTTGGCTGACCACCACATCCTTGGTGTAGCCGCTGCAAAACAGAATTCTCACGTTCGAGTCGATATGTTTCATCTCATCATACACATCGCGGCCGTTCATTTTCGGCATGATGACATCAAGTATCACCATACTGACCCGCTTTGACTGTTCGCGAAAGCGTTCCAAAGCCTCTTCGCCGTCAACCGCCACAAGGACAGAATAATTAAATTCTTCCAGAATGTTTTTGATGAGCTCACGGGTGGCTTCGTTGTCTTCGGCCAGCAGGATATAGTCACCGCCATGGACATCCTCGACCTTTTCCGGCACTTTTTCTTCAAGCCCGGCAGGTACAGAGTCAAGAAGCGGCAGATAAATCTGAAAAATTGTGCCGATTCCCATGGTGCTGTGGCAGAGGATATACCCATTATGTTTTTTGATAACTCCATAAACGATGGAAAGCCCTAAACCGGTTCCTTTACCCAGCTCTTTCGTCGTATAGAATGGTTCAAAGATATGTTTTACAATTTCCGGTTCCATCCCTTCGCCACTGTCGGTAAAGGTCAGCAGGGCGTATCTGCCCGGCTGGCCGAATCCCCGTGCAAGGACAAAATCAGTATCAAGAGTGACCGCTTCGGTTGTTATGACGATTGTACCGCCGTGTGGCAGAGCATCCCGGGCATTTGTGGACAGGTTCATCAGCACCTGCTCAAGCTGACCGCTATCGGCCAAAACCGGTAACCCACACTTTTCGGGATTAATTTCAAGATAAATATCTTCGCTGATCAACCGGAGCAAAAGCTGATGAACACGGTTAATTATTTCATTCAGGTCGACAACAACAAAATTTGATGTCTGCTTGCGACTGAAGGCCAGCAAACTCTGAGTCAGGCGAGCACCACGTTCTGCAGTAGCAGCTATCTGTTCGGCATTTTTTTTCAGGGGGCTGTCGCCAGGCAGCTTGAGCTGCATAATGCTGGCATACCCAACAATAGCGGTCAGAATGTTATTGAAATCATGAGCGATGCCTCCGGCCAGTTGACCTATCGCATCCATTTTCTGTGCTTGCCGGAGCTGCCCCTCCAACTGTTTATGTTCGGTAATATCCTCTTTTATGGCAATAAAATGAGTAATGGCATAACTGTTATCCCTGATGGGAGCAATCAGGGCCTGTTCCCAATACAATTCGCCATCTTTTTTGCGGTTGTGGAATTCGCCGCGCCATTCACCGCCTGCAAGAATTGTTTCCCACAGTTGCTTGTATTCTTCGTTACTTGTTTCTCCCGTCTTAAGAACACTCGGATTCTGGCCGACCACTTCATCAAACGTGTAGCCGGTCAACTCGGTAAAATGCGGGTTGACATATTCTATGACACCGGAGGTATCGGTAATGACAATTGAAGCGGGATTTTGCTCAACCGCAACGGAAAGCTTGCGCAGGTGTTCTTCAGCCTTTATCCTTTCGGCCAGTTCCCGCTTTGACTCATCAATGAGGCGGGCATTTTCAAGGGCCAGCGATGCCAATTCACCAAACTGGACCAGAAGTTCCAATTGCTCATTACTCAAATGAATTCCTTCATCAACAAACGCAACACCAAGAACACCCACAACATCCTCGCCGGACTTAAGCGGCACACCCGCCATAGTCCTCAACACGTCCCGGTCTGCATCGGGCAACCGTCCATCCCACGTGCTGTAATCGTCGATATGAGACAGATTCCCCGTGTTCCATATTCGTCCGGCGATGCCTTCTCCCCGCCTGATCGGATAATGGTCAAGATAATTGTATATGCCGCTCTGAAAAACCATTTCCATTTCGGTTCCGGCACTGTTTTTAAGATATACATAACAATGTTCCGTACCAAGCAGACTACCGGCGCGGATAACAATGGCCTGCAGCAGCCCGGCAACGTCCAGACGGCTGATCAACCCAAGGGTTGTTTCGTGCAGTGCCTGCAAATATTCGTTCTGGCGATGGAGTTGCACGTCGGCGCGCTCATAACGCTTCAGATAGCGGTACATAAACCAGAACATGGCCAATGAAAGCAGCGGAAGGAAGATTAGAAGAAAGATAAGAGGTATGCTCCTGACGTGGTTGACAAGCAGGTACGCTATCAAAAACAGCAGAGCGGACAGTGCAATCGTTACGAACAGGGGAAGGAGAATTGTTGCTTTGGTTTTCAGACTGAACCGGAACATATCCACCCCTGCGCTCTGTCGTGGCAATTGACAAATTGACCGGTACGATACCACAGATTCCCCGGAGTTAGTAAGATTGAATTTACTCCCCCATAAATAATCACATTGAAGTCATTTGTTTGGCAATTTTCCAGGGATATGCCGCACGATTTTACCAACTTTTCTTTGGACAAGAGCCGACCCTTACAGTAATATGGCAGAATTTAGCAGACACAAGAGGAGTATTCAGATTGGACAAACTTATCATCAAAGGTGGAAAAAAACTAAAGGGCGACGTCACGGTCAGCGGCTCAAAGAACGCTTCGCTCCCCATTTTTGTCGCGACAATTCTGGCACCGGGAATCAACCAGATCAGCAATGTTCCGTTTTTACGGGACATTAACACCACCATTAAAGTACTGGAGTCACTTGGCGCAGAAGTCGAGGGAAACGGCAACGTTGTCCGAATCGATACGACCAACATTGCCAGCCATGAAGCGACCTATGACCTGGTAAAAACCATGCGGGCCTCGGTCCTGGTTCTGGGGCCGCTTCTGGCCCGCTTTGGCAAGGCACGGGTCTCGTTGCCGGGTGGCTGTGCTATTGGAGCGCGCCCGATAAACCTTCACCTGAAAGGGCTACAGGCGCTTGGTGCCGAAATCACACTTGAACATGGCTATGTCGAAGCAAAGTGCCGACGCCTCAAAGGCGCCCGCATCAATTTTGATATTTCGACAGTAGGCGGCACTGAACATCTGATGATGGCCGCTGCGACCGCCTCAGGCGAAACCCTGCTGGAAAATGCCGCTCGTGAACCGGAAATAGTTGATCTGGCCCTATACCTGAATCGCATGGGGGCAAAAATTGAAGGGGCAGGCACCGACACGATCAGAATCCAGGGTGTCTCCGAGCTTGCGGCCGCCGATTACGAGGTCATGCCGGACCGGATTGAAGCAGGCACGTTTATGATCGCGGCCGCAATGACCGGAGGAGACATCCGCATTCACCGCATGAAACTGGAACATCTCGATGCCCTCTCGTTCAAGATGCAGGATGCGGGAGTTGAAATCACCAGCCATGACGGGGTTGTGAGAGTCAAGGGGCCAAGACGGCTTAAAAGTATCAACATCAAGACACGCCCGTACCCCGGCTTTCCGACCGACATGCAGGCCCAGTTCATGGCCATGATGTGCGTTGCGGAAGGTGCCAGTGTTATCTCGGAAAATATCTTTGAAAACCGCTTCATGCACGTTTCAGAGTTGCAGCGCTTCGGCGCCGATATAACTGTCGAAGGAAGTACGGCAACAGTTATAGGGGTCAAAAACCTGTCGGGAGCTCCGGTCATGGCCACTGACCTGAGGGCCTCGGCATCACTGATCCTGGCTGGTCTCGCCGCCGACGGCACGTCGGAAGTATCACGCATTTACCACCTGGACCGCGGTTATGAATCGATCGAGAAAAAATTTGCCGCGCTGGGTGCGGATATCCAAAGGGTTAAAGAATGAGTGACTGGATTACTATTGCGATCCCCAAGGGGCGAATCCTCGAAGAATCAGTCGAGATGTTCAGCCAGATCGGCATCGACTGCCGCGAACTGCTCTCTGATTCCCGTAAACTGATCTTCGAAAACCAGGAGCAGCGGATCCGTTATATGATTGTTCGGGCAACCGACGTCCCGACCTACGTAGAATACGGCAGCGCCGATCTCGGGATTGTGGGCAAAGATACGCTGATGGAACAGTGCAAGGATGTCTATGAGCCGCTCGACCTTAAATTCGGTTACTGCCGCATGATGGTTGCCGAACCGGCTCATCTGGCAAAGGCAGACGACCCTTCCTGCTGGTCGCATATCCGAATCGCCACCAAATACCCGCATGTGACTGAAAACTATTTTGCTGCTAAAGGTGTCCAGGTCGAGATTATCAAGCTCTATGGGTCGATCGAACTGGCGCCGCTGGTCGGCCTCTCTGACCGGATTGTCGATCTGGTTTCTACCGGCGAAACGATGCGGCAAAACGGACTGGTCGAGGTTGAGACCATCGCCGAGATTACCACGCGCCTGATCGTCAACCGTGCCAGCCTGAAAACGAAAAACGACCGGATTTCACATATTATACAGGGGCTTGAGCAACTGCTCCAGTCGCACTGAACAAGGTACACTATGCTTTTTATTGACATAAAGGATACCGGTTTCAACCAGAAGTTCGACGCCATTCTTTCGCGCGGCGAAGAGAGTGGCCGCGAAGTTGAACAGATCGTGCTTGATATTATCGCCGATGTCCGTCGACGCGGAGATACTGCGGTACTGGAACTGACCCGCCGTTTCGACCGCCTGGAAGCCGCCTCGGTTCAAGAGTTGGAAGTCACCCCTGCTGAGATCGAAACGGCCTTTGCCACGGTTTCCGCTGACGAGATTGCCGCCCTCCGGTTGGCGGTCACGCGGGTTACCCGTTTTCACGAAAAACAGAAGCAGCAGACATGGCTTTCCACCGAGGAACCGGACATCATGCTCGGGCAGAAGGTTACGCCACTGTCGCGAGTCGGCATCTACGTTCCTGGCGGGAAAGCCAGTTATCCGAGCAGTGTCATAATGAATGCCGTACCGGCCCGTGTTGCAGGGGTTGGCGAAATCATCATGGTTGCACCTTCGCCAGGTGGCGAAATCAGCCCTCATGTGCTTGTAGCCGCCAAACTCTCCGGCGTTGACCGGATTTTCCGGATTGGCGGTGCACAGGCTATTGCAGCGCTCGCATACGGCACGGCTACAATCCCGCAGGTTGACAAGATCACCGGGCCGGGCAACATTTACGTTGCCACCGCTAAAAAACTGGTCTTCGGACAGGTCGGGATTGACATGATCGCCGGGCCGAGCGAAATTCTGGTAATCAATGACGGCAGCGGCAACCCGGCCCACATTGCTGCAGACCTCCTGTCCCAGGCCGAACACGATGAACTTGCTTCATCAATCCTGATAACGACGGACCGTTCTTTTGCCGAAAAAGTGATCGCCGAAGTGGAACTGCAGCTGACCCATCTGTCCCGTGAAACGATCGCGCGAGCTTCCTGGCAAAGGTATGGAGCTGTCATTGTGGCAGATACATTGGACGAGGTGATAAGATTTTCCAACCGTATTGCGCCGGAACATCTGGAACTCGCAGTAGCTGACCCGTTTGCTATCCTCGCGCAAATCACCAACGCCGGGGCGATCTTCATGGGGCACTGGACTCCCGAAGCGGCCGGGGATTATCTGGCCGGGCCGAACCACACGCTGCCGACCGGCGGCACATCACGTTTCTTTTCCCCGCTCTCGGTTGATGATTTTGTCAAAAAATCGTCTATTGTCTATTTTTCACAGAGCGGACTGCAACGCCTCGGAGACGACATAGTCAGAATTGCAGAGCTGGAAGGACTTGAAGCGCACGGACGGTCCGTCACTATTCGACAGGAGAATTAGAGTGGGGTATCTTCGACCTGACATTGCCGCCATGAGCGGTTACGTACCCGGTTTTCAGCCGGACGACATAGCGTCCTGGATCAAACTAAATACCAACGAGAACCCCTACCCCCCATCTCCCAAGGTTGTGGAAGCAATTTTGGCGGAGATCGGAAGTGACGGAGCCTCACTCCGGGCATACCCAAGCGCTTCCAGTCAGAAACTGCGCGAGGCGGCAGGTGTTCTGTACGGCTTTGATCCATCCTGGATCATCATGGCCAACGGGTCCGACGAAGTACTCAATAATCTTATCAGAGCGTGTGCCGCTGAGGGACAAGATGTCGGGTATGTCCATCCGTCCTACTCCTATTACTCGACGCTGGCAGAAATTCAAGGTGCGGTTGTCTGCACCTACGGCTTGACCGAGTCATTCACCATTGAAGCGTTTCCCGAGCATTATCACGGCAAAATATTCTTTCTGACGACACCCAACTCACCACTCGGCTTTGCTTACCCGCTGCCCTATATCGAAAAGCTGGCGCAAAATTGCGGCGGAATTCTGGTAATTGATGAAGCATATGCCGACTTTGCCGATTACAACGCACTTGAATTGGTAAAAAAGTATGAAAATGTTGTCGTAACCCGTACATTTTCAAAGAGTTATGCTCTGGCGGGCATGCGCCTGGGGCTGGCAATCGCCCGTCCTGAAATCATAGCGGCGCTGGACAAGATCCGCGACCACTACAATCTCGATCGACTGGCTCAGGCAGCGTGTGTTGCCGCCCTGAAAGACCAGCCATATTTCCGTGAATCGTGCCGCAAGATCATTGAGACCCGCGAGTGGTTCACCATGGAGCTGACTGCCATCGGGTACTCCGTAATACCATCACAGGGCAATTTTGTCTTTGCAACACCACCGGACAAAAACGGTAAACGGGTCTATACGGCTCTGTACGAGCACAAAATCCTCGTGCGTCTGCTCTCGGATCCGCTACTGGCACATGGTCTCAGGATTTCTATCGGAACGCGCGAGGAGATGGAAACGACGCTCGCTATCCTCAAAAAAATCGGATAAAGGAGATTCTTCATGCCGCTGAGAGATATGTACGAGCCTTGTGGACAGTGTGGATTTATCTATGCCCGGGTGGACACGGAGGGATGGGGTAAAAACAGTGCACGGCGTATCATGTGTCCGGTCTGCGGCTGGACAGCCTATGAAGAGATCAATTGGGAAAGCGGTGAACCTGTTGTGCTCAAACGGAATGTCAGCAAGGGATATGGTGCCTTTCGACTGCTTCCACCGGGCGGTTACTGTGGCTATAATGCATTTCATGAACACCCCTCAATCGAGGTACTCAACACGCTCGTAGAGCTCCTTTCCGCCAAAGGATGGAAAGGGTACATCTCATTGTGGAATGATGATACTCAAAAGGCCACCCTGGTTCACGGCAGCCCACTGAGCAAATTCAATTTGCTGAAACAAAAATTGTCCGAGGAGTTAACCAATGAGCCGCATTGCAATGATCGAGCGAATTACGAAGGAAACCAGAATAAAGCTGTCTTTGACGGTTGATGGTTCCGGAGCTGCTTCAATCAGTACTTCGGTGCCGTTTCTTGACCATATGCTCAATCTTTTTGCCCGCCACGGGCTTTTTGATCTGAACATTGAAGCAAGTGGTGACATTGATATCGACTTTCACCATACTGTGGAAGATATCGGCATTGTTCTGGGCGAGGCATTTAAACAGGCGTTGGGAGAGAAAAAGGGGATCCGGCGCTACGGTCAGGCCACCGTGCCAATGGACGAGACACTCGCCAGTGTTGCAGTTGATATCTCCGGGAGACCTTATCTGGTGTATCACGTCAACTTGCCGAAAGTTAAAATAGGCGATTTCGACGTAGAGCTGGCGAAGGAGTTTTTTCAGGCATTTGCCAACCACTGCGGCCTTAACCTGCATATCAATGTTATGTATGGTGATAATGTCCACCATATCATTGAGGCATGTTTCAAAGCTTTTGCCCGGGCATTGGACAGCGCCAGCCAACGTGATCCACGTGTCGATGGGGTCATGTCAACAAAAGGGGTTTTGTAAGTTACAAATATCCATTTTTTATGAAACAAAAGGGCGGTACCGAAACACGGTGCCGCCCTTTTGTTTCCATCCGGACTGAGTTTTTATCTCATACCCTTCAGTAGAAGCTTTGCTTTCTTCGCTTCATCGCTTTTTGGAAAACCTTCAATCAGTTTTTTCAATACGAACCGGGCGCTTTTGGTGTCTTTGATCGCGCTAAAAGCCATCGCCTGCTTCAACATGGCAGCAACCACCTTGTCTTTACCGGGATAGTTTTTAATTACTTGCTGATAGGACAAGATCGCAGAATCATAGTTTTTTTCAGTGTAGTAGGTTTCACCAATCCAGTAGTAAGCATTGGCAGCCAGCTCATTTTTGGGATTCTGGTCAAGGAACTTGGTGAACTGCTCCCGCGCCGCCACAACATCACCAGCTTTAAGCGAATCAAGCCCTTTCAAATAAAGGGCATCAGGTGAAGAATTTGCTTCATCATTCTTCGCTTTGGCCAAGTCTGCCATACTTTTCGAGAGTGAATCGAGCAACGTCTGCTGTTTCAGAATGCGATCCTCCAGAGCAATAATGCGTTTATCAGCATCCTCACGGTAACGGGCCAAATCCTCGGCGGTTTTCTTTACCGCAAGAGAAGTATCGTCAACTTTGCCATTGAGCGACTGCATGTCGCTCCTGGTGCTGTCTATTGTAGCCTGAATGTCGGCAGACATTTTTCGGACGGAAGCGACATCAACCTTGAACCCCTTTTCGATGGCGCCGACACTTACCTTTGACTCTTCGCGCACAGTGGCAAGATCCCGGTCCATGGAAAAAAGTCGGGTTTTAATTGAGTCGATATCGTTGCGGGCGTTATCAAGCGCACCCTGCGAGGCGCATCCAGCCAGACAAACTACACACGACAGCATCATGACATGAAAATATTTCATAAAAAGTCTCCTGTCTTCATATAAATCGAGGCGTAGATATATCACGTCCGAATTACATTGACAAGCATCTGCAGTTGCATCTTGCGCCGCTAACAACGGAGAGCAGGAAGGTGAAACCGGAGGTTTTATACTTGACAAAAACACGGTATTCCATTAACTATCTACCGTTTTTGGGTCATCCAGCAAGAATGCCACCAATTGGCTATTCATATTAACAGGAGGAAATGAGAAAATGGAACAGTATGCAGTTGTTTTTGCCCTGTGTTGTGCCGCCGCAGCCGTTGCCTACGGCCTGATCACGGCAAACTGGATTCTCGGCCTGCCCCAGGGCAATGACCGTATGAAGCAGATCGCCGCAGCGATTCAGGAAGGGGCCGGCGCCTACATGAAACGCCAGTACACGATCATTGCCGCAGTTGGCGTGATCATGTTTATCGCTCTGTACGCAACCTTGGGGTGGAAGACTGCAGTCGGCTTTGCGGTCGGCGCACTTTTCTCCGGCCTGACCGGCTTCATCGGCATGTTTGTCTCGGTTCGTGCTAATGTACGTACGACTGAAGCAGCTAAATCAGGCATTACCAAAGCCCTTAACGTTGCCTTCAAGGGCGGTGCAATTACCGGCATGCTGGTGGTCGGCCTCGGCCTTCTCGGCGTTGCCGGTTACTACATGGTCCTCCTGAAATTGATGCCCGATGCTCCGGTCAAGGATGTAGTCACCCAACTGGTCGGCCTCGGCTTCGGTGGGTCACTGATCTCCATATTCGCCCGTCTCGGCGGCGGTATCTTCACCAAGGGCGCCGATGTAGGCGCCGACCTGGTAGGCAAGGTTGAAGCCGGTATTCCTGAGGATGACCCCCGCAATCCAGCCGTAATCGCCGACAACGTTGGCGACAACGTCGGTGACTGCGCCGGTATGGCCGCCGACCTGTTTGAAACCTATGCAGTAACCCTGATTGCCGCCATGCTGCTGGGCGCCATCACCTTTACCGGCAATGCCGCCTCCGTCAGTTACCCGCTGATTCTGGGCGGCATCTCGATCATTGCCTCCATCATCGGTACCTACTTTGTCAAACTGGGTGCCAGCCAGAAGATAATGCCGGCGCTGTATAAAGGACTGATCGCTTCAGCCGTACTCGCCTGCATCGCCTTCTACTTCGTCACGGCACAGATGTTCCCGGACGGCCTCACTAACGCCGCCGGAGTAACCTTTGGCGCCATGAATATTTTCATTTGCTCCATCGTCGGCCTGGTCGTTACCGGCGCCATCTTCTGGATTACCGAATACTACACTGCGACTGAATACGGTCCGGTACAGCATATTGCCCAGGCCTCCACAACCGGGCACGGCACCAACGTCATCGCCGGACTCGGCGTCTCCATGAAATCGACGGCAGCCCCGGTCATCGTCATCGCTGCCGGCATCGTCGTCTCCTTTCAATGCGCCGGAGTCTACGGTATCGCCATCGCCGCCGTATCGATGCTCTCACTGACCGGCATCGTTGTTGCCATGGACGCTTATGGCCCGATCACCGATAACGCCGGTGGTATCGCCGAAATGGCCGAACTGGACGACTCGGTTCGTGCTGTAACCGACCCACTTGATGCGGTCGGCAATACAACCAAAGCTGTCACCAAGGGATATGCCATCGGTTCCGCCGGTCTGGCTGCCGTTATCCTTTTCACCTCATACGTTGACGAACTAAACCACGCGCTGTTATCGGCCGGGAAAGAGATTGTCAAATTTGAACTCTCTGATCCGTATATCATTGTCGGCCTCTTTATCGGCGGTATGCTCCCCTATTACTTCGGCGCCCGGTGCATGGAAGCTGTCGGCAAAGCGGGTGGTGCGGTTGTTGTTGAAGTCCGTCGCCAGTTCCGCGAAATCAAGGGCATCATGGAAGGGACAGGCAAACCGGATTACGCCGCCTGTGTCGACATCGTCACCAAAACCGCCCTCAAGGAAATGGTCGTACCCGGATTGATCCCGATCCTCGCACCGGTCATTGTCGGCTTCACCCTCGGGCCCAAAGCTCTGGGCGGCGTCATCGTCGGAACCATCGTCACCGGTATTTTTGTTGCCATTTCCATGACTACCGGTGGTGGCGCATGGGACAACGCCAAGAAATATATCGAAGACGGCCACCACGGCGGCAAAGGCGGCGAAGCCCACAAAGCTGCCGTTACCGGAGACACCGTCGGCGACCCCTATAAAGACACCGCTGGCCCTGCAATCAACCCGATGATCAAGATCATCAACATTGTTTCGCTTCTTATTGTGCCGCTTCTGGCAAAAATGATGTAGTTCTCATTTCAATATTGTTTCAGCTGGGCGGTACGGGGATTTTACTCTGTACCGCCTTTTTCTTTGCTTTCAGCGTTAAAAGAGATATAATCCGCCTGTTTTGTATCTGAACCAACGCTGGTTACCTGAAAGGTTATTCATAGAAATGAGCACAAATATAAGCAAGAAAATGCTGATTAACGTCATGCACCCCGAGGAGACTCGCGTGGCCATAGTGCACGACGGCCGCTTGATGGAGTTGAACATAGAAATCAGCGGCAAAGAACAAATAAAAGGCAACATTTACAAAGGTGTCGTCCTGCGTGTTGAACCTGGCCTCCAGGCTGCTTTCGTCGATATTGGCCGCGCTAAACCCGGTTTTCTCCAGATCGGCGAACTGCATCCCGATTACTGGGAATGGCGAGACGACATTCCCGAAGAACAGCGCAAGCGCCGCCCCCGCATCCAGGAAGTGTTGCGGCGCGGCCAGGAACTTGTGGTGCAAATTGAGAAGGACGAACGCGACAACAAAGGTTCGGCGCTTACCAGTTACCTGTCACTGCCGGGACGATATATGGTTATAATGCCAGGCAGTGATTCAACCGGCATCTCCCGCAAGGTCGAGCAGGAGGGAACCCGCAAGAAGTTGAAAGAAATCGTCGGCGAGATGGCCATCCCTGAAGGCATGGGCTATATCATCCGCACTGAAGCGGTAGGGCGCACTCCTGAAGAGCTGCAGAAAGATTTTACCTCCCTGACGGAATTGTATGAATCAATCAAACAGAGAGCATCAGAAATCAAGGGAGCTGGTGAGATTTATCGGGACAGCGGCCTGATCATCCGTACAATTCGAGACTACTTTTCGGATGACATTGACGAGGTGCTGGTTGACAGCAAGGATGCCTACCGGGAAGCAAAGGAATTTTTTCGCGACACCATGCCGGCCTGTGAAAAGCGGGTTAAACTGCACAAGGAAAAGCGGCCGATCTTTTCCCGCTTTCAGCTTGAAGAGCAGATAGACCAGATTTATGAAAAGCGGGTTTCACTGCCGTCCGGTGGTTCGCTGATCATCGAGCCGACCGAAGCCTTGGTCTCAATTGATGTCAATTCAGGGAAATCAAGCGGAGAACGGGGCATCGAAGATACCGCCTTCAAGACCAACATGGAGGCCGCCGAAGAGGTCGCACGGCAGTTGCGACTGCGCGACCTGGGAGGTCTGATTGTTATCGACTTCATCGACATGCGTGATAACAAGCATAACGGCGACGTTGAAAAAATGCTTAAAAATGCCCTCAAAATGGATAAGGCACGAGTCAACGTTGGCCGCATTTCTCAATTCGGTATCATGGAGATGTCTCGCCAGCGGATTGCCAAAACGCTAAATGATGCCATTCACCTTGAATGTCCGCACTGCGAGGGGCGCGGTAAAGTTAAATCCGTTGAAGCGATGGCCGTTTCGTTCCTGCGCAAGGTTCACGCTGCCGCCGCCAAGGGAACCGTTGCCGAAGTACGCGGGGGGCTGCCGCTTGAAGTGGCGTACTACCTGCTTAACCGCAAGAAACGTGAGCTGACCCAGATTGAAAACGATTATGAGATCGAAGTGACCGTCAAGGGCAAAACGTCTTTCCTGCTCAACCAACTGGAACTTGAAACGGTAAAACGCGAAAAACCTCATCTTGATGATGTATTGAAGAGCGAGGCTGAAGCGGAAGAAGCGCACAAACCTTCCGCTCCAAGCGGTTCCTTTCTGCAGGCCGCCACTGATGATGAGCAGATCACCGAACCTGTCGCTCCGACAGATGGGGCCAAGAAGCGGAAACGGCGCAAAAAGAAGAAGAAGGCCACCGAGGACGTCCGGCAGAATACGGCTGAACACGACCAGACCGGGACAGAGATTGCCATTGGCGACGAGGCCCAGGGTGAGGAGGCTGCTGAAACAGCTGACACGAGCGCCACGGAAACTGACGGCAGTGCAGAGCAAACGGCAAAACCAAAGAAACGGAAGCGCCGGCGAAGCCGCAGCAAGACCCATAAAGATCTGGAGCACTCTTCTGAGGAGGTTTCCGTCACGCCCGTTTCCGAACCTGCTGCACCGGAGACTCCTGCGCCGACGCCGCCTGAAGCCGATGCCATCGAAGCCAAGCCGAAGCGTGCGCGGACACCGCGCAAGAAAAAACCGGAAGCGGTTGTCGAGGAGACGGCGACTTCTGTACCCGTTGTCGAAGCAGTGGCGACAGTCGCACCCAAGCCCCGACGGCGAGCCGCACCCAAAAAAGTACCGGAGGCACCCGTACCGGAAGCGGAAATAGTTCCTCCCAAACCAAAAGCCCGGCCACGGCGCAAGAAAAAAGATGAGGAAGTCCCGTAGGCTGCGCTCGTAACCATCTACATTCGCACGGAGAATCACATGCATAAATACGCATCACTCATAGTTGTTTTCATTGTTGCTGCTTTTCTTACCGCATGCGGCGGCAGCGGGACTACGGCAGCGAAACCAGAGTACGGCCACCCGACAGCTCTTGCTGCACCTAACACACACATGGGTGGTGCCATTCAAGGAACGCCACTTGTTCTCAATAACATCGCATCAATCTTTACCGGCACTCCCGGAAGCGAAACCGGTTTTAGCAATTACAGCACGCCCAACGGTCCCCCGGCAGCGTTCAATCACCCCACCGACATCACGACTGACGGTAGCAATTTTTACGTTGCGGATTATGCAAACAATTCCATTCGCAAGGTGACATCCTCGGGCATTGTTACAACTTTGACATGCACGGATGCGGTTACCGGGCTTGCAATAACTTTTAATCTGCCCTTCGCCCTCGCAATAAACGCGGATGGCACGCAGCTTTACGTTGTAGATTCCGGTTCAAACACCATCCGCATCATCGATATTGATGCAGCCAACACCATATACAAAGTCACTACGATTGGCAGCACGACCGGCGTGGCCGGCTCGGTTGACTCGACAATACCAAGCGATGTTCGCTTCAACCGGCCAACCGGCATAACCACGGACGGCGAAAACCTCTACGTGACAGACTCCGGCAACAATACCATTCGCTGGATCAGCATTGCCACAAAAGCCGTTTCCACCCTGACCGGCACCTCAGGTACAATTGGGTCGACCGATGGCGGCCCACACGACGCCCGTTTCAATATACCGCAACGCATAACCACCGATGGGACCTATCTCTATGTTACCGACTTTAACAACCGGACAATTCGCAGGATTGAAATTTTAACAGGTAACGTTTTAACAATAGCCGGCAAAGCAGGGCCGCTCGAAACGGCGGTTGATGGAATCGGGGCAGATGCGCGTTTCAGGCAACCTAACGGCATTACCACTGATGGTACCTATCTCTATGTCACCGACTCATACCTGAACACCATCCGCAGGATTGGCCTAGCCAACCCATACGATGTCATAACCATTCCTTTGCCGGACAGCACGCTTCATACCCCGATCGGAATCACGACTGACGGGCACAGCCTCTTCGTCGCAGATACGTTCATTGCGCATCAAGACCCGGTCACACACATAAATACGTATTCGTACAGCAACAGCATCATAAAGGTACAGTGAGTGATCTGGATGCTCCCGAGGTCTTCCCGCACGTGGGCATGTCCGATTTCTTTTTTCTTGACGTACCGGAACGTTGTAGATATTTTTGACAGCTTGATTCTCCGGAATTATTATTTGTTTGTGAAAGGTTGAATCACCATCATGGAAGAACTCAGTGAACTTCTGCTTCAAAGGCGCCGCAAGGTTGATGCGCTGTGGGAAGCGGGCATAAATCCCTATCCTAACGACTTTAAACCTCAACATACTTCGGCTGATATAATTGCCGCATACAGCTCCGTAGAACAGCTCGACGCCTCTGATGCCACCATAAGCGTGGCCGGCCGTATCCTGGCCCGCAGATCTTTCGGCAAGGCCGCTTTTATCCAGCTCCAGGATCGAAAGGGGCGCATTCAGCTTTATGTCAAAAAAGATGAGATCGGTGAAGAAGCGTTTGCTGTTTTTGATACATTCGACATCGGTGATATCGTCGGCGCCGAAGGTTTCCCGTTTCGCACCAAGACCGGCGAACTTTCCCTGCACGTTCGCTCCATACGGTTGCTGGTAAAATCGCTCCTGCCGCTGCCGGAAAAATTTCATGGACTGACTGATGTCGAGACCCGCTATCGCCAGCGGTACGTCGACCTGATAGTGAATCCTGATGCACGCGAAATATTCATCAAGCGCTCCCGCATCGTCAACCTCATTCGCAGCTTCATGGCCGATCGGGATTTCCTCGAGGTTGAAACTCCCATGATGCACCAAATTCCGGGAGGGGCAACGGCGCGCCCGTTTATTACCCATCACAACACTCTCGACATGGAGCTGTATCTGCGCATTGCTCCGGAATTATACCTGAAACGGCTGGTTGTCGGCGGTCTTGACAGAGTGTTCGAGATCAATCGCAACTTCCGCAATGAAGGTATTTCCGTCCGCCACAACCCGGAGTTTACCATGATGGAATTTTATCAGGCCTATGCGACATATGAAGACCTGATGGATTTCACTGAAGAGCTGTTCTGCCACGTCGCACAGGAAGTTCTTGGAACACTTGACATTACCAATCAGGGAGTTGACATCAGCTTGCAGCGTCCCTGGAAACGGCTGACCGTCCGGGAGGCGATTCTGGAATATGGCGACATAGAAGCACGCCAACTGGATGACCGTGACCTGGCTCTGTCATACGCCGGCAGTATTGGCCTGACTCTTTCTGATGACATCAGCTATGGCAAACTCCTGATGGAGATTTTTGAAGAGGTGGCTGAACACAAGTTGATCCAGCCGACATTCATCACCGCCTACCCCACCGAGGTTTCTCCGTTGTCGCGCAAGAACGACCACAATCCTGAAATCGTCGATCGCTTTGAACTGATTATCGGCGGACGCGAAATAGCAAATGCCTTCTCCGAGCTGAATGATCCGGTTGACCAGAAGGAGCGGTTTCTGGCACAGGTTGCCGAAAAGGATAAGGGCGACGAAGAAGCTCACTATATGGATGAAGATTATGTCCGCGCTTTGGAGTATGGCCTGCCGCCTACTGCAGGTGAGGGAATCGGTATCGATCGCCTGGTAATGCTATTGACCGATTCTCCTTCTATCCGGGATGTCATCCTGTTTCCGCAACTTCGCAAGGAAGTCAAATAACCGATGCCATTTGAACTTTTTATCGGATTGCGCTATCTGAAAGCCAAACGCAAATCAACCTTTATTTCCATTATAACTTTTATCTCCACTGCCGGAGTTACGTTGGGAGTCATGGCGCTGATCGTTGTGCTGGCGGTAATGACGGGCTTTGAAGAGGATCTCAAGGAAAAGATTCTGGGTACGAACGCCCATATTATCGTCATTCGAAACGGCGCACCGATGGAGGACTACCAAGCGGTGATCAAGAAACTGCTGGATTACAAAGGAGTCGAAGCAGCAACGCCATTTATCTACAACCAGGTCATGCTCTCTTCAGGCAAAAATGTATCCGGCGTGGTTTTGCGAGGTATCGATGTGGCATCCGACCGGAAGGTTACCCGCATCAGCAAATCGATTGTAGAAGGAAATATTGACTGCCTTGATCCAAAAACGGGGCAGGGTCCGGGTACAACTCCCGGTTTGATGGTAGGAAAAGAGCTGGCCAAACACCTGAACCTGTCCCTCGGCGACACCGTCAACGTAATTTCGCCGATGGGCAATATTACCCCGCTTGGCATGATGCCACGCATGAAACCGTTCAAGGTTACCGGCATTTTCAACACCGGAATGTTTGAATACGACTCAACCCTGGCATACATAAGCCTTGACCAGGCGCAGCGCTTTTTCGATCTCGGCGATACCGTTACCGGCATACAACTGAAGGTTAAGAATGCGTATCTGTATCACACCGGCGAACTGGCCCGCAGAATCAACCATGATATGGGCGTAGACTACTACGCACGTGATTGGATGCAGATGAACAAAAACATACTGTTTGCGCTAAAAACTGAAAAAGTTGTCATGTTCGTCATTTTGACCCTGATCGTCCTGGTAGCCGCCTTTGGTATCGCTTCAACACTCTTCATGATTGTTATGGAAAAAACGAGAGATATCGCCATTCTTAAGTCCATGGGAGCAACGGCAACCAGTATCATGAAGATTTTTGTGCTTGAGGGACTGATCATCGGCGTCATCGGCACGGTCATCGGAGTTGCATCAGGGCTGATAATAGCACTCAATCTGGAACCGATTATCAACTTTATCGAAAAAATAACCGGAGAGAATTTTTTCAGCAAGGATATTTACTACCTTGACCACTTCCCTTCGATGGTGGTGCCATCCGATGTGGTGCTTATATCTGTCACTGCAGTATTGATCTCTTTTCTGGCTACGCTGTATCCCGCATGGCAGGCTTCAAGAATGCTTCCGGCAGAGGCGCTGCGCTATGAGTAGCCTCCTTGAAGTACGCGGTCTCTGCAAAACCTATGGCAACGGACCAAGCCTGCTTGAGGTTCTCAGCGGAATCGACCTTGACCTGCAGATCGGCACGACAACTGCCCTTGTTGGCGCATCCGGTGCCGGGAAAAGTACCCTGCTTCATTTGCTGGGAGCCCTTGACCGCCCATCTTCTGGAATGGTCTGCTTTCGCGGGGAAAATATTTTCAAAAAAAATGACCGGCAACTGGCAGCATTCAGAAATCGAAGTATCGGTTTTGTATTTCAGTTCCATCACCTTCTGCCAGAATTCACCGCACTAGAAAACGTGATGATGCCGGCTTTGATAGCCAGGATTCCGCGTCAAAAAGCCCGAGAAACAGCTGAGTCGCTGTTGGAGGACGTCGGCCTCGGGCAACGCATGACCCACCGACCGGGTGAATTGTCCGGTGGCGAACAACAACGGGTGGCAATTGCACGGGCGCTCGTACTTGGTCCCGAACTTTTGCTGGCCGATGAACCGACCGGCAATCTGGACATGAAAACCAGTGACGGCATACACGCCATGTTAACGGATCTGCAAACAAAAAAAGGATTGACTCTCGTGATCGTTACCCACAATGAACAGTTGGCAGCAGCCATGGGGACCACCATTCACCTGGTTGATGGAAGAATAAATAAAACTACATAAATATCCGGGGGACGCGTGCCCAGTTTCAAAAAAATAACATCATCAATGCTTTTAGTACTGCTCTGCGGTTCGACAGTTGTCTACGCTGAAGGCGAAAAACTGGTAGAAATCCGGATTCAGGGAAATCATCGCATCGAATCATCGGCAATTCTCACCGTTGTCAAGATGCATGCCGGCGATACCCTGAACAATGACAAAACGGATGCGGATATTCAGGCTATCTATAAACTGGGCCATTTCCAGAATGTTCAGGCCCTGAAAGAGGAGTCTGACAAAGGTACCGTTCTCGTCTACTCTGTCCAGGAAAAGCCGATTGTTCGAAAAATTACGTTTGCAGGAAATAAAGAGCTTACAACGGAAAAATTGAAGGGTGCGCTTGGGTTCCAGCCTAATTCCGTTTTTTCAGCAAAAGAGCTGACGAAAGGTGTTGCCGCTATCAAGAAAATGTACGGCGACGAAGGCTATTACCTGGCGGATGTGCAGACCGAAATTAAAAAAACATCCCCCAGCGAACTGACCGTTGCAGTTACTATTGTTGAAGGAAACAAGATCCTTATCCAGAAGATTCAATTTGATGGCAACAAGGCGTTCAGCAGCAGAAATCTTCGGGGCGTTATGGAGACCAAAGAGAAATGGTTCCTCTCCTGGCTTACCAGCGCAGGCACCTATAAGGAAGAGGTTCTCAAAAATGATGCTTTGTTGATTGCCGACCATTACCTCAACAATGGTTATATCAATGTCAAGGTTGGCGAACCGGTGGTATCGCTGAATAAAGCAAAGACCGCGCTGGATGTCTCCATCGCAATCACGGAAGGCGACCAGTACCGGATTGGTGAAATCGGATTCAAGGGTGACTTGCTTGATCCGGCCGCTGACCTCCAGAAAAAGCTGAAGAGCGAACCGGGTGCGATTTTCAACCGCTCCATTCTTCGCGGCGATATAGGAACCCTGACCGATGTGTATGGCGACAAGGGATATGCCTTTGCCACAATCAACCCTCTGACCCATTTGGATAATGATAAAAAGACCCTTGACCTGACGTTTGACATTGAAAAAGGGGATCTGGTGTCAATTGAGCGAATTAATATCGCCGGTAACCCAAAAACCCGCGACAAGGTTATCCGCCGAGAGATGCGTGTGACTGAAGGCGGACTGTACAGTGCAACCGGCATGAAGCGCAGCAAACAAAACCTCATGAACCTCGGTTTTTTTGAGGAAGCCAACATTGCTACCGCGAAAGGGAGTGCCGCCGACAAGCTCAACGTGAATGTCGATGTCAAGGAGAAACCGACCGGTACGTTCAGTATAGGCGGCGGTTACAGCTCACTCGATGGCATCATCGGCCAGGGTTCGGTCCAGCAGGCTAACTTCCTCGGGTTGGGTCTGAAGGCCAATCTTTCCGCTTCCATCGGTGGAAAATCGCAGACGTACGCTTTAGGCCTGACCGACCCCTATTTTATGGACACCAAATGGACCCTCGGGGGTGACCTGTACCGTTCAGAACGCGATTACACCGATTATTCCCGGCGACTCATCGGTGGTGACATCAAGGGCGGGTATCCGATCAATGATTTCATCGGCACATTTGTGATGTACAAGTACGAAATAAAGGATCTTTATAACCCGGATGCCGCATACCAGTCGCTCCATGACACGATAGGCAACGACACCTATCCGCTCGGTACAACGACCACAAGTTCCATCTTTGCCAGTATCACCCATAACAACACCGATTACCGGCTTGACCCCTCAACCGGCTTTATCAATTCTTTTTCGGCGGAGTACGCCGGCCTGGGCGGCGACAATAAATTTGCCCGTTTTATTACGGACCACAGCTACTTCCACCCGCTCTACAAAAAGTTGATCGCATCGACAAAATTAACGTTAGGCTATATCGGGGAAGTTGGGCAACCGGTCCCCATCGATGAAAAGTTTTATCTGGGCGGCATTTATTCCCTGCGTGGGTATTCAGCCCGTACAGTATCCCCGACAGATACCCTGCTTGTAAAAGATAATTACGGCAGCCAGACAAACCAACAGCTTTATCTTGGCGGCAGCAAGGAAGTTTTCGGAAATGTGGAACTCACCTTTCCGCTCCTTCCCGAAGCCGGCCTCAAGGGTGTCACATTTTTCGACTATGGCAACTCCTTTAACGACAATTCGGCCATATTCAACACCATGTTGATGAGCTATGGCGCTGGAATCCGCTGGGCTTCCCCCATCGGACCGCTGCGCCTTGAATATGGGATTCCGATCAATCCGCGAAGAAACATTGACAACACCAGTGGGCGGCTCGAGTTTTCCATCGGAAGCATGTTTTAATAAACCCCTCCAAACCTCCCCTTATCAAGGGAGGCTTAAAAGCTTTCCCCTGATAAGGGGGGATTGAGGGGGGTTAGGTTTTGATACATTTTTAAAGGGCACACTTGCCCACACAATTTAAAGGAGAAATTTCATGAAACGGATTATTATTGTAGGTCTCGTAGCAGCGTGCCTTGTGTCAACCTCTGTGTTTGCAGCAGACCTTAAACTCGGCTATATCGACATGCAGCGTGCGCTGACAACTTCTGACGCAGGAAAAGAAGCGAAGGAGCAGCTTGCAACCAAAGTCAAGAAATTTCAGGATGAGATCAATGTAAAACAGGAAGAGCTCAAAAAATTAAAAGAAGAGTTGGAAAAACAAGGAACAATGCTTTCCGATTCATCTCGTGCGGCTAAAGAGAAGGACTACCAGAACAAGCTGAAGGATTTTCAGCGTTTTACCAAGGATGCCCAGGATGAACTGCAGGGCAAGGACGAGGAGCTTACCCGCAGAATCCTGGAAGGGATGGAGAAAGTTATCAAGGAATATGGCCAACAAAATGGCTACACCTTCATCTTTGTAAAAAATGAGAGCATGTTATTTGTCGACGAGAAGGCAGATCTGACCGATGCCGTACTGAAGTTGTTCAATTCGAGCAGAAAGAAGTAACGTAATGGCACTCACACGAACAGTTACAGAGCTTGCCGAGTATCTTGGCGGCGTTGTGCACGGAGACGGGAATGTCACTATTTCCGGCCTGGGGCCACTCGACAGTGCCGGTCCTGACGCCCTGACATTTCTTGCAAACCCGAAATATGCTGCCAAAGTTGCGGAAACATCTGCCGGAGCCGTTCTTATGGGACCGGGCGCCGAGCGTTATGGGCGCACTATTATTGAAGTCGCCAACCCGTATCTCGGTTTTGCCAAATTACTGACACTTTTCTATACCAAACCACACGAAGCGGCAGGAGTGCTGCCGGCAGCAATTGTCAACGCTACGGCAACCATTGGCGAAGGTGCCAGTATTTACCCGGGTGCCTGCATCGGCAAGAACGTTGTCGTCGGAGAGCGCACCGTTATCCATTCGGGAGCAGTACTCTACGACAACGTCATTATCGGCGAAGAGTGCACCATCCACGCAAACACCGTTATCCGTGAACGCTGCCGAATCGGCAACCGCTGCATTATTCAACCAGGAGCCGTAATCGGTTCTGACGGTTTCGGATACGCGCCCGATGGCAGCAGTTATTATCGCATCCCCCAGATCGGCATTGTCATAGTTGAAGACGACGTGGAGATCGGGGCAAATACGTGCATAGACAGGGCTGCTATCGAAGTGACCCGGATTCGCCGCGGTACAAAACTGGACAATCTGGTGCAGATTGCCCACAATTGCCAGATTGGTGAAGACTGCATGATCGTATCTCAAGTCGGCATTTCAGGGAGTACAAAGATCGGCAATCACGTCACTCTGGCTGGTCAGGTCGGAGTTGCAGGCCATCTCACAATCGGTGACAATGTACTGGTTGGCGCCCAGTCCGGCGTACCCAGCTCATTGCCGGCAAATGCCGCCTATAGCGGTTCGCCAACCATGCCGCATAAAGAATGGCTTAAATCCGCCATGACTGTGCCACGGTTGCCGGAATTGAAGAAAACGGTTTCGACTCTTGAGAAGCGGGTTGCAGAGCTGGAAGCAAAATTAAAACTGATTAGCCAAGGGAGTTAATATGCAATTGGATATCAACGAGATCATGAAAATCCTTCCGCATCGTTATCCATTTCTGATGGTTGACCGGGTTATTGAAGGAGAACATGGGAAACGCTGCGTAGGCATAAAGAATATTACGATCAATGAACCGTTTTTCCAGGGTCACTTTCCCGGTCACCCGGTTATGCCGGGTGTTCTGATTATTGAGGCCATGGCCCAGGTGGCCGGCATCATGGCGTATCTCGCTTCCGATGAAGCCACCCGCGCCAAGGTAACCTACTTTATGGCCATTGATAATGCCCGTTTCCGTAAACCAGTGATGCCCGGCGATCAGCTGCGCATTGAGGTCACAACGACGATGAATCGCAGAGGTATCTGGGGAGTAGCCGGAAAAGCTTTTGTTGGCGATGCCCTGGTCACTGAGGCCGACCTCAAGGCAACATTTGCTAACTCACCGGAATAACACCATATTCCTTTCAATAGCAGAGTAACATCACGGAGAAATTAACATGATCCACCCGACTGCAATAATAGATTCATCAGCCTCCCTGGCTGCAGATGTGGAAGTGGGGCCATACGCCATCATCGGCAAACATGTCACCATTGGCACTGGAACCACTGTCGGCGCCCATGCCGTCATAGGTGATTGGACTGAAATCGGCGAAAACAACCAGATTTTCTCCCAATCATCCGTCGGCGCTCCTCCACAGGATCTCAAATACCGTGGTGAGGAGTGCTGGACCAGGATCGGCGACAACAATATGATTCGCGAATTTGCCACTATCCATCGCGGTACGACAACCGGTCACGCAGAGACGGTTGTCGGCAACGACAACCTTTTTATGGCCTACTCGCACGTTGCTCATGACTGCATTGTCGGCAACGGAGTAGTTATGGCCAACGTAGCAACACTTGCCGGCCATGTGACCATTGAAGACAATGTCATAATCGGCGGGTTGGTTGCCGTTCACCAGTTTTCCACTATTGGAAGAAATGCCATGATTGGCGGCGGCACCATGGTCGGCATGGACATCCTCCCCTACACGATCGCAACTTCCAGCAAAAGGGAAGCAAAACTGCGCGGGCTCAACCTGATCGGTCTTAAACGGCGTGGCTTTTCCGAAGAGACTATCAACAACCTGAAAAAAACCTATAAGACGCTTTTCATGGCAGGCTTGAAACTTCCCGATGCGATCATCCGGATAAAAAAAGATATTAAGGATTGCCCCGAAGTCAATTACCTGCTGGCATTTATTGAAAATTCAAAACGCGGGATCTGCCGCGGATGAGTGCTCTCACCCTTAAGAACGGAAAAAGCGCGGCAGCAGACAGCTCTTCAGCAGGAAAGACTCAGAAGCCAGTTTCTGACACACTAAGAACTGCCGTTATCGGAGTGGGCTACCTGGGTAACTTTCATGCCCAGAAATATGCCGCTATTCAAGATGTTGAGCTGGTCGGGGTAGTGGATAACGATTCGAAACGCGCGGCAGAAATAGCCGTGGCATTAGGAACAGAGGCGTTCAGTGATCATCGCGATCTGATCGGTAAAGTGGATGCGGTCAGCGTAGTCGTCCCAACACAGTTTCATTATGCGGTGGCACGCGATTTTCTGGCAGCCGGAGTACATGTTCTGATCGAAAAACCGATCACCGTAACCATTGAGGAAGCGGACGAGCTGATTGCGCTGGCAGAGAAGAATAACGCGGTTTTTCAGGTTGGACACCTGGAACGGTTCAACCCGGTTCTGCAGGCTCTGGACGGAGTACTTCAGGACCCACTCTTCATAGAGTCGGTTCGGATCGCCCCTTTCAAACCGCGCGGCACAGATGTCAACGTAGTCCTTGACCTGATGATCCACGACATTGAAATCATCCAGCATCTTGTAAAGTCTCCTGTAGAGCGGGTTGATGCAGTCGGAGCTCCGGTCTTTACCGGCGAGGAAGACATTGCCAACGCCCGTATTGTGTTCGAAAACGGCTGTGTCGCCAATGTCACAGCCAGCCGTATCAGCCTGAAGAGTGAACGCAAGATGCGGATTTTTCAGCGCAATGCCTATATTACCCTCGACTTTCAGAACCGCAAGATGCTGGTGGCCCAACAGGGAAGCGGTGAACTCTTCCCCGGTGTCCCCAATGTAACGGTTAAAGAGCAGGAACTTGGTGAAGCCGACGCTCTCCGGAGTGAAATAGAATCATTTCTGGCTGCGATTCGAGAGGGGAAAGAGCCCGAAGTAAGCGGCAGTGACGGCCGTATGGCGCTGGAAACAGCACTTAAAATCAATCTCAGCCTTGACAGGAGACCTTCATGATACCGATGGTTGATCTAAAAACCCAATATCACACTTTGAAAACCGAGATTGATCGTGCGGTTCTCGACGCAATTGAGAGCACTCAATTTATCCTTGGCCCAAACGTGAGTGCCTTTGAGCAGGAAACAGCTGCATACCTTGGCGCCAAACACGCCATATCGTGCGCATCAGGGACCGACGCGCTGCAGCTTGCCATCCTGGCAGCCGGCATCAAAGCGGGTGACGAGGTCATTACGACCCCGTTCACCTTCATCGCAACCGCTGAAGCGATCTGCTATGCGGGAGCCACTCCGGTTTTTGTTGATATCGATCCACAGACATTCAATATCGATCCGGCGTTGATTGAAGCAGCCATCACACCCCGCACCAAGGCAATCATACCGGTTCACCTCTTCGGGCAACCGGCTGACATCGCACCAATCAAAGCTCTCTGCCTCAAACACCAACTGGTACTTATCGAAGACTGTGCGCAATCATTCGGTGCGGCTATCAACGGCGCCATGACGGGAGCCATTGGCTCGTTCGGCTGTTTCAGTTTTTTCCCCAGCAAGAATCTTGGCTGTTACGGCGACGGCGGACTGGTCACCTGCGCTACAGACGAACAGGCGGAGCAGATCAAGGTACTTCGTAACCATGGCAGTCGAATCCGCTACCATCACAGCATAATTGGATACAACAGCCGGCTTGATGACATTCAGGCCGCCATTCTGCGGGTAAAACTTAAGCGCATTGATGAATTCAACTCCGGACGCCGCCGCGTTGCCCACCTCTACTCTGAATTGCTCGGGGACATCGTCACTGTCCCGCATGAGGATGGTGCAGGTACGCACGTATATCACCAATATACCATTTTAACAGACCGTCGTGATCTCATCATGGCAAAACTGTTTGAAAAACAGATTTCATCCGCTGTCTATTACCCCATCCCGCTCCACAAACAAGATGTCTTCGCCGATGCATACGCCGGCTTGACTCTTCCGGTTGCCGAAGATGTGGCCAGCCGCTGCATGTCACTACCCGTTTACCCGGAAATGCCGGAAGAATCAGTGCGTCAGGTGGCGCACACCATTCGAGAGGCACTGGTTGGATAACTGCCCATGCCGCATCATGATCGTAGCCGGCGAGGCATCAGGCGACATCTACGGAGCCGACCTCGTCCGGGAGTCGTTAAAGCGTATCCCTGATGCACATTTTTTTGGTATCGGCGGCGCACGAATGCGCGAAGCCGGAGTCGAGACCCTGGTGGACTCCGGAGATATGGCAGTTGTCGGCCTGGTAGAGGTCATTAAGCACTTTGGCGTAATTTCAGCTGCCTTCATGAAGCTGAAACAGATCATACGGGACGACTCTCCCGATCTGTTGATCCTCATCGATTATCCCGGTTTCAACCTGCGCCTGGCCAAGGTCGCAAAAAAGGCCGGCGTAAAAGTCCTGTACTACATCAGCCCGCAAATCTGGGCGTGGCGCCAGGGGCGGGTCAAAAAGATTGCCCGGCTTGTTGACCACATGGCCGTGATACTTCCCTTTGAAGCACCTTTTTACCAGCAGGCCGGAGTGCCGGTCACCTTTGTCGGGCACCCGATGCTTGATCTGGTTACTGTTGTTATAGACCGCTCAACCGCTGCAACCAGCTTCAATCTCGACCCGACACGTAAAATTGTCGGACTTTTCCCCGGCAGCCGGCGCAACGAGATTGAAAAGTTACTGCCGGTGATAATTGCTGCCGCCGCGAAACTGAAAGAACAATTTCCGGATATACAGTTCATCCTCCCCCTGGCCTCTACGCTTCAGAGAAATGATATTGCACCGCTACTGGCTGCAGCAAGCCTTGACGTAACCATTACCCGCGACCGAATCCATGACATGATCAGGGCATGCGATGCCGTTATTTCCGTTTCCGGTACGGTTACCCTTGAAATTGCCCTGGTGGGGACGCCGATGGTGATCATCTATAAATTGTCGCCTCTTACCTACCAACTTGCCAAACGATTGGTGAAGGTTCCCAATATCGGCCTCTGCAATATTGTGGCGGGTGAAACGGTGGTTCGCGAACTCATTCAGGAGCAGGCAAACCCTGAAGATATTGCCGCCGAAGTCGGGGCAATCCTTGAGGATATTCCATATCAAGAGGCCATCCGCCAGAAACTTGGCACTGTACGCTCAAAGCTGGGTTATGGAAATGCCAGTGCACGCGTGGCACACCTGGCATGCAATCTAATGGAGAAACAATGACACCTGTTTTAAAGCGCACATTTGCATACTTTATCCCTTATTGGCAGCTGTTGTTGTTTTCCGCTCTCTGTTCACTCGTGGTTGGAGCTATGGATGGGGCGTTTGCCTACCTCGTTGAACCCGTTCTAAAGAAAATATTTGCCGGCAAGGATGCCGGCATCTTTCTGTTGGTGCCGATCGGTATTATTGTCCTGTTTGCGGTACGCGGCATCTGCCGCTATGTCTATGACGCAACCATCAAGCTTGCCGGTCAGAAAGCCATCCAGGACATTCGCAACGATCTGTATTGCAGCACCATCCGCCAGGATATGGCCTTTTTTCACCGCAAGGCGACCGGCGACCTGATGTCCAGCATGACCAACGATATCACCACCATGCAGGAAGGAATGAGCCAGGTGGTTACCGGGCTCTTCCGTGATCTGATTTCTTTTGCCGCACTTCTTGGAGTGATTTTTTACCGCAACTGGCAACTGGCGATCATAACGTTTGTGGTCATTCCCATGACCGCCTACCCTGCCCAGCTCATAGGCAAAAAGATCAAGAACTCGGCCCGTCGCAGCCTTGATGTCATGGGTGGTATCGGCGTCATCATGCAAGAGAGTTTTTCCGGCATCAAAGTAATCAAGGCGTTTGGCCTCGAACGTCAGTCAACCGAACGTTTCCAGCACAAGAACAGCGAATACCTTCACCAATTAAAGCGCTATATTAAATACTCTTCCCTCGCCACTCCCATCTCCGAGATGATTACCTCGCTCGGCATCGCGACAGTCGTATATATCGGCGGAAAACAGGTGATCTCGGGATATATGAGCGCCTCGGAATTTTTCTCATTTGTTGCCGCCATGATCATGCTGTATACCCCGCTCAAGAAGCTGCAGTCCTCCTACAATGTTGTTCAACGCTCCGCGGGTGCTGCAGAACGGGTGTTCAGCCTGCTGGACGAAAAACCATCGATCATAAACAACAGCGCGGCGACAACCATAAACCGCTCGAGCGGCAGGGTTGAATTCAGGGAGGTTTCCTTTGGCTATGCCGACGAGCCTATTCTCCAAGGCATCTCCCTGAATATCGCAAGCAACCAGATGGTAGCCCTGGTCGGCCCGTCAGGCAGCGGGAAAACCACCTTGATTGCACTTCTCATGCGCCTTTACGATGTCAATAGTGGGCAAATTCTGCTGGATGGAATTGACATCCGTGACATCACTCTTGCATCCCTCAACAATCAATTTGCACTGGTTGACCAGGAGACGACGCTCTTTAACGACACCATCGCCAACAACATCCGCTACGGCAAGCCAGGGGCGACTCAGGAAGAAGTAGAAACAGCTGCGGCAACTGCCTTTGCCCACGATTTTATCAGCCAGTTGCCCGAGAGCTATGAGACCAATATCGGCGACCGGGGCATACGGCTTTCCGGCGGACAACGCCAACGCATCTGCATCGCCAGGGCTCTCCTGAAAAATGCTCCCATATTAATTTTGGATGAAGCGACCAGCGCTCTTGACACCGAGAGCGAGCAGATGGTGCAGAAAGCATTGGACAACCTGATGGCGAACCGGACCACATTCGTGATTGCTCACCGCCTCTCCACCGTTCTGCATGCGGACAAGATCCTCGTCCTCGAAGAGGGCCGAATCGTTGAAAGCGGCTCGCATGATGATCTTCTTAAGAGCAGCGGTCTCTACAGCAGGCTCTATTCGTTGCAGTTCATTGACCGTGATTCCGCCGAAATCACACACGAGCCATGAAAAAAATCAACTGGGCCATACAGGCCGTTCTCTTTTACCTGTTCACCTTTATTGTCGCCGCATTTCCCCGTTCCCAGACAAACCGCATTGGCAGATATGTCGGGACATTTCTGTACAATATTCTGCATTCACGCCGATCGATTGCGCTCGACAACATCAGCCAGGCACTTCCCTTCATGAAGCGCCACCCGGCCTGGACAGGAGCGTTTGAAACTGCAGAAGAAATTGCCTTGGCAACATTCAAGAACCTAGGGATATCAATAGTTGAGATTTGCCGACTGTATCACGGCAAGGGCGATGTACTGATCGATACCATTGATGTTGTGGGGCAAGAAAATCTCTTTTCGGCTCGTGAAAAGCATAACGGAATCATCTTTGTTGGCGGCCACTGCGGCAACTGGGAACTGATGTCTTTATCCCTCAAAAAACTGTTCAATGAGAATGTGTATGCCATTGTCCGCCCCCAAAACAATCCATACCTGAATAAACTGGTTGAAAAAATTCGGATGAACTATGGCAACAAAGTCATATATAAAGCGGCTGCTTTAAGACCTATCCTCAGTATCATTAAAAATAACGGTTCAATCGGCATGCTGGTTGATCAAGCGATGTTTGAAGACAATGGCGTTTTGATCGAGTTTTTAGGCAGAAAGGCCTGGGCCAATAAGGCTCCAGCAATAATAGCCCATAAAACGGGAGTTCCACTTGTTCCGGTATTCATCCACCGCGCAGATAACCGGCATGTGCTGACAATTCATCCTGAGTATGCACTGCGTGGAGATCGCACCGATGATGGCATCGGAGGAGACATTCAGGCATTGTCGCGATACCTTGAAGAGTTTATCTGCACTCACCCGGCTGACTGGTACTGGGTTCATCGCCGGTGGAAACGTGCAGGAGAACAGATATGAAAATCAACTCTGAAAAGCTGGAATCGTGCGGCACTGAGATTATTTCCTGCAAGAAGAAGGCAGAAAATAACTTCAAAAACACAAAGCTGCGGGATTTCGCAATTCCGGTGATTATCCTCGTTGCAGGGACTATCGTGATTGCCACTACCGGTGCCGATCTGAAAATGTCGGGGCTGTTCTGCATCGACGGCACGTGGCCGGTCGGAAAGCAGCAACCGTGGCACCTGTTGTATCTGTTCGACCGGTGGCCAGCGGTTATTATGGCAGTGTGCGGGTTGATTGCCGCTCTTGCTGGCAGCTTTTATAAGCTACGACGTGGCTGGATTCGGCCGGGACTCTTTCTTGTCATCCTTCTGGCACTTGGCCCGGGGCTGATCGTAAATTCCATTTTCAAAGAGTATTGGGGGCGACCGCGACCCCGCGAAATCGTGCAGTTTGGCGGCACGAAAGAGTTCCTGCAACCCTGGCAAAAGGGGGTCGCGCATAAAGGCCGTTCTTTTCCATCAGGACACTCATCAGCCGCTTTTTATCTGACGGCCCCTTTCTTTATATTTCGACGGCGCAAGCCCCGTACTGCTGCATTCTGGATGACCGGCGGACTTATCTACGGCATCCTCATGAGCATCGCCCGCATTGCCCAAGGGGGGCATTTTTTGAGTGATACGCTGTGGGCTTGGGGGATAGTACATTTGACAGCGGTTGCGTTGTATTATCTGCTGCACCTTGACCGGGACGAAACAGTTTCGGCAGCACCATAGTCATATCCATGTTTTTTTTCGCCTACAACATACTCTCCATCTTTCTGCTCGTTCCTGTCATCATTTACCATCTCTACCGCTCCGTCAGCCGTGGCAGACCGCCTGCTTTTCGCGAACGCTTTGGCTATATTCACGCAGCAGAACTGGCACGTATCGGAGAAAGGCCCGTGATCTGGCTGCACGCCGTCTCGGTGGGGGAGGCAATTGCCGCCAGACC
The DNA here is from genome assembly GCA_021781535.1 of Deltaproteobacteria bacterium. Lineage (GTDB taxonomy): Bacteria > Desulfobacterota > Desulfuromonadia > Geobacterales > Pseudopelobacteraceae > JACRCG01. The sequence goes on along the minus strand of JAJXWO010000006.1, from coordinate 24,246 downwards.
GCTGCTTAAGGCGCTCCGCGAGCACTATCCCGGACATGCCATTCTTGTTTCCAACACGACTGAAACCGGGAGGGCGATCAGCTCCAGCTTCCCGGAAAAAGATCTTTGTATCTATTTCCCCTTTGACTTTTTGCCAGCCGTTCGCAACACATTACACCGTATCAGACCAAAGCTGATTATTATCATGGAGACAGAAATCTGGCCTAATTTTACCCGGGAAGCGACCAACCGCGGTATCCCGATCATTCTGGCTAATGGGCGGGTATCCGATCGATCATTCAGCCGCTATCTGAAATTTGACTGGTTCTTCCGCCCCGCATTACAAATGTTTTCCTGTCTTTGCATGCAAACGGAAACAGATCGGGAACGAATCATTGCTATTGGTGCATCGCCAGAACGAACTGTGGCAGTCGGCAACCTTAAGTACGACATCCCCTCCCATCTGGTTCAGGATGAAGAGAAAGCGGGACTGCGAGGCCGGTATGGCATACCCGGCAACCTCACAGTCGTGACAGCCGGCAGCACCCACCCGGGCGAAGAGGAATACGTCCTCGCTGCGTATCAGGAACTTGTGACAACATTTAACAACTTTTTCCTGGTACTTGTCCCGCGCCATCCCGAACGAGCCAATGAGGTTGCAGCCTTGCTGGAGCAAATGGGCCTGTCATACCGACGGCGCACTGCGATAAAGACCTCTGGAGTGATAGCGTTTCAAGGCGGGATGGTACTGCTGGTCGACACAATCGGGGAGATGATGGACCTGTATGCCCTGTCTGACCTTGCCTTCGTCGGAGGCAGTCTGGTCCCCACCGGTGGTCACAACCTGCTCGAACCCGCCTCGCTTGGTATACCCTGCATCTTTGGTCCCAATATGGATAATTTCCGGGAGATTGCTGATCTGGTTCTACAGTATGGGGCCGGTATCAAAGCTGAAACGGCCGCAGACCTTACCGACTCTTGCAGGGCACTGATCACAAGCGCAGAGCTGAGAATGGTCCTGGGACAAAATGGACTAAAGATGATGAGAGATGCCGGTGGGGCCACTGTTCGACATATTGAAGTAATTTCAAGGCACTTATGAACAAAACCTTCTCATTATACTGGCGTGACCTTGCCAACGGCAAACGCACGGCAACGGTCGATCAGTTACTGATCCTGCTACTTGCACCGCTTTCACTTCTCTACTCTTTTATCCAGCGCGTGCGGGCCGGAATGTACCGGACAGGGGTATTAAAGACATACCGCCTGCCTCGGCCAGTGGTCTCGATAGGTAATATCACTGTCGGCGGCACCGGAAAAACCCCGGTAACTACCTATATTGCCCGGCTGCTATTAGGACAAGGCTACAAGGTAGCCGTGCTTTCCCGGGGATACGGCGGCTCACTGGAAGGTGAAACTGCTGTTGTCAGTGACGGGTCCACAATTATGCTGACCCCACGAGAATGCGGCGATGAGCCCTATCTTCTGGCAACGACGGTGCCGGGGCTAATGGTCGTGATCGGCACAGACCGATATGCTGCTGGCCGGCTGGCCATGGAGCAATTATCGCCCGACATTTTTCTGTTGGACGACGGGTTTCAGCACCTGCGCCTTCATCGAGATCTGAATATTCTTTTGCTGGATTATGCGCACCCGTTCGGCAACAACTGGACACTGCCTGCCGGATTGCTGCGTGAGCCCAAAGGGGCTGCCGGACGAGCGGACCTGGTTATCCTGACGCGCTGTCCTGAAGGGACTACGCTTGACCATCCGTCAACTGGAATCCCGAATTGTGCCAGCTACCACCGTCTCACCGATTTGCTGCCACTATCCGGCGGCTTGCCTGTCCCGTTTTCCGACCTCACCGGCAGCAAAGTGCTCGCCTTTGCGGGCATCGCTGACCCGACATCGTTTTTTAACGGACTGGAGTCACGTGGCCTGAACCTTGTTCATACTATCCGCCTCCCTGATCACGCCACCTATACGAAGAGCGAACTGTCTGCTATCATGGAGGCGATGGATACACATGGCGCTGAAGCGGCCGTCACCACCGAAAAAGACGGTGTCAAACTACAGGGTCTGCCACCCGAACTCAGAAAGCGGATTTTGCTGGCACGCTTGGAACTCATTATTCCGGAACCGTCCCTCCTGAAGGATAGTCTCCGCAATTTACTTCAAAAACAACTCCACTTATGACATTATAAGACGTTACATCTTTAGGAGGATTGCTAACTCTATGCTCTCGCATAATCTGACTAACATCCTTGTCTGTCCTGCTTGCAAAAATGGACTCATCACAAGCGACATCGAACAAATTTTGAATTGTCATACCTGCGGGCTGTCATTCCCCATTATTGAAGGCATCCCTGTCATGATAGTTGGTGAAGCTCAAAATACGTTTCAAGAACGAATGGGTAATGAAAACCTTCAGCCACAGTAAACCAAATAAAATACTGATCAGGGCTGTTAACTGGGTAGGCGATGCGGTCATGACCACCCCAGCCATAGGTGCCATCCGGGAGCATTTTCCACAGGCCGAAATTACGCTGTTGGCCAACTCTTTGGTAGCGGAACTCTTCTCCCCTCACGAATGGGTAGACCGAGTCATCACCTTTGACCGCAACTGTGCGCACCATGGTATCAGGGGCAGACTGCGGCTAGCGGCATCACTTCGAAAAGAAAAATTTGACGCGACAGTCATCCTGCCGAACTCCTTTGACTCCGCTCTTGTTCCCTGGTTGGCCGGAATTCCGATTAGAATAGGTAAGAGTAGTGACGGGCGTGGATTCATGTTGACCGAGCGCTTCAAGCCCGATAAACAGGCCCATTTTGGCCATGAAGTTGAATACTACCTTGGCCTTGTGAGCTCATTCGGCATCATTAGTCAATTAAAAACACCGCAGCTGACTCTCACTTCGGCAGAAGATATGGACACGGCGGCTCGATTGGCGGAACACGGGATACACCCCGGTGACTGCATACTCGGCATCAATCCTGGCGCTGCATACGGATCAGCAAAACGCTGGTATCCTGACCGTTTTGCCGAAGTCGCTCGCCAGTTGGCTGATAAATGGTCTGCAAAAGTGTTGATTTTTGGTGGACAAGGCGAAACTGACATTGCGGCAGAAATCGAGCAGCAACTCGGGAGAAACTGCCTCAACCTTGCAGGGAAAACCAGCGTACGGGAACTGTTGGCATTGATCCGGCGCTGCAGTTTTTTTATCACGAACGATTCCGGCCCAATGCATGTCGCAGCAGCACTAGGTGTGCCGCTGGTTGCGATCTTTGGCCCAACCGATCATGCCACCACATCTCCATACGCACAAAAAGCCTACATCGTTCGTAACCACATTGAATGCGCTCCGTGCAAACTGCGCAAATGTCCAACTGATCACCAGTGTATGTCTGGAATCACAGTAGACTAAGTTGTTGAAGCGGCCTTAAAGCTATCTTTAACTTGATTTTATCTATCGCTGATGCTTTACAAGTAACAGTGATCTTACATTTGTATTCTGTTTTCTCAAATACAAACTGCAACCCATTAATATGTGTAATAATACCAAAATTTGGAACGTAACCGTTTCTTTATCTAATTTAATTTTTAAAGTCGAGGCAAATAGAATCTAATGGTTGCAACTATCAGCGCAATAGTCATCACAAAGAATGAAGAACAACGGATTGGTGCCTGTTTGACGAGCCTCAACTGGGTTGATGAAATTGTTGTAGTAGACTCCGGCAGCACGGACCAGACACGTGAAATTTGCAAAAAAAACAGCAAAGTAGTTTTCTATGAACAACCATGGGAAGGCTTTGGTATTCAAAAAAACAGGGCTCTTGAACGAGCATCAAGCGAATGGGTCATTTCCATAGACGCTGACGAAATAATACCCGCCGAACTTGCCTTTGAAATTCGTCAAACCATCCAAAACCCTTCATATGACGGTTATACAGTAAAGAGAAAGAATTTTTACCGCAACCAATGGATACAACATTCAGGATGGTGGCCTGACAAAGTTTTACGGCTATTTCGAAAGGACAAGGGGCGCTTTAGTGATCGTCTGGTGCATGAATCGGTTGAGTTGAATGGCCAGCGAGGTTGCCTTACTGGATTTATAGAACACCACTCTTACAACTGTGTCAGTGATTTTATTCATAAAACCGACAGCTACTCACACCTTGGTGCAAGAGTAATGTTCGAACACGGGAAAAGAACATCTGCGGGCAAAGCTTTTGTAAGGAGTATAATAACGTTTGTAAAAACATATCTTCTTAAAGGAGGTATTCTTGATGGCACTGCAGGCATCCTGATAGCTGTTTCTAATGCTGCAGGGGTGTTCTATCGTCACATGAAATGCGTTGAATTGCAGCAGGATAAAAATGTCGATTAGCAATAGCATCATCATAACCACCTATAATTCACCAAACTATTTACGCCGAGTTTTAGAAGGACTGATGGGCACGGTTAGTGAGTCAGCCTGATTGTTTTATAAGCAATGACTCGTAGTTGTTGTAGTTTCAGACTTCAGGCAGCAAGTGTGATGGACCATCAGTGGACGTTTTCTGAACTGCTGGCCGATCCATCATTGTGTCAATTATATGGAAACATCACCCAACATCTGATGCTTGGATCAAATTGATACGTCTTTATCCAAAATTGTAGGCGTTACATGGTACTAGCCATGCCGCTTGCCAGAGAATGAGAAGCCAAACATGCCTGTTGATATTTCCTTTATAACGGTAAACTACAATACCCGCCAACTATTAGAGGAGCTACTTCGCTTCTTCCACAGTACACCTTTACCCTTCAGCTTCTGCTTGGTGGTAGTGGACAATGGCTCCAATGACGGTTCCTGCCAGATGCTCGAGCAGTTTGAAGGCATCAATCTGGTCTCTATCCAGGCAGGCGAGAACCTGGGATACGGACGGGCCATAAACAGGGGAATGGCGGCTGTTAAAAGTCATTACGTTTGCATCATGAATACCGATATTATTTTAAATAGAGAATCACTGGTAGCACTTTGGGATTTTTTTGAAGGCACTCCCTCCGCGGGTGTTGCCTCTCCTGTCATCATGGGTAACAACCACCGAATCCAGGGGTTCATCTTCCACCCAGGGATTCTATCGCTTTATTCTCACACCATTGGCAAGATCAGGAGCAAGCTGTGGAAAGTACGAATACAGCGAGCCGATTCACCGGTACGGGTGCCAGGCGTACTCGGCGCGTTCTTCATGATACGTCGCGCGGCTTTCAGCAACGACCAACTATTTGACGAGGATTTTTTCTTTTACTATGAAGACACGGAACTTGCCCATCGGTATTGGATGAAAAATATCCCCTGCTATGTGTTGCCACAGGTATCCATCATCCATCTTGGAGGACAATCAACCTCGGCCGAAGGCGGGAAACTGTTTCAGCAAAGCCGCCGTATCTATATCGGCAAGTGTCACGGTGATCGTCATGCCTCATGTCTGCAGCAACTCGACAGAATCAGGCTCTGGATCAAATATTTCAAGTACAAGCTTATTACCCGGATATTCGAAAACAAGGCGCTCCGTGCCAAGCACGATTATTACGCCAGGCTTATCGAACTGCAGGAAAAGCACGGTAAAATTTAATGCGTGTCCTCATCATAAAAACTTCCGCTCTCGGTGACATCATCCACGCCCTACCGGTTCTTGACTACCTCCACAAAGCATCGCCCGGCATATGCATCGACTGGATTGTCGAGGAGGGTTTCAAGGACGTGCTTGAGGGCAACCCGCTGCTTAACAAACTGCATTTGTTGAGCACACGGCGCTGGAGAAAGTCGCCATTTACTGCTCAAACACGTAGCGAGGTCGCGGCATTATGGCGTGAATTACGCAGCAGCCGTTACGATATGGCTTTCGACATTCAGGGCAACTTCAAGAGTGGACTCATTGACTTTGCAAGCGGTGCTAAACTGAAGGTCGGTTTCCCGCTTGAGCTGCAGCAGGAGAAAATCAATTCAATATTCACCACAAAAAAGGCTCCGCTCTCAGCAAGTGACAACCATGCTTCATTAAGATGCCTGAGCGTTGTCAGCACTCCTTTTGAGCTTCCCTACCAAGAGACTGAATACAGTACCGATATTGCCTTCAGCAACCATGACGCTTCTGAGGCTGCTGGCATAATTTCAGAACTTGGAGCGGGACCAAAAATTCTTTTCCATTGTGGCACCACCTGGCAGACCAAATTCTGGACTCCGGAGAATTGGAGTAAACTCGGCACACGCATATGTTCAACATATCCTGGCAGTGTCATTCTGTTTACTTGGGGAAATGAATCGGAAATGAATGCCGCAAGCAATATTGCCTCTCAAGTTACTGGCGATACACGGATCATCAACCGACTGCCGCTAAAAACACTGGCAGCATTATTTAAACATGTTGACCTGGTTGTTGGCGGCGATACCGGCCCCGTTCATCTTGCTGCCGCAGTGGGCACACCAACCGTCTCGCTATATCGTTCCAGCGACGGTTCCGAGAGCGGCCCCCGGGGGAACCGGCATATCATTGTCCAAGCCCCGCTCCCCTGTACCCGATGTTTCAAGACCTCATGCCCGCACGATGCAAAATGTCGCGAAAGCATTACTGTTGACGCCATGTTTTCCGGAGTTTCGAAGCTCCTTTCCACCAGGTTTCAATCATGACAACAAGCCGCACTCTTTCCATCCTCCAAGTCATTACTCAGCGCAGGTTCTCAGGTGCCGAAAGAATCTGCCTCTCCCTGTGTGAAGCACTGCAGCAGCGAGGACATCGTGTCCGCCTGCTCTGCAAAGAGGGTGGCCAAATGGCTGATGAAGCCAGAGCTAAGGCAATTGACGTCAGTACTCCCGGTATATCAGGTAAACTAAATTTACTGGCACCGGGCAGAATTATTCATGCGGCTCGTGAGATCAAGGCGGATGTCATTCACACCCATCTATCCACCGCAAGCTTGATGGGAGGAATTGCCGGGAAAATTTCCGGCATTCCCGTATTGGGGCACGTTCATGCGCTCAACACCTGGCACTATTACCGTTTCAGCACCCTTATAGCAACCTGTTCTGCCGGTGTTGCACGCCATATTATTGCCAACGGAGCACCAGTTGACAAGGTACGGGTCGTTCTTAACGGCATCGACCTGCGTAGATTCGACAACGTTCCATCCAGAACGGAATCTCGACGACTTCTTCAACTTCCGGATGATGCTCCAATAATAGGCTGCGTTGCCCATCTTTCTGCTAAAAAGGGCCAGGAATACCTATTAAAAGCCACAGCATTCCTGCAGAAACAATTCCCTGATCTGCGCTGTCTCCTTGTGGGCGAAGGGGTAATGCGTGATGACCTTGTGCAGATGGCGAATACACTTGGCATCAGAAACAGAGTGCACTTTCTCGGCTACCGCGAGGATGTGGTAACAGTCATGAATGCCATGGATATAGTTGTGCTCCCGTCAATTGCCAAAGAAGGCCTCGGCCTTGTACTGGTTGAGGCGGCGCTTTTGGAGATTCCAACTATTGGAAGCAATGCTCCGGGGATTGACGAAGCGGTACAGGATGGGGTGTCCGGCTTTCTTGTCCCGCCGGGAAACGCGGAAAAACTGGCAGAAAAGATTGCCGGACTGCTGACCGACAAACTGTTGCGAAAACAATTAGGGGAGGCTGGCAGGATACGGGCACAAAACCTCTTTTCACTTGAAGCCATGGCCGCCTCAACTGAAGATGTTTATCGGGAAATGGTTACTCGTGGATAATGAAAAACAGGACATGCGCTCATTTCTTTTTGTAAACCCCGCATCAGGTCATTATTCACCCCAGCGCTGGCAACACGTCATTGAGCAATTGACTGTAAGCGGGATAGTGCCAGAGATTTTCCAAGTGCGCACTCCGGCTGATATTTTTGCTTGCTGCACTTCAATCAACAATAAGGCCGATGCGTCTCTGGTGATAATTGCCGGTGGCGATGGGACCATCAATGCCGTCACCAACGGACTGAAACCGGGCACTGCAACTCTCGCGGTGCTGCCGTTTGGAACATCCAACGTATTGGCAGCAGAAATCGGAATAACATCTATAGATACCGCTCTTGCACGGATAAAGAACAGAAAGACACGATCCCTTTCAGTCGGTGTTATTGAGCTGGAAGGACATAGTCACCGCTTTCTTCTCATGGCGGGGATCGGGCTTGACGGCACTGTTGTCAGGGATGTGTGGCCATTAGGGAAAAAAATTTTGCGACAGGGTGCCTACGCATTGTCGGCGCTAAAGAACGCAATGGCGTGGGACACAACTCTGTTCGATATTGGCACCCCTGAAAGAGACATAACCTGCCACACTGCCATTATCTGCAATGCCTCCCGCTATGGCGGCAGTTTCATCCTGTCGCCGGATAGCAGCCCGTTTTCGCCAGGGCTTTCTGCCGTCTGCATTACAGGAAGCACACGACGTATTTATCTGAGCTGCGCACTGGATCTTTTCCGGAACAGGGCGGGAATAAACAAGGAGATGATCCGGTTGCACAGTTCAGTTTTTGAAGTCAGGGGAAACCACCCCATCCAGATTGATGGTGATTTCATCGGATACGGTCCTGCACGCATATCCACCTGTGCTGACTTTGCCAGGATTATCGTGTAGACAAATTTTTCCCCAGTCCAGTAAATCCATAATGCCGGGTGTACACACTATGACGCTTCATCGCTTTTCCCGCACCGAACTCCTGATCGGTACTGAAGGATTATCCTCACTGGCTGACAAACATGTCATGATTTGCGGTGTCGGCGGCGTCGGCAGCTATGCCGCCGAGGCGCTTGGCAGAGCCGGTGTCGGGCGTATCACTCTGGTAGACTTTGACGACATCTGCCTGACCAACATCAATCGCCAAATCCATGCACTCTCCAGCACTGTGGGGCTGCATAAGGTGGACGTCATGTCAGCGCGCCTGCGCGATATCAATCCAGCCGCCGAGATCAGACCGATCAAAGCATTTTTCTCCGGCGAGAACGCCGGACAGCTGCTCGATCCCCGGCCCGATTATGTCCTTGATGCCATTGACCATTTCACCGCCAAAGCATCGTTGATAATGATCTGCCGCCAGCAGGAGATCCCAATCATCTCCAGCATGGGGGCTGCCAACAAACTGGACCCCACAAAAATAGAAGTAGCAGACATATCAGCTACCAGAAATTGCCGGATGGCCCGCAGCATGCGGAAAATCTTGAAAAATGCCGGTGTCAGCTCCGGGGTACACGTTGTTTATTCGACCGAATTGCACCGTGAACTCGATCCCGCATCATCAAGCTCATGCGGCACCGACTGCATCTGTCCGAATCAGGCCGAACAAACGTTCCGCTGCGAGCATCGCCGGGTGCTTCTCGGCAGCATTTCATTTATACCATCCATATTCGGGCTAACCATGGCAGGAGTTGTTGTCAATGAGCTTTTGAAGGTAACTCCACACAGGGCAACAAAAGTTTGAGTTTTCAGACAAACCATGCTGTTTTTTATTGACAAGCCCTGAAAATAAAGGGTAACGTCGGAACACCTCAGATTAAAGATCCTGGCATCCGAGTAGACCCCTAGACTTCTTCATACTTAAAAAATATTCGAACTATATATCTGCTCTTTGAGCAAGAAGCCCCCTCTGTGGCAGTTTTTACTGCAGCCGCTTCTAAGACTTTGCCGGAAAATTTGAATCTACCTATGCTAAATCCCCATATCATGCAGAGCGTTACGCAGGAGAACAGATGAATTTACAAGAGCTTAAAGGCAAGAAGATCAGTGATCTCAACACTATTGCACGGGATCTCAACATCGAAGGGGCATCAAGCCTCCGAAAGCAGGATCTGATCTTTGCAATTTTAAACGCCCAGACAGAACAGAACGGCTCGATATTTGGCGAGGGTGTCCTCGAAACACTTCAAGATGGTTTCGGCTTTCTGCGGGCAACCGACTACAACTATTTGCCGGGCCCGGATGACATCTACGTTTCTCCCAGCCAGATCAGACGCTTCAACCTCCGCACCGGCGATACGGTTTCCGGCCAGATCAGACCTCCCAAAGAGGGTGAACGTTATTTCGCGCTGCTCAAGGTAGAGTCCGTTAACCACGAATCACCCGATGTTGCCCGTGACAAGATTCTCTTCGACAACCTGACCCCCCTCTACCCGCAAGAGAAACTTACTCTTGAGACAACGTCGGAAAACATGCCGATGCGCGTCATCGAACTGGTGGCTCCAATCGGAAAAGGGCAGCGCGGCCTGATTGTTGCGCCCCCCCGTACCGGCAAAACCGTTTTAATTCAAAACATTGCCAACTCGATAGCAGCAAACCACCCTGAGGTCTACCTTATCGTGCTGCTGATTGATGAACGACCGGAAGAAGTAACTGACATGCAGCGTTCGGTTAACGGTGAAGTTGTATCGTCCACCTTTGACGAGCCTGCCACCCGCCACGTTCAGGTTGCTGAAATGGTCATAGAAAAAGCCAAACGTCTGGTTGAACACAAAAAAGATGTTGTCATCCTGCTGGATTCGATCACCCGCCTGGCCCGAGCCTACAATACGGTATTACCCCCATCCGGCAAAATCCTCACCGGTGGCGTGGATGCCAACGCCCTGCAAAAACCAAAACGCTTCTTCGGTGCGGCTCGTAACATTGAAGAGGGTGGCTCATTGACTATCATCGCCACCGCACTGGTTGATACCGGCAGCAAAATGGACGAGGTCATTTTTGAAGAGTTCAAAGGCACCGGCAATATGGAACTGCACCTGGATCGCAAACTGGTGGAGAAGCGCACCTTCCCGGCCATTGACATCAACAAGTCCGGAACCCGCAAGGAAGAGCTGCTGATAGAAAAGACATCTCTGAACCGGATCTGGATTCTGCGGAAAATCATCCACCCCATGAATGTGGTCGACAGCATGGAGTTTTTACTGGATAAACTTTCCGAAGCCAAGACGAACCAGGCCTTTCTGGATTCAATGTCGAAATAACTAAATAACTGTTGCAAAAAAAAATGAAAATAGCTAAGATTACACTTTAATATTGATAATGTTTACGCTTCACCGTAAAGCACAACTGAAGGAGGAAAAGATGAAAGAAGGTATCCACCCAGATTATTCCGAGATTACCGTGAAGTGCCTGTGCGGTAATACATTCCAAACACGTTCCACAAAAAAAGAGATCAACACCGAGATTTGTTCTGCCTGTCATCCATTCTACACCGGCAAACAGAAATTAATTGATACTGCCGGACGTGTTGAACGCTACAAAAAACGTTACGGCCAAGCGTGATCACCCGTTTCGTAAACTCATGAGAGGGGCTTTGTCGCGAGGCAAATCCCCTTTTTTTGCTCTTGGCACTTAATCCCGACGGGTTAGTTTCAAGAGCCACAACTACCAAACAGAGCATGCCAGTTTTTGAAATAACCATTGCTATCCCTGAGCATGGCTCGAGCAGGACATCATGAACGTCACCCTGATCGAACACACACCCAATCCTGAACGTACCGTAGCGTTAGCGGCCCGTCTCTGTTACTCACCCACTTCAATTGATGATTTACGTGAAAAACTTGCGGCTTCCGATATCGAATCCTTTCTGGACAAGATCATGTCCCTGGGCCATCACTCGGTTCTTGAGCACGCCTCGTTCACCTTCGGCATCGAAGGTGTTTCGCGTGTCACCACTCATCAGTTGGTGCGCCACCGCATCGCCTCGTTTTCTCAACAATCACAGCGCTATGTTTCGCACAAGGAGGAATTTACCTCCATCATGCCTGATACGATTGCCGAAAATTCGGATGCTCGTCAAATATTTGCCTTTATGTCAGAAACCGTTCACAAAGCGTATGCCCAGTTGATCGACATGGGCATACCGGCCGAAGATGCCCGCTATATTCTGCCAAACGCCACAGAGACCAAAATCATCATGACCATGAACGCCCGCGAACTGTTGCACTTCTTTGCCCTGCGCTGCTGTCAGCGGGCCCAGTGGGAAATACGCGAGATGAGTATTGAAATGCTGCGGCTGGTAAAAAGAATCGCTCCGGTCATTTTCCGTGAAGCCGGACCGGGCTGCGTAGGCGGCCCCTGCCCCGAAGGAAAGTTCTGTTGCGGGCAAACAGTTGAAGTCAGGGAATTTTATAAGACTCTCGAATAGCGAACCCAGATAAACGGGAAAGTGTTCACGGAATTTTCTACAAAATCGGCACAAGGCAATCCTAACTTACTACATGAGGTACCATGGACAAGATATCTGTTGGCGGCCAGGCGGTTATTGAAGGGGTCATGATGCGCGCGCCCCGCTCGGTTGCCATTGCAGTCCGCCGTCCCGACGGCGAGATTGTTGTCAAAAAAGAGCTCGTGATCCCGCTCTCCGAGCGTTTTCCTATTGTCAAACTGCCGATAGTGCGTGGTGCTGTGGCACTCTTTTCCTCCCTGATCATCGGCATAAAGGCGCTGAATTTTTCAGCCAATGAAGCGATGTCCGACGATGAAAAAGAAAAAGAGAAGAAAAAAGACAGCGGCAAAGAGGGGGGGAGCGAGCTTTCGTCGTGGGCTATGGCAGGCACTATGGCGATCGCTTTTGGGTTCGGAATCTGCCTCTTTTTCCTGTTCCCGCTCTATATGACCAAACTTTTGACGCCGGTCATTGGCGACAACAACATCGTCTTCAACCTGGTGGATGGTGTCATCCGCGTCGTTGTATTTCTTGCCTACATCTGGGGCATATCGAGGATGGAAGATATCCAGCGGGTTTTCCAGTATCATGGCGCCGAGCATAAATCGATTTTTGCCTTTGAAGCCGGTGTCGAATTAACCATTGAGAATGTTCGCCGTTACAATCGCCTGCATCCACGTTGTGGTACCAGCTTCCTGCTGATTGTGATGCTGGTCAGTATTGCCGTATTCTCCCTGATTCCCAAACTCTGGCCGTTCTATCTCAAAGCCGGATCGAGAATTATTCTGTTACCGATGATCGCCGGCATTTCCTATGAGTTTCTTAAATGGAGCGCAAAGAATGACAGCCATCCGCTCGTCAAGCTGGTGATCACCCCCGGACTCGCGCTGCAGCGACTAACCACTCGTGAACCGGATGACAGCCAGCTTGAAGTCGCTATTCGTTCGATGAATGAGGCGCTGGAGCTAAATGCGGGATATAAGGACGACAGGTTGGTGGTCTAATTACTGATTATCCCATACCATACATACTATGCTCTCTTTTGATATAACCCACCAAGACCACTGCCGCAGACTGGAAAGTTTTGCACGCACCCTGATGCCGACTTCACCATTCGGTTATGCACGCAAGCTTATCAAAAACGGGGCTGTCAAACGCAATGGCGCTCCGGCGACACCCGACACCCTGTTGTACCTCAACGATGCTGTCACGTTCAAGGAAAGCGGCGCTACGATCGCACAGCTCTCCTCCACCCGCCCGGCTGTGGATATTCTCTATGAAGACAGCCTTATTCTGATCATCAATAAACCTGCCGGCCTGCCGATGCACCGCACTGCCGAACACGAGGACAACCTGGTAGATGTCGGCTGTACTTATATGGCACAGCGAGCGACACCCTGTAAATTATATCCGGTCAATCGACTGGATCGCGGTACATCCGGTGCGGTTATTCTCGCTAAAAGCTCCAGTTCTGCCGGTATTTACGGACGACAGGTGAAAGAGGCCGGCTTAAATAAACTCTATCTGGCACTGGTCTGGGGAGCACCCGATCATAGCGGTGTCATCAACGAACCGCTTGACGAGAAAGAGTCAGAGACCCGGTACCGGATACTGCTGGAAGGCGACAACTGTTCTCTGCTGGCTGTTACCCCGATCAGCGGGCGGATGCATCAGATCCGCCGTCATCTGTCAGCAATCGGTCATCCGGTTGTAGGTGACAAAAGATATGGTGGCGGAGATATGCCGGAATTATCAGGCTTTGCCCTGCATTCATTCCGGACGGCGCTGGTTCTGGCTGAATCCGCTGAATTGACCGTCTGCGCCCCCGTATCACATGAGATTCTGCATCTCTGTGAGCAGAGAGGGATCAGCCAAAAGACGCTGCTGGAGACAGTATACAGCCTGACATAGTATAAACCGGTGAAGTTTGATATTTATCGTACAGATACGACGGGAGGAATCATGAGCGGAAAAACCATTTTCATTACCGGCGCCTCAGCCGGGTTCGGCGCGGCCTGTGCCCGAATGTTTGCCACCAAGGGCAACCACCTGATCCTGACCGCCCGGCGGATTGAGCCGCTCCTGAAGCTGCAGGAAGAGCTGGCCTCAGACGCTGAAGTACACATTATTCCGCTCGACGTACGCAACAGGAAGGCAGTTCAGGCGGCGGTCGAAGAACTGCCGGAACGCTTCCGCGCAATCGATATTTTGCTCAATAACGCCGGTCTTGCGTTGGGGTTGGAACCTGCTCACCAGGCGGACCTGGACGACTGGGACACCATGGTGGACACCAATATCAAGGGGTTGATGTACTGCACCCGCTACGTGTTACCCGGCATGGTGGCCCGCAATCATGGCCATATCGTCAACATCAGCTCAACCGCCGCCGCCTGGCCCTACCCGGGTGGCAACGTCTACGGCGGCACAAAGGCCTTTGTAACCCAGTTTTCCCGGAACCTCCGCTGTGATCTGCTCGGCACACGGGTGCGGGTTTCCTGCATACAGCCCGGCATGGCCGAAACGGAATTTTCGAAGGTGCGCTTCAAAGGCAATGACGAGCAAGCTGCAAGCGTTTACCAGGGGACTGAACCGCTCACGGCTGAAGACATCGCTGAAACGGTACGCTGGATCGCCAGTCAGCCGCCACACGTCAACATCAATACGCTGGAATTGATGTCAATAGACCAGAGCTGGGGGCCGTTCGCCATCCACAGAGAACAGAAATAAACTTTTAACAAGGATCACAAACATGGCAAAAGAACTCTATGTCGGACATATCTCGGAGCAGGCAACCGAAGAAGATTTGCGCAAACTTTTTGAAATAATGGGAGTCGTCACCTCGGTCCACCTGATCGTTGACGAAGTAAGCGGCGAATTCAAACGGTGCGGCTACGTCAGAATGCTGTCTGAAGTAAATCTGAATGAGGTGGTAGAAACCCTGGATGGCACGTATCTGGTTGACCGTTGCATAGTCGTCAGCATCGCCAAACCGCAGAAAGATCGCCCGGCAAAGACTCCCTACGTCAAGCGAAAGCCGATGGCGGGCACTCGCCCGGGTGCATCTGCCCGTCCAATATCAAATGTACGTCCGGCAGCAGCAGATAACAGCGTCGGCAGTTCGCGGCCTGCTGCGGCAAAGCCTGCGAAGAGCACTCGTCCGGCGTCTAAAGAAGCGACAAAGACCGGCCGTTCTTCCGCAGCGAAAGAGGCGGTCAGAAAATTCCGCCCCGCGGCGGTTAGAGACACTGCCAAAAGTGAGCGTCCTGCTCCAGCGTCCAAACGGACAGGACGCCCGACCGCTGTCAAACGGCAGGGAGAAGGGTCCCGCCCACCATCAAAAGGGCGCCGATAAAAAAATGCGAAAGAGCAGGAAATTTCGTGGTTCTGAACCGCAATTTGACTGTCGTGCGCCTGTTTATTGCCATTGATATCCCGGATGAACTGAAGCGGACCCTTGGAAGCCTTCGAGTGGAAATTCCCGGACTCCGCTGGGTACCGACCAGCCAGATTCACCTGACACTGGCATTTCTCGGTGATGTAGAAAATGCCGGTGTTGACCAATTGGCCGGTGAACTGTCGCGTATCCATTCCCCTGCATTCAAGCTGCGTTTTGCAGGAACCGGCTGTTTCCCCGACCGGCGGAGACCACGGGTGGTGTGGATCGGGCTGGAGCCGGAACCGCGCCTGAGAGTACTTGCTGACAAGGTACGAGCCGCCATACTCGCCTGCGGCATCCCGCTGGAGACTCGGCCATTCTCGCCGCATATCACCCTGGCAAGATTCAAAGCAGCACCTTCCTGCGACTGTGATGATTTTCTCGATCCACGCTTCCTACTGAGGCTTCCGCCATTTTCAGTGCGGGAATTCACCTTGTTCCAAAGCCGCCTTGATTCACACGGCGCAGTACATACCCCCATCAAACACTTCCAACTGCAATAAAACCAACCTCCGGTACGCCATGCGTATTTCAAAATAACGCCGGCATACCAGAATGTTAAGCCACAGACATCCGAAAACAACAAAAACCGCACCATTACACATCCAGTTCTACCACCGCCTGCCAGAGACTATCCCTGAACTCAACCTGGAAGCGGTGGAGTGTCACCGCCTTTACATCCACCAGCGGGTGATGCCGCTCCGCATCAATCAGCTCTCCACTGACAAACGCCTCCAGCCGGATCGTATCCGTATCCTGATCAATTTTGACCGCATCTGCATGCAACAACAGCCGGCGGGCATCCTTATAGAAAATCAATTCCTGCAGGAAGGAGAACAGCAGCAGGTCCAGTTCTGTGTGTTCAAGGAGGATTGTGAGTTCCTGGCGGCGCGCAACCTGTTCCGGCGCTGCCGCCATCGTATGCAGCAGCGCGTCGGCGCTGGCGATAAACAACTCCTCCCGCGTCACACCCCATGCTTCAAAAGCAATATCGGCAGTGGCTATTTCTTCCTGAAAGCGGAACGGCATGTTACCCCTTGATGTTGCCAATCGGTACCAGCTTCACGACCCTTCTGCTCAATCCGGCTTCTTCCGTTGTCCGGGCCACGACGTCGATATCCTTGTAAGCCAGTCCAGCCTCCTCGGCCAAGCCGCCGTATGAGGCGGTCCGGACATGGATTCCGCGTTGTTCCATGTCATTCAGCAATGTGCGTCCCTGCACCATTTTTTTTGCCTGATGCCGGCTCATGGTCCGTCCGCTGCCGTGAGCGGAGGTATAGAAGGTCGATGCGGCACTTGCTTCCCCAGCCAGCAGATATGAGCCGGTTTCCATGCTGCCGCCGATGATAACCGGCTGTCCGGTTTCCCGATAGCGATCTGGCAGCCCCGGCATGCCGGGGCCAAAGGAGCGGGTTGCCCCCTTGCGGTGCACCAGCACTTCCCGCTCTACTCCGTCGATAGAGTGTTTCTCCAGCTTGGCAGTATTGTGTGCCACATCGTAGACCATCTCCATCCCCAGCTCTTTCGGTGAACGTTGAAAAATGCGGGAAAAAACCTCGCGGATACGGTGGAGGATCACCTGGCGATTGGCAAACCCCATGTTGGCAGCGCACTTCATCGCGGCAAAATAGGCCTGCCCCTCGGGGGAACGGAACGGAGCGCACGCCAGTTCCCGATCATACAGCCTGATGCCGTATTTGGTGGTCATGACCTTCAGAAAGGACTGGAGGTAGTCGGTGGCAACCTGATGGCCGAAACCGCGGCTGCCGCAGTGAAACATGATCACCACCTGGTTCGGGACGGTTATGCCGAAAGCCCGGGCAGTTGCTGCATCAAAGATATTCTCCGGCCGCGCCACCTGAATTTCACAGTAATGATTACCCGAACCGAGGGTACCAATCTGGTTGAAACCCCGTTCAATCGCTTTGTCGCTGCAAGCGTCGGCATCGGCTCCCGCGAAACACCCCCCCTCCTCGGTCATTTCGATATCGTCCGCCAACGCGTAGCCGTTCTCCTCACACCAGCGGGAACCGTTCTCGATTACCCGTCGGAACATGCTGCGCGAACAGCGAACGAATCCGGTACAGCCGACGCCGGTCGGAATCGCAAAGAACAGCTCGTCAACCAGTTCACGAATGCGCGGCCGTACTTCCTCCTCGGTCAGTGTGGTCAAACAGAGTCGCATACCGCAGTTAATGTCAAACCCGATCCCGCCCGGCGATATCACGCCACTGTCCGGATCGAAAGCAGCAACACCACCGATCGGAAAACCGTAGCCCCAGTGTCCGTCCGGCATGCACCAGGAATAGTTAAGAATGCCGGGGAGGCAGGCAACATTGGCAACCTGGTCAAACACACCCGCCTCCATGCCGGTCAGAAGCGCCTCCGTGGCAATGATGCGGGCCGGAACCCGCATACCTTCCTTGTAGGTAACCGGAAGCTCCCAGACGGTAGCGGATATTTTGCTCAACTGGTGAGGAAGTGACATGGGCTGCACCCTCCTATCGCATGATATCCATTGTACCGCCAGCCGGAATCAGGGTCAAATATCAGGCCAGGAGAATTTCTCCCTCCTCAAAGACCCGGATCACCCCATATTCGCCATCAAAGCCCGGTGTTCGGATCACCTGTCCGCCCCGCATCCGTGCCAGCGCCTCCCCCAGGAGCGGATTTTCATGCCTGATCTCTTCAAGCGGGGCATGCAGGAGCAGGTTGAATTCCGATCCGAAACGGGCAATGCAGCGGCGATACTGCTCCATCACCCTCTTGGAGGCCGGTCCGACGCCGGTGATTTCTCCCAGCAGTTCGGAGAGTGGAATCAGGCTGAATACCCGGGGTGAGTCGTCGCGATGGAGCGGTTGCTCCCGGTCCGCCAACTCCATAACCCGGTGCAAGACCCCGACGGTGAGCGGCTTGCCGCACACCGGGCAGCGCAACCCGAGACGGCGCGTCTCCGCGGGTTCAAGGCAGACCCGACACGCACGGTGCCCGTCGGCATGGTATTTCCCCTCTTCGGGAAAGAACTCCACCGTACCCCTGAACGTGTCACGCCGACCGTCGCGAATAGCATCCCGCAGGGAGAAAAAATCGAGCCCGGTGGAAAAGAGGTTGGCCTCGCGCCCCAGCTTGGACGGCGAGTGGCAGTCGGAGTTGGAGATCAGGCTGAAGCGGTCCAGCCCGGAAATCAGCCGGTTCATGTCCGGGTCGGAGGAAAGCCCGGTTTCCAGGGCGAAGACATGCGGCGTCAGGTCGCCGAAACAATCCTCGATACGGTCGAATCCCGACCGGGAACCGAACAGGGAGAACCAGGGGGTCCAGATGTGGGCCGGCACCAGGAAGCCTTCGGGCGCCAACTCCAGCATAATCTCCAGCAGATCATGACTGTCCAGTCCGAGGATCGGACGTCCGTCTGATTTGATATTGCCGATGCTTCCCAGCCGGGCGTTCAGCCGCTCGGCCGAAACAAAATCGGGCACATAGAGCAGGTTGTGCACCTTGCGCACCGCGCCATGACGTTTATAGATGCTGCTGATCTCGGCCGAAAGCAGAAAGCGCACCGGAGCCGCAGACGGCGTCACCTCAGCCAGCGGCGAGACAATGGCGGCCTCGTTCTTCAGCTTGAACAACCCCGGTTCGGCCGGTTCCAGCTCATCCTTCAGACAGGCGAACCAGCCGGGATGGGTAAAGTCACCGGTGCCGATCACCTGAATCCCCTTGACCCGCGCCCACCCCGCCAGACCGGCAAGGGTGCTCTGCGGGCTGGTGGCGCGTGAATAGGGGGAGTGGATATGTAAATCGGCTATGTAGTCCATTGATGGTTTCCTGTACATTCAAAGGCTGACAACATTACCCTGGCAAGGTGCTTTGAGCATTACAAATGAAACTGCACCACGTGATCCAGCAGAGGCAACTTTCTCAGGCGAAAATCCTCAGAGTACCGATCAGCCGGATCACGCTCAATTTCCACCAATCCCATGAACCGAGCAAATCGCTCCAGACAGCGCCACGAATAGCAGTTTCGCAAGGATTTCTCCGGTGTGTAGTACTCCGGCGTAGGCGGCACTTCTCGCAACACCATCGGGAATGCTTTTAGAAAGCTGTCTTCATAGAAATGGTTCGACCGCCACTCTGCACCATATTTGTTCAGCAGATGGAGCGTAAACAGGAAGGAGTGTTGAACCATGGGAATTTCCTCCCACCGGTCAACGTAACCCCAGTTGTATTCCTTGGCAAAGGCTCGAAACAGGCGCGGATAGATGCCTGCCATGCCCTGTTCCGCCAGCAGTTTACGGCATTCTTTGCCGATGATGAATTTCCCCTTGTACTTCCTGATCAGTCCAGCCAATCCAGCCACAATCCGTGCAACATTCAGTTCGGCAAACTCATCCTCCGAGCGAATCTCTCCGTGGCGCGACCAGCGTGCGTATTCCTCTTCACCCCAATATGCCTTAGCCGCCTCCCGGCAGAAGTTCCGAGGCAGATTCCCGGTGGCGGTCGTTTTCAGGCCGTCATCACCGATGGCATCGACAAGCAGCTTGAACAACCTGAGGACTGGAGCTTCCGGGGTAATGTCGAGGCAAGCCGGGAAGGAAACCAGATCGGGCGTTTCAAACTGGAAATAGAGCAAGCGATGCATCTGTTCCGAGGACAGGCCATGAAAGTCATCGATGACAGCCTGACTTTGCTGTTGCATATGTTTGCTGATGAAGGCGTTGGCCTCATCCAGCGAGCCGAAATCCTGCCCTTTGAGCAATTCTCTCAAGGCATCCAGCGGTGAACCGGTTCTTGGCTGTTGGCCACCGCTGCTCTCTTTGTCGGCGCAGCACTTCTTGTATTTGATGCCGCTACCGCAGGGACAGGGATCGTTTCTGCCGGTTTTCATGGTTGGGTCCTTTCACGGTCACGTTCAATCCGGATTCATGGAATTTTGAATAGGGTTGCTTGATGGGCGAAATAGAGCGGCAAAACGGGGCCGGCCTTGACCTGCCAGTTTTTTAGGGCAGGTCAAAGGACGTGGTTAGGCGTTTTGACTCGTAGCTGTATTAAGGAGTTTTTCGCGGAGATCCGCCAAAGTTTGCCCATTTTCAGTTTTCCAGGATGTCCAACCATTGACAGTTTTTCGATCACTACCAGCGTCTTGAATGCCGGCCAATGCGGCGTAGCTCGGCGAACTAAATGTTTGACCCAAAACTTCTAGTGCCCCATCTGCGGAAATGATAGCTTCGTATTTTTTGGGTTGTCCATTGCGGGGTTTATACGACATAAAAAGCTTGTCCGATGTATTTAACAAATTCGCCGAAATCATATCGATAAGCTCTACATCGTATTGTTTAATTTCAGTATTGGGTTTTGGTGGTTCACTTTCTTCCTCTGTGTCAAGAGCAGGCCTGAACTCTTCAGGAAATTCAAACACAACATTTTTAACATTGTTCAATTCGACAAATTTATTAATGATCCACAGCTTAACCTTGTGTCGTTGCTGGCGTGCCCAATCTTTTAGGTCGTTTGGAATACTGTCTATCGGAATGCCGATTATTGGGTCTTCATTCAGTATGTCGCGAATAATCTTTCTGACATTTACAGAAGTTATTCCCAAGTTTGAAAACTTTTCCTTTGTATAATCATCCTTTTCGTACATATCCGCCGATATATCTTCTAACTTTTGCTTGGTTGTCAGTTGAAGCGACGCGACAATTTGCTTTGAAACTTGTTTTGCGATGTGGTTCCAAACATCGTGGTGTCCTAATTCTGCCTCGACGATGTACCATTTTCTCTGTCCGATATCAATTGCAAAGCCATCAGGTATAGTTCCCACACCATCAGCTGTTTTAATAAGAGTTTTAGGAAGGTAAAAAGAGTCAGGGCCAAACAAATACTCGTAATTATCGACGACAACTTGTTCAAGTTCAGCTTCGCTGTCGAATGGTGCCTTGATAAATTTTGTTTCCTTGAATACAAGCACTGTGAGGCTCCTTTATGATTTTTCTGTCAATCCAGTTAAATTCATTTTTGATGCGCTTAACTCGTTGTTGAGGGTCGTGCGGGGTCGCGTCTACATTTCCCATTTCATGAAGAATGTAGAGCAACAGTCGAGGCAGTGGTTTTCTAGTTACTGTTCGTGAGCATACTGCCCATTGATGTTAGCAGACGACAAACAATATACTGAAATTACTGACATATTACTTATGCACGTTATAGGAAGGCATTTCCTCAACAATAAATTATAAAATCATTTTATTGACAAATACACGCAGTGCCGGTAGAGTTTTTTCAAGGACTGGGGATTCCCGGTCGACAGTTGGCCTCAACGGATTCGTTGGGGCCTTTTGTTATTTCAGGGAAAGCACTTCAGCCCGCAACCTTTATACTGCCCTCTCCCGTTTCGGTAAAACTTCCTCTCGATAATTTCATATGCACGGTTCGGTTGGTCGGGGCGCAGAATCTTCATGCCTACCGGTCGTGCTACCAGGTCAGCCATCTGTAGCCCTGCCGAATTGCTCTTCTTGTCGGCAAAAACAACTTCAAAAGGCAACGCCGTTCGCTGGTAATTGTTGCCATCGCAGACACGACGAAATTCAAGTTCCAAATCAGCATCCTCTTGTTTACCGCGCTTCTCTACGACAATGTAGGTCTTTCCCTCTGCCGCTCCAATACTCTGCAGATAGAAGAAAACCCTTTCCAGCCCGAATCCGAGTGCAACATGATACGGATTCTCCGGATTGGAATACCGTGCAAGCAATGCCTCTTTCTGGATGACTGACGCCACAAACGTGAATTTAGTAGCCTCAACAATGTCCGACAGTTCGTTTAAGAACGCTTCTTTCTTTTCGCGAGTCTTTAAAATGGCAAAATTACCACGGTCCTTGCGGATGTCGGTTTCGTGAAGAATCACCTGATCATGGCCAAAATGTTTGAACTTGAAATGCTTCATTTCTGGCACAAGAGTATTTGCATATTCGGTCTTGTGAAAGATACAGAATGCCAACACGAACACGGGATAGTTCGGGTCGATTGACTTCAGACCATGATCCCCACTTTCGTCGACAAAGACGATATGTTCGCTGAATCTGTCAGACATAATCACCTCATCCATCACCTGTTCTCATATCAGCTGCGTTTGTAACTTATTTGAGAACAATTTTTAAGTTCAAAATCCAAGTACTCTTGAAGGTAATCATGAGGCTTATGGCTTTTTAGAACTCGGTAGCTCACACCACCTGCAGCACAAAGCATTTCAGATATTCAGACTCCGGGAACGACAGCAATACCGGATGATCTGCCGCTTGACTGCAGGTTTCCACGAGCCGCACCTCACGCTTCGCCAGCCGGGCCGCCTGAATCAACATCTCGCGGAATGCCTCACGCCCCATGTGGTACGAGCAAGAACAGGTGATCAGGTAGCCGCCCGGCTCCAGCAGTTCGAGGGCGCGGCGGTTGACGGTCAGATACCCTTTGGTCGCCTCGGCAATATTCTTGCGGCTTTTAACGAATGCGGGGGGGTCCATGACAATCACCCCGAAACGGCGCCCTTCCTGATGGAGCGAGCGAAGCCGTTCGAAGGCATCGCACTCCTCGAACTTCACCCGGTCGGACACTTTGTTCAGCTTGGCGTGGCTGCTCGCCTGTCCTACGGCTCGCGCCGAAATATCGACCCCGAGGACCGACGCCGCCCCGAACGAAGCGGCATGCACCGCCCAACTCCCGGTGTAACAGAAACAGTCGAGTACGTTCTTTCCCGCGCTGATGTCCCGCAGCAGCAGATGATTCTGCTTCTGATCCAGAAAAGCGCCGGTTTTCTGCCCTTCGCGCAGGTTTACCTGAAACGAAAGAGCGTTCTCTTCCATATCAACCCGTTCCGGTATTTCACCCCACAACGTTTCAATCTTTTCGTCCAGCCCTTCCAGCTTGCGGACGCTCACATCGTTGCGGGCAATGATGCCGAGCGGCTCAAATATTTTCCGCAGCGCTGCCACAATCAGCTCGCGGCGGCTGTCGATACCGGCGGAGAGGAACTGTACCGACAGGTACTCTCCGTATCTGTCCACAACCAGCCCCGGCAGAAAATCGCTCTCGCCATAAACGGCACGATAGGTGGTCAAACCGGGGTAGCGTGCCGTGCGGTGGGCCAGAGCGGCAGTAATACGCCCTTCAAAGAACGCCGCCGTATCGATATCCTCCCGTTGCCGGGAAACCAGCCGGAAAGCGATCAGCGAATGCGGGTTATAGTGGCCGACACCGATAAAGCTGCCTGCCGCGTCATATAGTTCTGCCGCGATCCCGGCAGAACTATCTCCGGCGACCTCACGGATCTCATTACTGAACACCCAGGGGTGACCGGATTTGATTCGTCGCTCTTCGTTTTTATTGAGGGTGATTCTGGTCATGGCGTTTCCTTATGTGCCCACCTGTTCGCACGATTTGAATTATATTTCGGCCGTCAGGCTTGACAGCCATTTCCTTGTACACCATTATGACGAAAATTACCTTCACAAACAGCAGGGGAGCGCGCATGATTGATCCCAAAATACTCTTCATGTTTTTTACCACCTCGGTACTGCTGGCCCTCTCCCCCGGTCCGGACAACCTGTTTGTCATGACCCAGGCAGCCCAGCAAGGGCGCAAGGCCGGGCTGCTAGTTACGCTCGGACTCT